>JAFSMA010000131.1 GCA_017448145.1 Oscillospiraceae bacterium | reverse complement strand
GTGGTGCGCCCCGAGGGCTTTGGTGCCCGGTACCTGCGGCTGCAGGACATGGCGGTGCCCTACGGCCAGGCCCCCTGCGTGTCGGGCCTGCGGGTGTTCGGTTTGGGGGATGGTGACGCTCCCGCCGCGGCGGACTTCACCTGCCGCCGGGAGAACAACGGTCTGGATATGACCGTGGACATTGCGCCCGTGGAGGGCGCTGTGGGCTACAACATTCTCTTTGGCAACGACCCCGAAAAGCTGTACCACAGCGACATGGTGTTTGCCGCCGGGGCCCACCGGGTGGGCGCGCTGGTAAAGGGCCGGGACTACTGGGTGCAAGTGGACACCTTCAACGAAAACGGCATCACCCACGGCAAGTGTGTAAAACTGTCATAAGGAGGGCAAAACATGGCTTTTCCCAAGGGATTTTTCATCGGTGCCGCCACGGCGGCCCATCAGGTGGAGGGCAACAACATCCACAGCGACTACTGGGCCCAGGAGCGGCTGCCCCACACCAGCTTTGCCGAGCCCAGCGGGTTGGCTTGCGACCACTACCACCGCTATGAGGAGGACATTGCACTGCTGGCCCGGGCGGGGCTGAACGCCTACCGCTTCTCCATTGAGTGGGCCCGCATCGAGCCGGAGGAGGGCAAGTTTGACGAGCAGGAGATCGAGCATTACCGCCAGGTCATCGCCTGCTGCAAGGCAAATGGAGTAGAACCCATCGTCACCCTCCACCACTTCACCTCCCCGGCCTGGCTCATCCGCAAGGGCGGCTGGGAGGCGGAGAGCACCATCGAATACTTCCGCCGCTACGCCGCTTATGTAACGGAAAAACTGGGCGGCGAGCTGCGCTATATCTGCACCATCAACGAGGCCAACATGGGCTTGCAGCTGGCCGCCATCTCCAAGCGGTATATGCTGATGGCCCAGCAGGCGGCCCAGGCCAAGAGCGCCGAGGGCACCGTGCAGGTAGGCATGAACTTTGAGAAGATGATGGAGAACATGAAGTACGCTGCCATGGAGAACGCCCAGGTGTTCGGCACGCCCCAGCCCCAGATCTTCGTCTCCTCCCGCACGACCGAGGGCGACATTCTGGTGTTCCGGGCCCATCAGGCGGCCAAGGCGGCCATCAAGGCCCTGTACCCCCATATGCAGGTGGGCATCACCCTCTCCATGCACGACTGCCAGGCGGCAGAGGGGGGCGAGGCCGCCGCTGCGGCGGAGTGGGACGAGGAGTTCCGCCACTATCTGCCCTATATCCGGGACGATGATTTCCTGGGTGTGCAGAACTACACCCGCACCCTGTTCGGCCCCCAGGGTCAGCTGCCCGCCCCCCAGGGCGCGGAGCTGACCCAGATGGAGTACGAGTTCTACCCCCAGGCGCTGGCGCATGTTCTCCGCAAGGTGCATGAGGATTTCAAGGGCGATCTGATCGTAACGGAAAACGGTGTGGCCGTGGCCGACGACAGCCGCCGGGTGGAATTCATCCGGCGGGCGCTGGCCGGGGTGGAACGCTGCATCAGCGACGGTCTTCCCGTCAAGGGCTACTGCTACTGGAGCCTGATGGACAACTTTGAGTGGCAAAAGGGCTACGCCATGACCTTCGGCCTGATGGCGGTAGATCGGGCCACCATGGAGCGCCATCCCAAGGAGAGCCTTGCTTTCCTGGGCAGCTACACCAAATAAAGCCGCATAGAAAATGCCGTCAGCTTTCGGGCTGACGGCATTTTTATCATATAGGTAAGCTCACTTCTCTTTCACATAGGACACGATATACTCCGTGCGTTCCGGGGCGGCGAGGCCGGGGTCGGCGAACGTGAAGCGGCCTGTGTGGCCCTCCTCCTGCATGGTCAGGTCGAAATGACACAGGGCGATGCCCATATCCACCTTCTGGATGTCCCCCAGCGGGGTGTCCCGCATGGTGCGCTCCTCGTAGAAATGGACGGTGTCGCCCGCCACCACCGCCCGCCAGGGCTGCTTATTGGTGGCGGAGGGGGCCCAGCGCATCAGCTCCAACGCGGAGGCGAAGTCCCCCGCCTGGGCCGGGGACAGGGCGGCGGAGAAATCGCCACGGAAATACAGCTTTTCAAAGGCAATGCGGTCGTCGGCCTTCAAGCCCTTGCGCATCAGCGTGTCCCGGACGGAACGCTTTTGAGCGGCGTGACCCACAGGGCTGGCCACCGCCATCACCTCGTCGCCGGTGAGGGCCATGGCGGCCTCAAAGGCGGGGCGGTTGATGGACGCAGCCAGCATCACCGTGCCCAGGCCCAGGGAGGCGGCGTAGAGACAGGCGCTCTCGAAACTGTAGCCATAGGCCAGCTCGTAGTGGGGCTGACGGCCCACCTTGGCGCACAGATACAGGTCGGCCCCCACCACCACGGGGCTGGTAAGGCCGTGGGCGGCGCTGTCCAGCAGGCGGAACTCCACCGGCACGCCGAAGGGATTGGCGGCGTCCGCCACATAGGCGAGCAGGGCCTCCCGCTCAGCCACGATGACGCCGGTGCCGTCAAAGGTGCGGACGCTCTTGCGGCGGCGGATGGCCTCTTTGGCAGAAAACAACATAGGATAATCTCCTTTCCCGGTATGAATCATTTCCTCCACATTATAGGATAGAGTGGGGCGTATGTCAAAGGCTGCCATGGAGAAAATTTCCATCCCGTTTCGACAAAAGACCGCAAGCCCATGGCTTGCGGCCTGCATGGCTTGTGGCTTTTTGCGTATTATATGGTCTGTCAAATCTCCTGCAGCAGCTTTTCCAGATCGGCGGCGGAGAAATCGTACACCGCGTCGCAGAACTGGCAGGTCATCTGACAGCCGCCCTGGTCACGGAGAATGGCTTCCAGTTCGTCACGGCCCAGGGAGATCAGCGCCCGCTCCACCCGGTCACGGGAGCAGTAGCAGCGGTATTCCACGGGGGTGGAATCCAGGATTTTCAGGTCAAAGTCGGACATGACGGTGCGCAGCAGGTGCTCCGGGTCATCGTCCTCCGCCAGGAGGGCCGACACGCTGGAGGCCGCCATGATGCCGCCCTCCACCTTGCAGATGGTGTCCTCGTTCGCGCCGGGCATGAGCTGGATGAGGTAGCCGCCGGCGGCCTTCACGCTCTGGTCACGATCCACCAGCACCCCAAGGCCGCAGGCGGTGGGAATCTGCTCCGACTCCACAAAGTAGGCGGCGATGTCCTCGGCGATCTCGCCCCCCAGCAGGTCCACGGTGCCCACGTAGGGCTCCTTCATGTGCAGGTCCTTGATGACCGTCAGCGTGCCCTCGCTGCCCACGGCGGTACCCACGTCCAGTTTGCCGTCAGGACGCAGGGGAATATCCACGGCGGGGTTGACCACGTAGCCCCGGACGTTGCCCTCCGCATCGGACACCGCCAGCACGGTGCCCAAAGGGCCGCCGCCCTTGATTTGCAGCGTCAGGCTGGCGCCGTGGCCCTTCAGGGCGTTGCCCATCAGGCTGCAGCCGGACAACGCCCGGCCCAACGCCGCCGTGGCCACCGGCAGGGTGTGGTGAATCTGGCGGGCACGCTCTACGATACCACGACTGCTGATAGCCGCCGCCTGCACCATGCCGTCAGAAGAAATTGCGCGAACAATACGATCCATGATAGTCATTCCTTTGCAGAAGAGTCCCGCCCCCGAAGGAGCGGGGCAATGGTTTATTTCCGAATGGCGGAGAAGTAAATCCGCTGCTCGTCCTGCCGGGGCCGACGCAGCACGCCGTCGCCGTAGGTGCGAACGTCGGTAAAGCCCGCCTCGTGGAGCCACGCCGTCAGCTGGGCCACAGTGTAGCACCGCTGGCGGTGGTGCTCAAAGCTGCGGCGCCAGGCGCCGTTTGGCTGCCGGCGGAACAGGTCCACGTAGTAGTGGCACACGCCACGGGTCACTTCCGTCCGCCAGACGCAATAGCTGTTCTCGTTCTCGTCCAAATACACCTGGCCGTCCAGGGCGGCGAACTTGGCGGGGCCGTTGATGTCAAACACCAGCACACCGCCGGGGGCGATGAAGAGATGGAGCCGGGCGAAGGTGCGGCGCACGTCGGCGGGGGCGGTGAGGTAGTTCAGGCTGTCCAGGCAGCAGACAGCGGCGTCTACCGTGCCGTATAAATCCAGCCGGGGCATGGACTGGTGGAGGAACAGGGGCGGTATCCCCTCCCCCGTCTTGCTCATGGCCTGGGCGAGCATATCCTCGCTGCCGTCCACGCCGATCATCTCGTGGCCCCGCGCCGCCAGCAACCAGGTCATGGTGCCGGTGCCGCAGGCTAAATCCAGCACCGTGTGGCTGCCGATGCGGCTGCGCGCCATCAGCTTTTCCAGAAAGTCGGCCCGGCGGGCATAGGCCACGTCCCGGGTCAGGCCGTCATAGGCCCCGGCCAGGGCCTCATAGGCGCTCATGTATCGCTGTCTTTCATCTTTTCCAGCACGCTCTCATAGCCGCCGGCGCCGTTGATGAGGCTGCGGTTGACGCGGCTGATGGTGGCGCTGGAGGCGCCGGTTTTCTCCAGGATCTCCTGGTAGATCATGCCCTCGTTCAGCAGCGTGGCCACCTCATAGCGCTGCTCCATGGCGCGCAGCTCCGAGATGGTACACAGATCCTGGAAGAACTGATAGCACTCCTCCGGGGTCTCCAACGTGAGAATGGCGCGATAGAGAAGGTCGCTCTTCTCCTTCTTGGCAATTTTGGACTTGGCTGCTCTGATAGCCATAGCTTCGCCTCCTTGGGTACTTTTACACTTTACTGTGTGAGTATAACACTTTCGCAAGCGAAAGTAAAGGGGCAGATTGCCGTAATTTCGCCTATTCCCGGGCCGGGCGGCGGGAGGGGGTGCAGCCAAACCGCTTTTTATAGGCCCGGGAGAAGGTGGAATAGTCCTGGTAGCCGCAGCGCTCCGCCGTGTCGGTGAGGGCAGCGCCGGATTGGAGCAGCTGCTGGGCCAGGAGGAGGCGCTTTTCCGTGACGTAGCTGTGGATGCTGTACCCTGTCTCCGCCCGAAAGCGGCGCATCATGTGGTATTTGCTCAGGTAGAACCGGCCCGCCAGGTCGTCAATGGACAGGGGGTCCGTCAGATGGGTGTTGAGATAGTGGAGGATGTCCAGCACCTTGGTGTCGCCGGTGTGGGCGTCCACGCTGTCGCCCCGGAGGACGCGGCGGTTCACCGCCACCATCAGCTGGGCGAACAAGGCCTCTTGCAGCAGCGCACCGCCGAAGCCGCCCTCTATCCCGGCCCGTTCCAGCCGACCAAACAGCTCCCGTATGCCGTCCCCCGCCGCCACGTGGAACACGTAGCGGAACTGCTGCTGGGCCAGAGCGAAGCACTCCCCCATATCCTCGCCCTCGGTCAGGCTGCGGAGATAGGATGGGGAGATATAGAGGATCATCCGCTCGTAGAAGTCGCCGTCGGCCACCTCCGGGCGGTGGATGCTGCCCCGGCCTACCAGCACGCAGTCGCCGCTTTGCAGGTGGTAGTGCTCCCCTTCGATGGCGTAGTCCGCCCGGCCTGCCAGCAGGAAAATGATCTTATGAAAGGTATGATAGTGAAAGGAAAAGGTCTCGTGGGCGTTGTCCGCCAGGTGGAAAAGGCGGAAATTCTCCCGGAGATAGCCCCGCTGCTCATACTGTAACGGCTCCATACGTCCTCCCAATGCGCATTATTTGCCTATATGATAGCACAGAATAGGCATATCGTGCAAGCGATTCTGTGCAATCCTCCAAAAAACCGGGGCCGCAGGCCCTTTCTATGGCCTTTTACCGGGCAGTGTGGTATAATAGTTTCGTTTTTAGGAGAGAAATCTATGAATCAGGACGGAAATATCATGTTTACCCGGAAACTATTGTGCCTTGTGTTGGCACTGGCGGTGGCGGCCGGTCTTGTGACCACGGCCTGCGCAACCGCCCCGGTGGAGCTGGATGACGCTTCCGCGGCGCTGCTGGGCGCCCTGCAGGATAGGGATATCACCCTGGCCGACAGCCGACTGACGCTGACGGAGGTGCTGGGGCAGGCCACCGACGAAATTGCAAAGCGCGCCTACGTGGCGGCGCTGCTGGAGGAATACGACGCCATCGAAATCGAATGCGAAGACCGCGTGAACGTGTGGCAGGAGACGGACAAGAAGACCTCCCTGCTGACGCTGCGCGACGGCAAGGCCGCCCACTTGGAGGACATTCAGGACGGCTGGTATCTGGTCACCTTCGGCGATGTCACCGGCTATGTGGAGAGCCAATATGCCCACCTGGCCCACTATGAGGACTATGAGGACACCTCCGCCGTCACCACCGAGCGGGAGGATCTGGTGGCCCTGGCCCAGGAGTGGCTGGGCACCCGGTATCGCTACGGCGGGTCCAGCAAGAGCGGCACCGACTGCTCCGGCTTCACCATGGCGGTGTTCAAGGAGTTTGGCTACAGCCTCTATCACGGCGCCGCCGATCAGTACCGCAGCGCCACCCCTGTCACCGCCGAGGAGCGGGATATGGGCGATCTGGTGTTCTTCTCCTTCTACGGCGATGGACGCATCGCCCACGTGGGCATTTACATCGGAGGCGGCCTGTTCATCCACGCCAGCACCAGCCGGGGTGTCATCATCAGCTCCCTGTACGAGAGCTATTACGCCAAAAACTACATCGGCGCAGCCCGGGTGCTGCCGGAATAAGGCCACTTCTTATCCACATAAAAGAGACCGCCCATGAGGCGGTCTCTTTGTGTTAGAAAAGGGCGTCAGCCCAGCAGCATCTTGTCGTTGGCCTCCTGGCTGCCGCTGGCCTGGCCGAAGCGCTGCAGCAGATCCTGCACCGTCAGCTTCTTTTTCTCCTCGCCGGAGATGTCCAGCACGATGCGGCCGCCGTCCATCATAATGAGCCGGTCGCCGTGGGCGATGGCGTCTCGCATGTTGTGGGTCACCATCAGGGTTGTCAGGTGGTTCTCCGCCACAATGCGGTCGGAAATCTCCAGCACCTTGGCGGCGGTGCGGGGGTCAAGGGCGGCGGTGTGCTCGTCCAGCAGCAGCAGCTTGGGCTTTTCCAGGGCCGCCATCAGCAGCGTCAGCGCCTGGCGCTGGCCGCCGGAGAGCAGGCGGGTTTTCACGGTGAGCCGATCCTCCAGCCCCAGCTCCAACGTGGCAAGCTGCTGGCGGAAGAACTCCCTGTCCTCCTTTTTCACGCCCCAGCGGAAGCCCCGGCGCTTGCCCCGCATGGCGGCCAGGGCCAGGTTTTCCTCGATCCACATATCGCCGGCGGTGCCCATCATGGGGTCCTGGAACACCCGGCCCAGGTACTTGGCCCGGCGGTATTCCGGCATGTGGGTGATGTCCACGCCGTCTAAGACGATGGAGCCGCTGTCTATGGGCAGCGTACCGGCCACGGCGTTGAGCATGGTGGATTTTCCGGCGCCGTTGCCGCCGATAACGGTGACGAACTGGCCCGTTTCCAGCGTCAGGCTGACGCCGTCCAGGGCAATTTTTTCATTGACCGTGCCGGGGTGGAAGGTCTTGCGAATGTCACGGATTTCAAGCATGGCGCGGCCCTCCCTTCTTCCCTGTCCTGTGGGCGCGCCAGTAGGGCACCGCCAGGAACAGGGCCACGATGATGGCGGACAGCAGCTTCAAATCATTGGTGTTCAGGCCAAGCTGCAGCACCACCTGAAGGACGATATAGTAGATCACCGCGCCCACGGACACGCTGCAAAGCCGCAGGGCGTAGTTGCGCACCACCTTGCCCAGCACGCTCTCGCCGATGATGACGGAGGCCAGGCCGATGACGATGGCGCCCCGGCCCATATTCACGTCGGCAGAGCCCTGGTACTGGGCAAGCAGGCCGCCGGCCATGGCCACGATGGCGTTGCTGAGGGCCAGGCCGATGACGGTGTTGCGCCCGGTGTGGATGCCCTGGGCACGGGCCATGTGAGCGTTGGCGCCGGTGGCCCGGAAGCCGCAGCCCCACTCGGTGCCGCACAGCCAGTAGAGAAACAGCACCAGCACGGCGGTGAAGAGCAGCAGCAGGGGCAGGGGGTTGGTGAGATTCAGCGTACGCACGAAGCGCTGGGACAGCAGCAGGGGGTATTTATCCACGCCCACAGCCTGGTTGGCCTTGCCGCCCATGATCCGCAGGTTGACGGAGTACAGGGACAGTTGGGTGAGAATACCCGCCAGAATGGCGGGGATGCCGCAGCGGGTGTGGAGCTCGCCGGTGATGAAGCCGGCCACGGCGCCGCACAGCGCCGCGCACAGCAGCGCCAGCCAGGGGTTGACGCCGCCGCGAATCAGCATGACGCACACGGCGCCGCCGGTGGCCAGAGAGCCGTCCACCGTCAGATCCGCCACGTCCAGCACCCGGAAGGTGAGGTAGACGCCGATGGCCATCAGACCCCACACCAGGCCCTGGGCCACGGCGCCGGGCATTGCATTGAGCAAAGATACGATCATGGTTTCCTCCATAAGCGCCCCGCCCCGGGCAAACAGCCCGGGACGGGGCGTTGCGATTTCTGTCAGGTCTGCCTTACTCGGCAGCCTCGTAGCCCCCCACAGGGGTGATGCCCAGGGCCTCGCAGGCAGCGGGGCTGTACATCCGGGTGACGGGGGCGTACTCAATGGGCATGGTGGACACGTCGGCCTCACCCTTGAGGATGCGGGCGGCCATCTTGCCGGTGGTGACGCCCAGGTCGTAGTAGCTGATGGACAGGGTAGCTACGCCGCAGCCGCCCAGCATGCCCGCCTCGCCCACGATGGCAGCCTTGCCGGCGGCCAGGGCCACGTTATTGATGGACTCCATGTTGGAGGCGGCGGTGTTGTCCGTGGGGATGTACAGCACGTCGCAGCTGTCGCAGGCCTTCTGGGTCACGGAGGACACGTCGTTGGAATCGGTGAAAGCGAACTCCACACACGCCACACCGGCGGCGGTCAGCTCGGCGGTGACCACGTCCACCTGGTAGCGGGAGTTGGCCTCGGCGGAGCAGAACAGCAGACCCACCGTCTTGGCCTCGGGGAACCACTCCAGAATCATGGCGGCCTGCTCCTTCAGGTCGGCCAGGTCGGAGGTGCCGGAGATGTTGCCGCCCACCACGCCGTTGAAGTTATCCAGCTCCAGAGCCGCATCATAGGCGGTGATGGAGGTGCCCAGCACGGGGATGTCGGCAGTGGCGGAGGCCGCAGCGGTGAGGGCGGGGGTGGCGTTGGCCATAATCAGGTCCACATCGGCGGACACGAAGCCGTTGACGATGGTGGAGCAGTTGGTGGGCTCGCCGGAGGCGTTCTGCACATCGATGGCGACAGCGTCACCCAGCTCGGCGGTCAGTGCGTCCACAAAGCCCTGGGTGGCGGCGTCCAGCGCGGGGTGCTGCACCAGCTGGCACACGCCTACGGTAAAGGACTGGGCGGCATCGTCACCGCCCTGGGGGTCCGCGCTCTCATTGGAGGCGGAGCCGCAAGCGGCCAGGGACAGCACCATAGCCAGAGCCAGCAGCAGAGCAAAAAACTTTTTCATCTTGTCTTCTCCTTCAAAATCTGAATTGTTTGCCATGGTATTTCATCAAAAAAAGGGCCTCGCCGCCGTGGCAAGGCCCCTTCCAAATGAACGAGGTCAGCGATCAGCAGCCGTGGCGCACAGGCGCAGCATAAGCATAGCCCGCATAGCGAGCCTCATAGGCATAATAGAAGCCACGGGCGGAGTGGTAGTTCTTCATAGCGGTAAACTGACGCATCACATGGCTCCTTTCTGCCCCCTGACGGCGGCTGGTCGATACTGATACTTTAGCGCTTTTAGCCGCTAAAGTCAATGACGGAATAACACAAATGTGACGGATTATGCCGGTATGGTTTTGTGTAATATGACAACGGCTGCCGGTATTGCGGCAAAAAAACTATCCGCCCCGGTGGGGCGGATAGTTTTATCATAAGATGTCAGTCGTTCTTCTCGATGCCACACTGGGAGCAGGTGCAGCGGCCCTTGCTGTCGGTGACCCAGGTGTGCTCCAGGGCGGGGATGCGGCCGTAGCCCAGCTCCTCACCGCAGACCTTGCAGACCACGCGGCCGATGCCGGCGCTCTGGCAGGTGGGCGCCTTCATCACCAAAACAGGCACGGGAGTATGTACGCCGGTGGGCTTGGTCTCGGAGGCGACATAGGTATCGCCGCAGCGAGCGCAGGTATAGGTGGTGTAGCCACCCTTGACGCAGGTGGGCTCGGTGACCTCTGCCTTGTAGTCGTGGCCCAGAGCGGGATCCACCTCGCCCAGGCTGTCCTCGATAATGACCTCGCCGCAGACGGCGCAGCGGGTGATGTAGCGGCCGGGCTCCGTGCAGGTGGGGGCCACATACTCGCTGTCACCGGCGGAATGGCCCATGGGAGGAATGACCTCCGTGTAGCTCTCGCCGCAGCAGGAGCAGGTCTGGGTCAGCACACCGGGCTCGGTGCAGGTGGGATTCTTGGTGACCTCGCCCACGTAGGTATGGCCCACAGCGGGATCCATATCGTTCAGGTCGTCCTGGCGGATGATCTCACCGCACATGGAGCAGCACACCACGTACTTGCCGGACTCGGTGCAGGTGGGGGCAATATACTTGCTCTCGCCCTCGGTGTGGCCCGTGGCGGGAATGGTCTCGGTATAGCTGTCGCCGCAGCGGGAGCAGGTAAAGGTAACGACGCCGGGCTCGGTGCAGGTGGCGGCCACGGTGATCTCGCTGGTATAGTCGTGGCCCAGAGGCTCACCCACGCTGACCAGCTCGCCGTTCAGCGCGCCGCACATGGCGCACACGCTGCCCACGCGGGCAGGCTCGGTGCAGGTGGCATCGGACACCATGGTGTCGGGAACCCAGGTGTGGACACCGGTGGCGGGGATGGTCTCGATGACCTCCTGGCCGCAGGCAGCGCAGGTGTACGTCTCGCAGCCGGACTCCACGCAGGTGGGCTCCACGGTGACGATGCCGCTCTCGGGCCGGACGTGGCTGGCGGGGATGGTGGCATAGCGATAGGCGCCGCACTCGGAGCAGGTGCACTTCTTCACACCGGTGGTGGTGCAGGTGGCGGGCTTGATGACCAGATCGATATAGCTGTGCTCATGGACACCGACAGGCTTCTGCGCCAGGCTGAAGGCCTTGGCATCGGGAACGGAATTCACCTCTTCAGCGGGATCGACACCGGCGGGGGGCAGGGTGAACTGCTCGGCCTGCTCCGGCTTGCGGATGCCCAGGGCGGTAAGAAAGCGATCAAAGAAACTCATGTTCATTCCTCCGTTACTGATTAGGATACCGTTCTCCCCTCCCCTGACGCCACACAAAAGACGCCAGGCGGGGGCAGAGACGAGACGTCGGCCTTTGTCAGACCCGGCCCACAAGGGCGCATAAATCCAGAAAAAGCCTACTATTTTTCCTCATAATTCTACGCCTACACGGCCGTTTTTGTCAAGGACAAATTCTCCCAGATTGTCAGCAGCGGAAAAACGGTGCAATTATCGTCCAAACCCGGAAAAATCGGGCGTTTCTCACAGCATTTTGTGAGAAACGCCCGGTATTTACGCTATATATGGGAAGTGCCTTACAGCAGACCCTCCACGCAGGCGCGAACCTTGGCCATGTCGGCGGTGGGCTCGAAGCGCGCCACCACGTTGCCCTCACGGTCCACCACGAACTTGGTAAAGTTCCACTTGATGTCGGGATTGTTCTTATAATCCTTGTCGATCTTCTTCAGCATCACGCCCATGGCCAGGGCAGCAGGGCCCTTGCCGAAGCCCTCAAAGCCCTTCTGGCTCTTGAGGTAGGTGAACAGGGGCAGGGCGTTTTCGCCGTTGACGTCGGACTTCTTCATCTGGGGGAACTGGGTGTTGTACTTCAGGGCGCAGAACTGGTGGATCTCCTCGTCGGTGCCGGGAGTCTGGCCGGCAAACTGGTTGCAGGGCACGTCGATGACCTCGAAGCCACGGTCACGCAAATCCTCGTACATCTTCTCGATGGGCTCATAGTGGGGGGTGAAGCCGCATCCGGTGGCGGTGTTGACGATCAGCAGCACCTTGCCCCGGTAGTCCTCCATGGAGATCTCCCCGCCGTCGGGGGTGGGCAGCTTGTAGTCGTAAATGCTCATGGGAATCGCCTCCATATTTCATTTGTGTATCTATTGTACCCAAAAGGGTGGAAAAACAATGTCAGCTTTTGCCGTGGATCTCGCCGCCGCACTTGGGGCAGGTGATGATGATCTTGCCCTTGCCACGGGGCACCCGACACACGGTGCGGCAGTTGGGGCAGGAGAAATATTTGTGCTCCTTGTCCTTCGCCCGGCCCAGCTTGTCCCGCACGGGCTGCCAGAGGTGGGTAAGGAACCACGCGTTCTCCCTCCGGCGGGCGTAGAGATTTTTGGAAAAGAGGCGGAACACCTCCCACAGCAGCAGCGCCGAGGACGCCAGGGAGATGACATTATGGGCCGCGTCGCTGCGGACAAACCAGTTGACCGCTTCCAGCAGAATGGCCGTCCAAAGGAGGCCCAGGCCCAGGTGGTCAGCGCCGTTGCGGCCGTACATAAAGCGGGAGATGCCGTTTTTCAAGCGTTGAAGAAAAGTCATAGCAAAACGCCTCTGTTCTCTGATACTGTCTGCATTGTAGTGTACTTTCCGCCAAAAATAAAGGGGGGCGGCGCAAAATTCACAAAATGGTAAAAAATAACGGGGGCATCGCCCGGCAACTCTTTTTTACGCCGCAAAGGGGCGGCGGCTCTTTACGCCGGGACATAAATATGGTATATTGCTATATTAGAGTGAAAACGGATTGGGTCCCGCCGGGAAAACAGCACAGCGAGGGCCGGCAGGTTTGCCCCACCGGCCCCCTATCTCAAAAGCGGACGCCCGGCAGCGGGCGGAGCGGGCAGCCGTGGCCTTCGGGCGCCGCTTGCCCCATTCTATGAGGCGGGACTTGCCGCCGTGCGGAGAAAGGATAACGCCATGATTAAGATCGCACCCTCCATTTTAAGCGCCGATTTTGCCAATCTGGCCCGGGATATTCAGCGCATCCACACCGCCGACTACGTCCATGTGGACGTGATGGACGGCCAGTTCGTGCCCAATATCACCATCGGTGTGCCGGTGGTGAAGTGCATCCGCCCCACCACCGACCTGCCTTTGGACGTGCATCTGATGATCGACCGGCCCGTGCGGTACGTGGAACAGTTCTGCGACGCCGGGGCCGACATCGTCACCTGCCACGTGGAGGCGGACACGGAGGAGAACATTTCAGCCGCCCTCCGGGCCATCCGGGCCAAGGGCAAGAAGGCCGGGGTGGTGGTGAAGCCCAAGACCCCCGGCAGCGCCGTGCTGCCCTTCATCGACCTCTGCGACATGATTCTGGTGATGACGGTGGAGCCGGGCTTCGGCGGGCAGAAGTTCATGGGTGACATGATGCCCAAGGTGCAGGAGATCCGCCGCTACATCGACGCCCTGCGCCCCGGGTGCGACCTGGAGGTGGACGGTGGCGTGGACACCGACACCGCCCCCCTGTGCATCGCCGCCGGGGCCAACGTGCTGGTGGCGGGCAGCGCCGTGTATAAGGCCGACGACATCCCCGCCAAGATCCGCGCCCTGCGGGGGCAATAAGCAAAAGAGAGGAACAACGGTATGGAATACTTTCCCGCTCCGCTGGAAAAGCTGACGGAGCAGTTTGCCCGGCTGCCGGGCATCGGCGGCAAAACCGCCCAGCGCCTGGCCTTTTACGTGCTGCGCCTGCCGGAGGAGGAGGCCCGGGAGTTTGCCGACGCCATTATAGATGCCAAGCGCAGTGTCACCCTCTGCCCTGTGTGCCGCAACCTGTCCGCCGGTGGGCTGTGCCCCATCTGCGCCGCTCCCAAGCGGGACGGCTCCGTCATCTGCGTGGTGGCGGACCCACGGGACGTGGCGGCCATGGAGCGCTCCCGTGAGTACCACGGCCACTACCACGTGCTCCACGGCGTATTGAGCCCCATGAACCACGTGGGGCCTGACGACTTGCAGATCAAGCCCCTGTTGGACCGGGTGGCCAAGGGCGGCGTGGAGGAGGTCATCATGGCCACCAACCCCGACACCGAGGGGGAGGCCACGGCGCTGTATATCGCCCGGCTTTTGAAGCCCTTCGGCGTAAAGGTGACGCGCCTTGCCTACGGCATCCCCGTGGGCGGCCATCTGGAATTTGCCGACGACGCCACGCTGATGCGGGCGCTGGAAGGGCGGCAGGAGCTGTGAAGCGGCTTGGCTGCCTGGCGCTGGCCCTGGTGCTGGCCTTGGCCCTCACCGGCTGCGGCGAGCCCGCCCAGGCCGGCTTTTTCGCCATGGACACTTACATGACCGTCACCGCCTACGGCCCCCGCGCCCAGGACGCGGTGACCGCCTGCGGCATCTCCATCAACGCCCTGGAGCGCGACATCTCACGCACAATAAGCGGCAGCGACGTGGACGTGCTGAACACCGCCCATGCCGCGGACCTTGCCCCGGACACCGACATCCTGCTGGCCCTGGCCCAGGAGTACAGCGCCGTCACCGGCGGCGCCTTTGACATCACCGTGGCCCCGCTGGTATCGCTGTGGAACGTAACGGGCGACACGCCCCACGTGGCAAGTGAGGCGGAGATTGCTGCCCTGCTGCCCTATGTGGGCAGCCACCACCTCCACCTGGACCGGGAGAACCGCCGGGCCACGTTGGACGAGGGCTGCGCCATTGACTTAGGCGGCATCGGCAAGGGCTACGCCAGCGATCTGGTGAAAAATATCCTCGCCGATAACGGCGTCAAACGGGCCACCGCCGCCCTGGGCGGCAACGTGATGGTGATGGGCGGCAAGGGGAGGAACACCCCCTGGACCGTGGGCATTCAGGACCCGGCGGACCCGGAGGGCTATGCGGCGCTGCTGGATCTCTACGACGGCTTCGTGGTTACCTCCGGCGGCTACCAGCGGTATTTCGTGGCCGAGGACGGCACCGTGTACCAGCACATCATCGACCCGGCCACCGGCGCCCCCGCCGTGACGGATTTGACCTCCGTCACCATTGTGGCGGATAGCGGCACCATGGCCGACGCCTTTTCCACGGCGCTGTACGTCATGGGTGAGGCGGAAGCCGTGGCCTTCTGGCGCAGCCATCGGGCCGACTATCCTTTTGATATGATTCTCATTACCGCCGATGGGCGGCTGCTGTACACCCCCGGCCTTTCCCTGACGGCGCCGGAGGGCTGCCCCTACACCTATCAGAGCATCGAATGACAGTACCTTTTGGGGAGGAACGTATGGATAAGAAAGACGAAATCATTTTGCAGCAGCTGGACGTGATCCGCTCCATGACGGAGAACAACCTAAACCGCATGTCCAGTGATTTCTGGGGCGCGCCCAGGGCCCAGCAGGGCGCCGTGCCCAAAAAGGACCAGCCCCCCACCGCCGATGGCACACCCGGCAGCGGCGACAGCGCCAAGGAGGAGCCGGCCCAGCCCAAGGAGAAGATTGAGGACATTCTGGCGGAGCTGGACGGCTACATCGGCCTGGCGGCGGTGAAGGAGGAGGTACATAACCTCATCAACATGGTGCAGGTGTACAAGCTGCGGCGGGAACACGGCCTGCCCACCACCGATATGTCCCTCCACATGGTGTTCACCGGCAACCCCGGCACCGGCAAGACCACCGTGGCCCGCATTATGGCACGTATCTACCACTCTCTGGACATCCTCTCCAAGGGCCAACTGGTGGAGGTGGATCGCAGCGGCCTGGTGGCGGGCTACGTGGGCCAGACCGCCATCAAGACGGCCAAGGTCATTGACAAGGCCATGGGCGGCGTGCTGTTCATCGACGAGGCCTACGCCCTCAACGGACGCAGCGAGAACGACTTCGGCCAGGAGGCCATTGACACCATTTTGAAAGCCATGGAGGACCACCGGGACGACCTGGTGGTGATCGTGGCGGGGTACACGGAGCTGATGGACCGGTTCATCCACTCCAACCCCGGCCTGGAGAGCCGCTTCAACCGTTTCCTGGAGTTTGCCGACTACACCACCGATGAGCTGGTGGCCATCTTCCGGATGCAGTGCAAGAAGGGCTGCTACACCCTGGACGAGGGCGTGGAGGACCTGGTGCGGGACTACATCGCCGAGGAGAACGCCGACAGCGACAGCTTCGGCAACGCCCGTGGCGTCCGCAACATCTTCGAACATATCCTGGTGGCCCAGAATAACCGCCTGGCCGCCATGGAAAAGGTGACGAAAGAGGATCTGATGAAAATCACCGAGGAGGATATACTCCACGCCAGAGGGAAGATCGACGAGGCGTGAGCGATATCCGTTTGTACTTCTATTTATCTCGTAAATTTTTCATTTCATTTAGTGAAGCTAGACGAAAGGAAGGTTCCAATAAATGGGTGGCAAAAAAATAATTGATCTTAAAAAGGTTGGCGAGGGTATCGCTGAAAAAGCTCGGGCAGGTATTGAAGTGGCAAAAGACGGTGCCGAGAAAGCCAAAAATGCGGTGTCAGCCACAGCGGATTCTCTTATTCACTCCATCGACCAGACCGGGGACGGAAAGTTTGATTTTGACGATGTCGCCGAAATCACTCAGCAGATAAAAGAGAGCCAGCGGCAGGCTAAACTGCGGCGCGATTTGGATGCGCTTAATCCAATCTTCCTTAAGGATTTGTTGGCGGACGATTATCTTCCTACACAGATGATTCGCATCGCGGAGAAGGATAAAAAGCACGCCGCCAGCAGTCTTTGCGACGGTGCCATCGGGCATGAGTCATTGGTAAAGGATTTGCGGTTCTTCACCGTATATCCCGAATCTATCAGCGATTGGGGCTTGCGATTTTATCCCGATGAAAATCAAGAGTTTTATTATGTCGATCCCATCGATCCGCGCCACTATATCGCCATTGATACATTCTTTGATTACATTCGCCGGGCGCGTATCAGTGAGTTGCAGATGATTGCACAGGATTTAGGTGCCACATTCTTTAAGGTAACATTACGAGAGCAGCAGAAAACACTTCATAAGAGTTCCCAGTCTCTGAAAGCGGCTGCAAGCAAAGCAGACAATAAGAACAATCTGAAGGCTTCTGTGCAAAACGATATTTCTGCGAGTGAATTAACAAGTGGAGAGGTAATGGCACTTCTCTACTTTGAGGGTCATGAGCCTACTGCGCCGAAACTATCCTATTTTGCTAATGAGCCGCAGATTACGTCTTTAATTGAGATGCGGACAAATAGAGACAATACTCTTAGAGGACAGCAGATGCTTTTGAAATGCTCACAGTCTTCGGGCATTAAAAAGAAGACAGCAGCTACCATAGACGCCGCTTTTTCTTCCATGAAATGTGCAGGAAATACAACATTTTCCAGTGAAGCGCAGGAGGAAGTCAGGCAGGTATTTGAATACGAAATACAATTCTGATATCCATCATTATAGAAAAAGACCGCCTTTCGGCGGTCTTTTTCTATAAGCAGAAACGATTACTCCAACTCGTCCAGCGTCAGCGAGAAGGACGGCAGACAGTGTTCCATGAACCAGTCCAGCTCCGGCATGTGGTACTCCTGCAGGGCGGACAGGGTCTGCTGGGCGGCCTTGCGGAACTCGGTGTTGCCCGCCTTTAATTCCTCCAAACACTTGATGTGGGCCGACAGCTTGTCGGCGGCCTTTACCAGCCGTTCCACCTCATGGGGCGGCGTCAGAGCGGCGGCATAGTCACCCCGGAGCTCCGGGGGCAGCATGCCCAGCAGCTTTTCCCCGGCGATGGCCTCCACCTGCTTGTAGCTGTCCCTGATGGCGGGATTGTAATATTTAATAGGGGTGGGCATGTCGCCGGTGAGAATCTCGGTGGCGTCGTGGTACAGGGCTGCCACCGCCACCTGCCCCGCATCGTTGTGGCCGCCGAAATAGCGGTTGCCGATGAGGGCCAGGGCGTGGGCCAGCACCGCCACCTGATGGCTGTGCTCCTGGATATTTTCCGTGTAGCTGTTGCGCATCAGCGCCCAGCGGTTGATGAACCGCATCCGGGCGATGTAGGCAAAGAAATGGTGCTTCATTGTACGACCTCCCCCACCAGAATTTCTCCGTCTATGCCGGTGATTTCCACCGTAAGCATTTTGTTATGTAAACCTTCTCCCGCCACGGCCACCTCCATGTAGTCGGCGCTGTGGCCGTGGTAGCGGCCGTCCTCGCCTGGCTGCTCAAACAGCACGGCGCAACATGTACCCACGCAGCTATTAAGATACCTTTGGTGCATCTCCCGGGCCACCTCCGCCGCCTGGGCGGCGCGGCGCTCCTTCACGGGGCCGCTGACCTGGGGCATGGCCGCCGCCTTGGTGCCGGGGCGGATGGAGTAAGGGAAGATGTGCATATCCGCAAAGCCGCAGCGGCGGATGAAGGCCAGCGTCTGGGCGAACTCCTCCTCCGTCTCCTCCGGGAAGCCGGTGATGAGGTCGGTGGTGACGGCCACCCGGGGAAAATACTGCCGCAGCAGCGTCACGGATTCGTAATACCGGGCCGTGTCGTACCGCCGGTTCATCCGCCGGAGGGTATCGTCGCAGCCGGACTGCAGCGAGAGATGGAAATGGGGGCACAGGTTGGGCAGGGCGGCGCAGCGGCGGCAGAAGTCCTCGGTAATGGTGCGGGGCTCCAACGAGCCCAGGCGAAGGCGCATCTCCCCCGCCGCCGGGCTGATGGCCTCCAGCAGGTCGGTGAGGGTGGTGCCGTCCTTGAAGTCGCTGCCGTAGGAGGAGATTTCAATGCCGGTGAGCACCAGCTCCCGGTACCCCTCGGCGGCCAGCCGGGCCGTCTCCGCCACGGCCTCCGCCAGGGGCAGAGAGCGCACGGGCCCACGGGCGAAGGGAATGATGCAGTAGGTGCAGAAGTTGACGCATCCGTCCTCCACCTTCAGCATGGCCCGGGTGCGGCTGGCCATACCGCCGCCGGGCAGCGCCTCAAATTGCCGGCGGCGCAGGGCGTCATCCAGCAGCGTCGAGCCCCGGCGCTGGGCCCACTCCTGTTCCAGCAGATCCAGAAACGCCATGTGGTCGCCGGTGCCGGCGATCAGATCCATGTCCAGCCCCGCCGCCTCCTCCGGGTGAGTCTGGACGTAGCAGCCGCAAGCCGCCACCACCGCTTCGGGGTTCTGCTTGCGGCAGCGGCGGATCATCTGGCGGGACTTCTTATCGCTGACGGCGGTGACAGAGCAGGTGTTGACGATGTAGGCGTCGGCCACGCCGTCAAAATCCGTCAGCGTGTGGCCCCGCCGCAGCAGCTCCCGCTCCATGGCCTGGGTCTCATATTGGTTCACCTTGCAGCCCAAGGTGTAAATGGCAACCTTCATAGGGAAATCTCCTTGCGCTTTCCATTGGAGTTCTGTATAATAATGTGTTAGCAATTTATTATAGAGAAATTTTCCGCCGCTGGCAAGCCCCGCCGGTGGAAAAATGAGGGTTACTTATGATTTATCTGGATCACGCTGCCACCACCCCCCTGCCCCATGCCGTGGCGGAGGCCATGTATGACGTGCTGGTAGGCGACTTCGCCAACCCCTCCGCCCAGTACCCCGCCGGGGTGGCCATGAAGAAAAAAGTGGAGGGCTGGCGCACCGCCATCGCCGCCGCCATCCCCTGCCAGCCCCGGCAGCTCCACTTCACCTCCTGCGGCACCGAGAGCGACAACTGGGCCATTCAGGCCGCCCTGTGGCAAAACCGCCGGGTGGGGCGGCACATCATCACCACCGCCGTGGAGCACAGCGCCATTTTGGAGCCGCTGAAGCTGTTGGCGCAGCAGGGCTATGAGGTCACCCGGTTAAAGCCGGGCCGCGACGGCATGGTGACGGCCCGGCAGGTGGCGGAGGCCCTGCGGGAGGACACCGCGCTTATCACCATGATGCTGGTGAACAACGAGACCGGCTGCGTGTTCCCGGTAGCGGAGGTGGCGGCGCTGCTGCGGCAGCGGGGCAGCCGGGCCCTGCTCCACACCGACGCGGTGCAGGCCTTTATGAAGGTGCCCTGCGACCCCCAGGCCCTGGGGGTGGACATGATGAGCCTCTCCGCCCACAAAATCGGCGGCCCCAAGGGCATCGGCGCCCTGTATGTGGCGGACACCGTCCGGGCCATACGGCCCCTGCTGCCCGGCGGCGGCCAGGAGGAGGGCACCCGCTCCGGCACCGAGGCCACGGCCCAGATCGCCGGGTTTGCCAAGGCGGTGGAAGTGCGCCGGGGCGATGCTGCCGCCTCCCCCGCCCGTCTCGCCGCGTTGAAGGACTACTGCCGCCAAAAGCTCCTGGCTATCCCCGGCGTGGTGGAGGTGGCACGCGGCGGCGCCCCCCATATTATAATGGTATCTCTCCCCGGCTACCCCAGCGCCAACGTCATCACCGACCTGGGGGCCCAGGGCATCTGCCTCAGCGCAGGCTCTGCCTGCCACCGGGGCAAGCTGAGCCACGTGGTGGAGACCCTGGGGCTGGACAAGCGCACCGCCGCCGGGGTGCTGCGCATCAGCTTCGGCCCGGAGAACACGGAGGCCGACGTGGACGCCCTGGCCGCCGCGCTGGCCGCTCATCAGGCCCGGCGCTTCCCTATGCTGTAATCCCCCTTTCGGAGGTATTGAAAATGTTTGCCGTATTACACCGTGAAAGCGGCTTTTACCGCCGCCTGTGGCAGCTGAGCCTGCCCATGATTTTGCAGCACCTCATCACCTTTTCCCTGGGGCTCATCGACACCTTTATGGTGAGCCAGCTGGGCAACGACGCCATGGCCGCCGTCACCGCCGCCAACGTGCCGGTGTTCCTGCTGATGTCCATTGTGTTCGGCGTCCAGTCGGGCCTGGGCATCCTGGTGAGCCAATACTGGGGCAAGCAGGACCACGCCGCCATCAGCCGGGCCATGGGCGTGGCCTCCTTCTTCGGCATGGGGCTGTCATTGGTGCTGGCGCTCCTCTTCTTCCTGTTCCCGGTGCCCATTATGGACCTTTTGAGCAACGACCACCATCTGTCCCTTTTAGGCGCGCCCTACCTGCGGATCATCGGTTTTTCCTACCTGTTTAATATGTTCTCCAGCATCTATGTGGGGGTGCAGCGCAGCGTGGAAAACCCCGGATTTGGCCTGAAATTGTACGGCTTTTCCACGGTGCTCAACACCGTTTTGAACTATTTCCTCATCTTCGGCAAAATGGGCTTCCCCGCCCTGGGCATCGCCGGGGCGGCGCTGGCTACCCTCTGCGCCCGCATGTCCGAATGCGTCATCTGCGCCGTGTCCATCGGCCGGAGCCAAACCATCCGCATCCGGTGGGACGCCTTTTTCCGCCCCGGCGGGGAGATGGCAAGGCGGTTCGTGAAGTACGCCACGCCGGTGCTGTTCAACGAGATCGCCTGGGGCGCGGGCAACAGCATGCTGACGGTGGTGCTGGGCCACACGGTGAACTCCGTGGCCTTCCTGTCGGCCTACTCCGTCACCGGCAACCTGGGGCGGCTGTTCCTGGTGGTGTGCTTCGGCCTGGGCGCCTCCACCGCCGTCATGGTGGGCAAGGCCATCGGCGAGGGGCAGAGCCATCAGGAGGTGCTGTCCCTGAGCCGGTGTTTGCTGGTGTTCACGTTTTTGGTAGGCGTGGTGCTGGCAGCGGTGTCCACAGCGCTGGTGCCGCTGCTGTTCCAGCCGGTGGTGTTCCCCATCTTCAAGCTCTACGGCGAGCCTGCCCGGATCGCCACCGCCCTGGCAGTCACCGCCTTTGTGGCCATCCCCCTCCACGCCTACACCATCTCCGCCGTCACCGGCGTGCTGCGCTCCGGCGGCGACGTGACATGGGCGGCCCTGCTGGACCTGCTGCCCCAGTGGTGCATCGGTCTGCCGCTGACGGCCCTGTTCGCCCTGGTGCTGCGCCTCGACCCCTGGTGGATCGGCGTGGCCATGCAGGGGGAGAGCATCGTGAAAATGCCCCTGTGCCTGCTGCGCTGCCGCAAGACTGCCTGGATTCACGACGTCACCCTGTCGGAGGCGGAGCTATGAGCCTCTTTGTCTGCCCCCTGTGCGGCGCCGCGCTGACCCGGGAGCCTACCCGGTACTATTGCCCCACCGGCCACAGCTTCGACATCGCAAAGGAGGGCCACACCCACCTGCTGCCGGTGAACCGCAAGCACAGCAAGATGCCCGGCGACGACAAGGGCATGGCCAAGGCCCGGCAGCTCTTTCTGGACACCGGCAGCTACGCCCCGCTGCGTGATGCGTTATGTAAACTTGCCGTCTCCCTCACCGGCGACACCCCCCGGGTACTGGACACCGGCTGCGGTGAGGGGTATTACACCGCCGGCGTCTACCGCGCGCTGCGGGACGCGGGAAAACAGCCCCAGATGGCGGGCATCGACATCTCCAAGGAAATTCTCCGTCTGGCCGCCCGGCGGGAGAAGGGCGTGGCATTCGCCGTGGCCAGCAGCTACCACCTCCCCGTGGCGTCACGCTCCATTGACCTGCTGGTGAACTGCTTCTCCCCCCTGGCGCTGGAGGAGTTTCAGCGGGTGCTGGTGAGCGGCGGCCACTATCTCTACGTAGTGCCGGGGCCGAAGCACCTGTGGGAGATGAAGGTGATCCTCTATGAAACCCCCTACCCCAACGAGGAGAAGGCAACGCCCTACGAGGGCTTCCGCTACCGGGACATCGTGCCCGTGGAGTATCCCTTCCGCCTGGAGAGCCAGGAGGCCATCGCCGCCCTGTTCCGCATGACGCCTTACTACTGGAAAACCCCGAAAGCAGGGGTGGAACGGCTGGCCCAATACGACAGCCTGACCCTCACCGCCTCCTTTGCCATCCACGTGTTTGAACGTGTCTGACAGCAAAAATCCCCATCCAAACGGATGGGGATTTATATTATGTCAACCGATTATTTGGCCTTGCCGCCGTGGGTGGCCTTCATGCGCTTTTCGTGGTTTAAGATGGTCTTGCGGATGCGCAGGCTCTTGGGGGTGACCTCCAGCAGCTCGTCGTCGGCCAGGAATTCCAGGCACTGCTCCAGGCTCAGGCGGCGGGGCGGCACCAGGCGCAACGCCTCGTCGGAGCCGGCGGCACGCATGTTGGTCATCTGCTTGCGCTTGCACACGTTCACCACGATGTCCTCCACCTTGGGGCTGACGCCCACCACCATGCCCTCGTACACGTCCACGTTGGGGCCGATGAACAGGGCACCACGCTCCTGGGCGTTGAAAAGGCCGTAGCTGACGGACTCGCCGGTTTCAGAGGCCACCAGGGAGCCGGTGTTGCGGCGCTGCAGCTCGCCCTTGAAGGGGGCGTAGGAGTCGAACACGCTGGCCATGATGCCCTCGCCCCGGGTGTCGGTGAGGAACTCGTTGCGGTAGCCGAAGAGGCCGCGGGAGGGCACCAGGAACTCGATTTTCATCCGGTTGCCCACGGGGGTCATCTCCACCAGGTCGGCCTTGCGGGAGCCCAGCTTCTCGATGACGGCGCCCACGCTCTCGCTGGGCACGTCCACCACCAGCCGCTCGATAGGCTCACACTTCTTGCCGTCGATGGTCTGGTACAGTACACGAGGGGGCGATACCTGGAACTCGTAGCCCTCACGGCGCATGGTCTCGATGAGGATGGAAAGGCTCATTTCGCCCCGGCCCGCCACGTTGAAGGCGTCCATGACGCCCTCCAGCTCCGTGACACGCAGGGACACGTCCTTCAAGGTCTCACGCATCAGCCGCTCCCGGATCTGGCGGGAGGTGACGAACTTGCCCTCCCGGCCTGCCAGGGGGGAGTCGTTGACGCTGAAGGTCATCTCCATGGTGGGGGCGGAAATCTTCACAAAGGGCAGGGGCTCCACGCAGGTGGGCGCGCAGATGGTGTCGCCGATGGTGATGTCGCCGATGCCGCTGAGGGCGATGATGTTGCCGGCGGTGGCCTCGGTGACGCTCTTCTTGCCCAGGCCGTCAAACTCATACATGGACACGGCCTTGGCCTTCTTGGGGGCGGCGTCGGGGTCGTGGTAGTTGCACACGGCGATCTCTTGGTTCTGCTTCAGGGTGCCCCGCTCAATGCGGCCGATGGCGATGCGGCCCACGAACTCATTGTAATCAATGGCGGAGACCAGCATCTGGAAGGGCTGGTCCACGTCGGCCTCGGGGGCGGGGATGTAGTCCAGAATGGTGTCGAACAGGGGCTTCAAATCGGTGCCCGCCACGTCGGGGGAATAGCTGGCGGTGCCGTTGCGGGCAGAGCAGAACAGCATGGGGCTGTCCAGCTGCTCAGAGGTGGCGTCCAGGTCCAGCAGCAGCTCCAGCACCTCGTTGATGACCTCCTTGATGCGGCGGTCGGGCCGGTCGATCTTGTTCACCACCACGATGACCCGGTGGCCCAGCTCCAACGCCCGGCTGAGGACGAAGCGGGTCTGGGGCATGGGGCCCTCGGCGGCGTCCACCAGCAGGATAACGCCGTTGACCATCTTCAAAATGCGCTCCACCTCGCCGCCGAAGTCGGCGTGGCCCGGGGTGTCCACGATGTTGATCTTGGTATCGCCGTACTGGATGGCGGTGTTCTTGGCCAGGATGGTGATGCCACGCTCACGCTCCAGGTCGTTGGAGTCCATGACCCGCTCCACCGTCTCCTGATTCTCACGGTACACGCCGCCCTGCTTCAGCATCTGGTCCACCAGGGTGGTCTTGCCGTGGTCCACGTGGGCGATAATGGCTACGTTTCTCAATTTCTCGTTCTGCAAGGAAAAAACCCCTTTCTTGGGTAAAAATCAATCATTTACGCATTAACCTCGCTATTATAGGCGTTTATACGCCCAAATGCAAGGGGCAATTCCGGTTTTTTGCCAAATCTGCGTTGACAAAGGGCGCGCCGGCGGGGTACAATGTTCTTTGGCTGGCGGCAACCGCCGCCCGTTACATACGCCCGCGTAGCTCAGCAGGATAGAGCGACCGCCTCCTAAGCGGTAGGTCGGAGGTTCGAATCCCCTCGCGGGTGCCAGAAACAACGCCGAAGGCTTTTTTTCAAGGGCCCTCGGCGTTGCTCGTTTATGCCCGGGCTTACTCCGCATCGCAGATAAAAGCCGCATCGGGTGTGATGCATTCGATGCCTTGGCATGGTGAAAAGCGCTCCTGAGCCCATGGGCTCAGGAGCGCTTCGGTTGGCGTGATTGCCGATAGAGTTGCTGCATCTGCCGCAATACCGGTATTATTCCTCAATGAAATGCAGCAGATTGTACTTGTGCTGAAACGCGTTATACTGTTGCCGGTATTCTTCATCCGAATTTCTGATAAATCGCAGATTCTCGTGCATGTTCATGTTGCGCCCAACGGTATCAAGAACGCATCCCGATATGTTTGAGCAATGGTCCGAAACTCGCTCAAGATTGGTGAGCAGGTCTGACCATATGAATCCCGCCGCCACCGAGCACTCCCCCTTTTGCAGGCGGAGAATATGGCAGGTGCGCAATTCTTCCTTCAGATTGTCAATTACCTGTTCAAGCGGTTCGGTCATCCGGGCGGAAGCGAAGTCCGTTTTGGAAAACGCCCGGTAGGAAAGCGCCAATATCTCGCTCACCGCGGCACATATGACGTTGTATTCCTCAACGGCCCGTGGGGATAACGCCACCTTTTTTTGCACCGTTTCTTCAGCCGCCTCCAGGATGTTGACAGCATGATCAGCAATGCGTTCATAATCACCGATCAGCTTCATGTACTCAGTGGCCTTCACGCTGTCCTCTTCGCCAAGCTGACGCGACGTAAGCTTCACAAGATACGTCCCAAGTACATCCTCAAGGTGATCTGTTTCCTCTTCCAGCGCCCTTATTTGTTTAGCGGCGCCTTCCTCATATTTCACAACACATTTCATACTGCCCTGCAGGGCTTCAATGGCGGAAACCGCCATCCGGTCAAGCACCTGCTTGCACTGATTCAGCGCAAGAGCAGGACTTCCAAGCAGTCTTTCGTCCAGTTCTTTTGCTTTCTCCGGCTCCTTCGCATCCGGGATTAACCGGCAAACCAGCTTTTCAAGTACCCCACTGAGCGGGAGCATCAGCATGGTACAGAGAATATTGAATACAGAGTGCGATACCGCGATCCCCATAAGACTTGCCGGCTGTGTAAGGATGACCGGCGCAAAAGCCGCCTTGACGGCGCAGAATACCGTCAGCCACACCACGGCGCCTATTACATTGAAGCCGAGGTGCACCAGCGCCGCGCGCTTGGCGTTTTTATTTGTTCCTACCGATGAAATCAGCGCCGTAACGCAAGTTCCGATATTCTGCCCCATAATAATCGGAACGACAGCGCCATATGTAACCGCCCCCGTAGACGCAAGCGCCTGCAAAATGCCCACGGACGCGGAGCTTGACTGAATGATGGCGGTCAGCACCGCTCCTGCGAGAACGCCAAGAAGCGGGTGCGTAAACGCAAGAAACAGCTGCTGAAACCCAGGAACGCTTCGAAGACCTGAAACGGCGCCGGACATTGTTTCCATTCCGTACATCAGCGTCGCAAACCCCAGCAGAATCATGCCGGTGTCTTTTCGCTTGCCGTTTTTTGCCATCATATAGAGCACAATACCGATCAGCGCAAGAATCGGCGTGAACGAAGACGGCTTCAGCAGGCTGACAAAGAAATTCTTGCTGTCTATCCCCGCAAGGCTTAAAATCCATGCCGTTACCGTCGTCCCGATGTTCGCCCCCATGATAACGTTGATGGCCTGCCGCAGCGTCATCAGGCCTGAATTGACAAAGCCGACGACCATAACCGTCGTTGCGGAAGAGCTTTGGATTACCGCCGTCACGCCCAGCCCCGTGGCAAGCCCTGCAAATCTGTTTGTTGTCAATCGGCCAAGAAGCACTTTCAGTCCGTTTCCGGCACGCCGTTCCAATGCCTGTCCCATAAACGTCATTCCGAACAGGAAAAGGCTCAGCCCGCCAATCAGATGCAACACGTCAAAAAAGCTCATATCTTTTTCTCCATTCTCAGATTTCTCACAAGAACAGAGTAAAGGTTCAATATCAAATACACTATCGGCCTTCTGTAAAATCCTCGTAAAAGCAAGAGCGGCAGAGGCCGCGGCGCCTGTCGGCATATGGTTTGCCGCCCGCGTCAGGGACGCCGGTAAAGTCAAGCGTAATGCGCGTAATCCCCCTCAGCGCGGATTTCTCCGGGCTCGTTCGGTAAAATAACCATAAACTCCGTGCCTTTCCCGATCTCGCTGCTGACCGTTATTCTGCCTCCGTGGATCATGACCGCGTGTTTGACGATGGACAGTCCCAGCCCGGTGCCGCCGACCTCCGTGCTGTGGCTTCTGTCCACGCGGTAAAACCGCTCAAACACCCGATCCTGACATGCTTCCGGTATGCCGACTCCGGTATCCTTCACCGTCAGTACGGTATCATTTTTTTGCGGGCAGACTGTAACGCTTACGCTTCCTCCGGCGTGATTGTATTTGATCGCATTGTCGCAGAGATTATACACGATGCTGTAAAGCGTTTGGGGACTGCCTTTGATGGGCGCGTCCGTTCCGTCTACGCTGACGGCTACGTGCAGCGCGGAGGCGGCGGCGTCCAAACTGTCCACGGCGTTTTCGGCAATTCGCAGCAGATTGCAGTCCTCCCACTCTATTTCCGCGCCGCCGTTGTCCAGCTTCGTCAATTCTATAATATCCTCCACCAGTTTCGTCATGCGAGAGGACTCGCTGCGGATTTTGCCGGCAAACGGCTTGATATCCTCCTCCCTGACCATACCGTTTTCAAGCAGCTCGGCGTATCCGGAAATGGCGTGAAGCGGCGTCTTCAGCTCATGGGATACGTTCGCCGTAAACTCCTGCCGAATCAAGGACGTTTTTTCAATTTGCTCCTGATCTTTTTTCAGTTGGCTTTGCTGCGCTGCGATATGCAGCAAAAGAGGCTCCACCTCTTTATAATTCTCTTGCCCGTAATACTGCTCCGGTTTGTTAAGGTCAATCTCATTGATGGGCTTTACTATCTTCTTTGCAATATGCGATGCAAGAACAAAAGTCAGCGCAAGCGCAATCAGAATGACAATGCAAATCGGTTGAACAAATCCCAGAATAAGCATCCATACCGTGGCCTGTACAATGGAAAGTCTGATAACAGACCCATCCGGGAGGCGCTTTGCGGCATACAACTGCTTGTCGGAAAGGGTGCTGGAATAACGTACGGACTCACCGTATCCTGCCGCCAGCGCCTGCTTGACTTCTTTCCGTTCCACATGATTTTCCATTGTCGCCGTGTCAGCGTCGCTGTCGTAAAGAACGTCGCCGTCCGCTCCTATCCAAGTGATACGGTATCCCTCGGTATTCAGATCATCAAAATAGTGCATACCGGCGTTGGCGACACCCTCCGCAGCAAGCTCCGTTTCATTTCTCAGCTGGTTTTTCTGAAGTCCGGTAAAATAGTTATACGACAGGCCCATTATGAAAACGAGCGAGGCAAGGAAGACCGATAGCGCAACAATCCAGATTCCCTTGAATATTTTGTTGCTCATTTCTTTACCTCCAATTTATAACCGACGCCTCGTACCGTTTCGATTCTATCGCCCGCTTCGGCAAGCTTCGTCCGAAGGGTACCGATATGGACGTCCACGGTTCTCGTTTCACCGGTATAATCGATGCCCCAAACGTCGGACAGCAGTACCTCTCTGGTAAAAACCCGGCCGGGGTTCTCCATAAACAATCTCAGTATTTCGTACTCCTTCAGCGTAAGCGATATCGGCGTTCCGTTTACGTCAACAGTGTGTCTGCTCCCGTCTAACGTGATTCCCCCGTATGAGATGACCTTTGCCTGCTTTGGCGCCGTTCTCCTTAAAACCGCCTTGATTCGGGAAACCATCTCCATCATGCCAAAGGGTTTTGCAAGGTAATCGTCCGCTCCACCGTCCAGAGCGATCACCTTATCGTATTCACTGCCCCTTGCGGTAGCCATGATAACGGGAATATCCCCTGTCACAGGCGAAGCGCGCAGCCTTTTCAAAATTGTCAGCCCATCCTCGCCCGGGAGCATGACATCCAGTATAATAAGCTCAGGCCTTTGGGTCTTCATCGCGGACCAAAAATCTGCGCCATCCGCAAAGCCCTGGGCCTCAAACCCAGACACCTTCATGGTGTACACCATTAAATCACGAATGGCGCTTTCATCTTCCACGCAATAGATCATTAAAGAACCCTCCTCGTTTTTTTATTCAATATAAACTGAAATTGTAAATCTCACAACCTCGTTCATGTAAAATCGGAGTAAAGTTATTCCGGCAAAAAACAACTGTGAAGTAGCGCAGTATATCCCACCGATCGCCAGCGAAATCTGCCCCCAAAAGTCCCTTTTCTGCGCGGTGTTTGCCCCTGCGGGGCAAATGATGTTTGGCTGCGCCAAATGATGTTGCCTGCCGCAATACACCACTATGCCGCAGGCATAGCCTCACCGCCTTGACGATTCATCGTTCATTTGTTATAGTTAAGCCAACACCGTGCGTCTATCCATTCCATTCTCATTTTCGGAGGGGATCACCGTTGAAAACCAACCGTCGCATGCGGATCATTCTCATTTTTGTGGTCTCGCTGTGCCTCATTGCCGCCATGCTGGCCGCCAGCGTGGTGATGAACCACGCCTACAACAGCAAGTGGCATCTTGCCACCTTTGCAGGCCCCGCCCTGTTCTCCCCGGAGGAGCAGGCGGAGGTGTCGGTGGTGGGCGTGGCCCGGGGCAGCACATGGACGAAGGTGTTCGACTTCCACAACGAGGGCCTGACGGAGCACAACTACCAGGCCTTTACCTACGATTTCACCGTGGCCAACAACACCCGGGACCAGGTGGAGGACTTCTCCTTTGCCCTCACCTTCCACCGGGACGTATACCTCATGTCCGGCTGGAACGGCGCGCTGGAGATCCACCAGTTCACCGCGGATGGCGAGATCGTGGACACCATCCTCGACCTGCGGGAATACGACCCCGCCGCCCACAGCCTCAACTATGTGGTGTTTGACGGCGAGCCCCTGGTGGTCATGCACGACGGCGACTACATGGTGTACCGCCCCAGCAAGACCATGAACGCCAGAGAGGTGCCCATCGAGCCCTTTGAAGCCACCACACCCGGCTTCATCCTGTACGTGGCCATCGGCGACACCATCGAGGACAGTTCCCTGGCGCTGACCTACCGCTTCCACCGGCTGCTGACGGACGAGCCTCTGTTCCGGATCGCCCTGAGCCTGCTGGCGGTGTGGATCGTGGCCCGCATCGTCTCCATCATCATCTCCATTCAGATCCGCAAATACCAAGCCCGCCACGAGCGGGACAACGAGATCATCAACGAGTCCATTGAGACCTTCACCGGCTTCATTGACGCCAAGGATCCCTACACCAACGGCCATTCCAAACGGGTGGCCATCTACACCAAAATGATTGCCCGGGAAATGGGCTACGAGGGCGAGGAGCTGGATCGCATCTACTACATCGCCCTGCTCCACGACTGCGGCAAGATCGGCGTGCCCGACGACATCCTCACCAAGCCCGGCAAGCTCACCGACGAGGAGTTCGCCGTGCTGAAATCCCACCCCCAGCGGGGCAGCGAGATCCTCCGCAGCTTCAAGAGCCTGCCGGACGTGGACAAGGGCGCCCACTACCACCACGAGCGCTACGACGGCCACGGCTACCCCGAGGGCCTGGTGGGAGAGGACATCCCCCTGGTGGCCCGGATGATTTGCGTGGCCGACTCCTTCGACGCCATGGCCACCAACCGGGTCTACCGCAAAAAGCTGCCCATGGAGACCATCATCAGCGAGATCGAGACCAACAAGGGCCGCCAGTTCGACCCCGACATCGCCGACATCATGCTACGCCTCATCCGGGAGGGCAAGGTGCCCGTGGAGCTGTAACGCCTTTTTATTTTCTGAAAAGCATCGCAGATTTCGCGCCCGCAGGCGCGAACCATTGAAATCCGAAAAAAGTGACGACATGCGCGTCACTTTTTTCACTTCTCAGGCTACGAAGTGTGCGAATAGTGCGCCGGAGGCGTACGATTCGCGCGCGCAGTAGACTGCAATCCCATTGTCAAAAAGCGGCGGAGCCGTTTTTTGACAGGCTAAAAAGTGCCGGGAATCCTCGATTTCCGGCACTTTTTCCTGTCCGTATACATTCTTCCTCCCCCGCCTTGACGCGCTATTCTTTTTGAAATATAATGATTGTAATCCATCCCAGGGAGTGATTGCAAATGATACCCAAACAGAAACGGGTGGTGGTCACCTTTTACACCACCGCTGAGGCCATGGCCACGGAGAAGCTGTGCGCCGCCCACGGTTTGCCTGGCAAGCTGATTTCCGCCCCCCGGGCCCTCAGCGCCGACTGCGGCATCGCATGGAGCGGCCCTGCGGACACCGCTGACGCCCTCCGGGCCGCGCTGGAGAGGGGCGGCGTGGAATATGCCGGCTTCCACACCATGACCCTGTGAGCCGCCTCCCCTTTCCGGGGAAACGGCTTTTTTCTCAATCGTTTCCATTTTACCCGTTGACCTTTTCGGCGTGATACTTTATAATAGATAACGATATGGAGCGTCACACGTCTGCGGGGCAGAGCGTGCCCCCGGCGCTGACGCCCGCCGGAAAGGAGAGAGAATCTATGACAAAACGCATCAATCCTCTGGTACTGATTGCCGGCCTCGCCGTGGGCGTGGCGGCGCTGGTGCTGACGGCCCTGGGCAACCCCGCCAACATGGGCTTCTGCATCGCCTGCTTCGTCCGCGACATCGCCGGCGCCACCAAGCTGCACACCGCCGCGCCGGTGCAGTATTTCCGCCCGGAGATCGTGGGCCTGGTGCTGGGCTCCACCATCATGTCCCTGGCTACGAAGGAATTCAAGGCCCGTGCCGGTTCCGCCCCCGCCACCCGGTTTGTGCTGGGCGCCTTTGTGATGATCGGCGCGCTGGTGTTCCTGGGCTGCCCGCTGCGCATGGTGATCCGCATGGGCGGCGGCGACCTCAACGCCTTCGTGGGTCTGGCCGGTTTCTTCATCGGTATTCTGCTGGGCGTGTTCTTCCTGAAAAAGGGCTTCTCCCTGAAGCGCAGCTACACCGTGGCCACCGTGGAGGGCTACACCCTGCCCGGCATCCTGGTGGTGCTGTTCATCCTGGTGCTGGCGGTGCCCGCCCTGTTCGCCTTCTCCGAGAGTGGCCCCGGCAGCAAGCACGCCCCCGTCATCGCCTCCCTGCTCATCGCCCTGGTGGTGGGCGCCCTGTGCCAGCGCTCCCGCATGTGCATGGTGGGCGGTATGCGTGACGCCGTGATGTTCCGGGACTTCAACCTGCTGTCCGGCTTCGGCGTGATTTTCGTCACCGTGCTGCTGGGCAACATCATTCTGGGTAACTTCAAGGGCTTCTCCGCCTATTTGCAGCCCATCGCCCACGCCTCCCAGCTGTGGAACCTGCTGGGCATGGTGCTGGTGGGCTGGGGCAGCGTGCTGCTGGGCGGCTGCCCCCTGCGGCAGCTGATTCTGGCCGGCGAGGGCAACGGTGACAGCGCCGTTACCGTGTTGGGTATGCTGGTGGGCGCCGCCTTTGCCCACAACTTCAAGCTGGCCGGCTCCGCCGCCGCCCTCAATGACGGCGTGTACTCCCCCGGCGGCATCGGCATCACCGGCAAGGTGGCCGTAATCCTCGGCTTTGCCGTGCTGCTGGTGATTTCCCTGCTGAATCTTCCCAAGGAGGCGAAACAAAATGGTTGACGCCAGAGGTTTGTCCTGCCCGCTGCCCGTGGTGATGGTGCAGAAAGAAGTGAAGGCCAACGCCCCCAAGGAATTGGAGGTCAAGGTGGACAGCATGGTGTGCGTGGAGAACGTGAAGCGCTACGCCGCCTCCCAGGGCTACGCCGTGTCCGTGAAGGACGAGGGCGACGAGTTCACCATGATGCTGACCAAATAAAGCCCGTACATAGCGAAATGGCACCGCCTTTGTGGCGGTGCCATTTTTTATTCTGTCAGCCCTCGGCCACCTTTTTGTCCAGCTCCCGGATGACCGCGTCGATCCGCCGGGCGATGGCTGCGAAGTCCTCCGCCGTCTTGCCACGGGTGGTCTCGGCGGCGGTGCCGATGCGGACGCCGCTGGCCTCCATAGGGCTGCGCTTTTCGCCGGGCACACAGTTCTTGTTCAGGGTGATGCCGTGGCGATCCAGCTCCTCCTGCACCATGGCGCCGGTGAGGCGGGGATGGGTGCGGCTTAAATCCAGCAGGAACAGGTGGTTTTCCGTGCCGCCGGTAACCACGTGGTAGCCCATTTTGAGAAACGCCCGGCACATGGCGTCGCAGTTTTCCACCACCTGCCGGGCGTAGTCACGGAACGCCGGCGTGCAGGCCTCCTCCGCCGCCACCGCCTTGGCGGCGATGACGTGTTGCAGCGGGCCGCCCTGGGTACCGGGGAACACGGCGCCGTCCACCTTGCCCGCCAGCTCCGGGCGGCAGAAGATGAGGCCGCCCCGGGGGCCCCGGAGGGTCTTGTGGGTGGTGGTGGTGACGATGTCCGCCAGGCCGAAGGGGGAGGGGTGGACGCCCCCGGCCACCAGACCGGCGATGTGGGCCATGTCCACCATGAACCAGGGCCGCCGACCCCCTGTGGCGCACTTGTCCAGAATGGTGCGGATGCGGGCGAAGTCGATGATGCGGGAGTAGGCGCTGGCCCCGGCCAGCACCAGGTCGGGGTGATACTGGCGGATCTTCCGGGCGATGTCGTCGTAGTCGATGAAGCCGTTTTCGTCCACGTCGTAGAACACGGTGTGGTAGATTTTCCCGCTGAAATTGGCGGCGGAGCCGTGACTCAGATGGCCGCCGTTATTCAGATCCATGGCCAGAATGGTGTCTCCCGGCTGCAGCACCGCCTGGTAGGCCGCCAGATTGGCCTGGGAGCCGCTGTGGGGCTGCACGTTTACGTGGTAGTCGGTTTGGAACACCTCCTGCCACTTGGCGCAGCAGTACTCCTCGATGCGGTCCACCACCTGGCAGCCGCCGTAATACCGCCCCTTGCGGCCCACGCCGTCGTGGCGGTAGGCGGGGTAGCCCTCGCTGTATTTATTGGTGAGGCAGGACCCCATGGCCCGCATCACGTTGTCGCTGGTGAAATTCTCGCTGGCGATCAGCTCAATGGTATTCTCCTGCCGCTGCCGCTCCTGCTCGATCCACTCGAAAACCTTGGATTCCATATCTTTTTCTCCTCAATGGCCCGAAAAGGGCCTCATTAAGCAAGAATAATATGCCCAAAGCCTGCGGCTGTCAATACCTAATCCCCAAAATCCGCCGTAGACGGCAGGGCGGAATTGTGCTATAATGGCACAAATTATGGAAAATGAGGATACCAATTATGAGACGATTCTTTCTGGTGGACTACGAAAACGTGTCCGACGGCGGCCTCCACGGTTTTTTTGACCTGACGGGGGACGACACCGTGGCTCTTTTCTACACCCAGAATGCCAATAAAATCAGCATTGACTTTTTTGAAATCGCCATGCGCAGCGACAAGGCCGCCAATATCGCCTTCATAAAGGTGAATCCCGGCAACCAGGCCCTGGACCTGCAGTTGGCCTCCTACCTGGGGGCCCTGATGGCCAGCGCCGAGGACGACTGCGCCTTCTACATCGTCAGCAAGGACAAGGGCTTCCAGTGCCTCATCCCCTTCTGGAGCGCCCACCACGGCGGCACGCCCCTCTACCAGGTGCGCAGCATCCAGGAGGCTATCCAGCCCGACGGAACAGCAACTGCGGAGGTAAAGCCCGCCCGGGCAGCCCGGCCCCAGCAAAAGCCCGTCCCCCAGCCCGCCAAGCAGCCGGAAAAGGCGCCGGAGGCCCAACCGGAGGCGGCCGCCGAGGCCGAGGCAGTACCGGTCGACGAAGATAAGCCCCAGCCCCCCGCCCCGGAGAGCAGCGCCACACCGGTGAAGCCCAAGAAGGCCGCCAAGGCCAAGAGCCTGTCCGCCGCCTCTGCCGGTAAGGCTGCCGCCAACAACATGGTACAGCAGGTGCTGAGCAAGGCCAAGGTGGACAGCCCCGACATCGCCTTTATGGCCTCGCTGGTGAGCAAGCACACCGGCCAGGAGAAAATGAAGCAGACCGTCTACCGCTCCACCATCGCCAAATTCGGCCAGAAGCGGGGTCTGGAAATCTACAATCTGGTGAAATCCCTTTTGAAGTAAACGTCATCCCACAAGGGAAAATGCGCAAAAGTCGCCTTTTCCCTTCAGATTGTCAAAAAAGCATCGCAGATTTCGCGCCCGCAGGCGCAAACCCTTGAAATCCGAAAAAACTGACGACATGCGCGTCAGTTTTTTCACATCTCAGGCTACGAAGTGTGCGAATAGTGCGCCGGAGGCGTACTATTCGCGCGCGTAGTAGACTGCAATCCCATTGTCAAAAAACGGCGGAGCCGTTTTTTGACAGGCTCACAAGGGAAAAGGCGCAAAAGCCGCCTTTTCCCTTGTTTTATGCACCCAGCGGTGCTATACTGGCAAAAGACTTTTCCGGGGAGGACTACACCATGGGCCGATGTGTCATTGTGGGCGGCGCGCCCATCGCCGACTATGCTGAAATCCGTCCCGCCCTGGGCGGGGATGACTATATGATTTACTGCGACAGCGGCCTCCGCCACTGTGACGGCCTGGGCCGGGCCCCGGACCTGATCGTGGGCGACTTCGACTCCCACCCCCGGCCCGAGACGGACGTGGAGACCATCGTTCTGCCACGGGTGAAGGACGACACCGACACCGTCTTTGCCGTAAAAGAGGCGCTGCGCCGGGGCTATGACGATTTTATGCTGCTGGGCGCGGTGGGCCGCCGCCTGGATCACACCTGGGGCAACGTGTCCCTTTTGCTGTATCTGGACACCCTGGGCAAAACCGGGGAGATTTGGGACGACTATTCGGAGCTGTCCATCGTGTCCCGCGGCCCGGCGCTGATTCCGGATCGCTACCCCTTCTTTTCCCTGCTGAACATCTCCGGTCTGGCGGAGGACGTTACCATAGAAAACGCCAAATATCCCCTCCATGGCGCCGCCATCACCTGCGACTACCCCATCGGCGTCAGCAATGAGGTGACCCCCGGTATGACTGCCCGTGTCACCGTGGGCCGGGGGCGGCTGCTGCTGGTCAAGGTGCGGCACGAATGATTCCATCGGGAGGTGCGCCATGCGCTACGATGCTCTGTTTTTTGTCAATAGTGTTCTCTTTGGCGTGGGGCTGGCCATGGACGCCTTCTCCGTGTCGGTGGCCAACGGATTGCGTGAGCCTCACATGGCCCGCCGCCGCATGGCGCTGATTGCCGGTACCTTCGCCTTTTTCCAGATCGTCATGCCCCTGGCTGGCTGGCTGTGCGTCCACACCATCGCCACCGCCTTTGCCGCCGCCCAGAAAGCCATCCCCTGGATCGCCCTGGCGCTGCTGGTCTACCTGGGCGGCACCATGATCCGCGACGGCCTTCACCCATCGTCCGACGGCGGCGAAGCCCTGCCCGTGGGCCTGGCGGCCCTGCTGGGCCAGGGGGTGGCCACCTCCATCGACGCCCTGTCTGTGGGCTTCACCATCGCGGACTACCACTTCCCCGCCGCCCTGTTGGAGTGTCTCATCATCGGCGTGGTCACTTTTGTCATCTGCCTGGCGGGCCTGGTGCTGGGCCGCCGTTTCGGCGCCCGCCTGGCGGGCCGCGCCCCCATCCTGGGCGGCGTCATCCTCATCGCCATCGGCCTGGAGATTTTCATCACCGGCATTATGTAAACTCGCATCTCTCATGAATCGTCCTGACGGCAAAAGCGCTGTTCAGGCCGTCTTGTAGGGGCGCTTCAGGTCGCGCCCGCCGGTGTGCACTCAAATGGTTATATCCTGCTTTACCCCACTATTGCATAAAAACGATGGAGGACTGCCGATTGTATCGTGCAATCCCCCATCGTTTTATGTATGTGTTTTTCCAGCGGCCCCGTTTTTCGTTTTATGCCGGCAGCAGCATGTAATAGGTCGCCAGGCTGTTGCACCAGATGTGGAGCAGAATGGAAAAGGTGATGTTGCCGCTGATGTCGTACACCGCCGTCAGCACCACGCCGCCCACCAGGTAGACAAGGCCGTCCAGCAGTTGCAACCACTCGCCGTCGAATACCGCGTAGGCCCACACGTGCAT
>JAFSMA010000130.1 GCA_017448145.1 Oscillospiraceae bacterium | reverse complement strand
TGGCCCACTATTCCGGCCGGGGCGACTGGGAGATGCCGGAGTCCGTGCTTCAGCGGACCTGCGTCTTCTGCCTGACCGTCACCGAGATCAGCGGCAGGGAGCACGGATAAACGCCCTCTTGACAACCACCGAAATTGTGCTACAATACCCACATACACCAGCAAACCGGCCATGAGGAACCGAGACAGACCAAGCGGGCCAAAGCGAGAGGGGGAGGGTGCGAGCCCCTTGCCTTTGCCGTCTGTCAGCCAGTTCCGAGCCGCCCGGGAGGACCGGGACGCTCCATCCCCGTTATCGGATGACTTGAGATGCAGGCAAGGCCTGTAATCAGGGTGGTACCGCGTGGTAAACTCACCTCGCCCCTGACCAAGGGGCGGGGTTTATTTTATTGTGAAAAGAGGACGAAGCTATGCATAAGTATTATGGACTCAATGAACTGCGGGAGATGTTCCTGTCCTTCTTCGAGACCAAGGGCCATCTCCGCCTGCCCAGCTTTCCGCTGATCCCGGAAAACGACCCCTCCCTCCTGCTCATCAACGCAGGCATGGCCCCCATGAAGCCCTGGTTCAAGGGGGAGGAGGAGCCCCCCCGGAAGCGGGTGTGCACCTGCCAGAAGTGCATCCGCACCGGCGACATCGACAACATCGGCCACACCGCCCGCCACGGCACCTATTTCGAGATGCTGGGCAACTTCTCCTTCGGGGACTACTTCAAGCTGGACGCCATCCAGTGGACCTGGGAGTTCCTCACCGACCCCAAGTGGGTGGGCCTGGAGCCCGACCGGCTGTATCCCTCGGTCTATCTGGACGACGACGAGGCTTTCGACATCTGGCACAAGGAGATCGGCATCGCCAAGGATCGGATTTTCCGCTTTGGCAAGGAGGACAACTTCTGGGAGCACGGCGCCGGCCCCTGCGGCCCCTGCTCGGAGATCTACTACGACCGTGGCCCCGAGTACGGCTGCGGCAAGCCCACCTGCACCGTGGGCTGCGACTGCGACCGCTATATCGAGGTGTGGAACAACGTGTTCTCCCAGTTCGACAACGACGGCCACAACAACTATACCGAGCTGAAGCAGAAGAACATCGACACCGGCATGGGCCTGGAGCGCCTGGCCTGCGTGTGCCAGAACGTGGACAGCCTGTTTGACGTGGACACGGTGATGAACATCACTCACAAGGTGTCCGACATCACCGGCGCACACTATGGCGAGAGCCAGAAGCGGGACGTGAGCCTCCGTGTTATTACCGATCACATCCGCAGCGCCACCTTTATGATCTGCGACGGCATCCTGCCCTCCAACGAAGGCCGGGGCTACGTGCTGCGCCGTCTGCTGCGCCGGGCCGCCCGCCACGGCAAGCTGCTGGGCGTCAACGAGCCGTTCCTGTATCAGGTGGTAGACACCGTCATTCACGAGAACGAGTGCCAGTACCCCGACCTGCGGGAGAAGCAGGGCTACATCACCAAGGTCATCCGCACCGAGGAGGAGAATTTCGCCCGCACCATCGACGGCGGAATGAAGATTTTCACCGAGATGCTGGACGAGCACAAGGCCAAGGGGGAGACCATGTTCTCCGGCGCCGACGCTTTTAAGCTGTATGACACCTTCGGTTTCCCCATCGATCTGACCATTGAGATGGCCGCCGACGAGGGCTTGCAGGTCAACGAGGACGAGTTCCGGGCCCTGATGCAGGAGCAGAAGGAGCGGGCCCGCGAGGCTCGAAAGGCCCTGGGCGACCTGGGCTGGGACGACGTGGACCTGGGCAAGGAGATCCCCGCCACCGAGTTCCTGGGCTACGACAACGCCGAGAATGACGCATGTGTGCTGGCCATTGTGTCCGAAGGCGAGCTGCGGGACGAGATCGTGGCCGGTACCGATGCCATCGTGGTGCTGGACCGCTCCGTCATGTACGCAGAAATGGGCGGCCAGGTGGGCGACCAGGGCGTGATCGCCACCGACAAGGGCCGCTTCGAGGTCAACGACGTGAAGGCCAACAAAGGCGGCAAATATCTGCACTACGGCAAGCTGGTGTCCGGTGAGCTGGCGGTGGGCGACAAGTGCCATGTGGCCTATGACGAGGCCCGCCGCAGCGCCATCCGCCGGGCCCACAGCGCCACCCATTTGCTGGATGCGGCGCTGAAGAAGGTGCTGGGCGACCACGTACACCAGGCCGGCTCTCTGGTGGAGCCCGACCGTCTGCGCTTCGACTTTACCCACTTTGAGGCTGTTACCCCGGAGCAGCTTAACCAGGTGGAAAAGCTGATCAACGACGCCATTTTGTCCGGCATCCCCGTGGTCACCGAGGTGCTGCCCATTGACGAGGCCCGCAAGAAGGGCGCCGTGGCCATGTTCGGCGAGAAGTACGGCGAGATGGTGCGTGTGGTGGAGATGGGCGACTTCTCCATGGAGTTCTGCGGCGGCACCCATCTGGACAACACCGCCAAGGCTGGTCTGTTCCACATCCGCAGTGAGAGCAGCGTGGCCTCCGGCGTGCGCCGTATTGAGGCCACCACCGGCAAGCTGAGCCTGGAGATGATGGGCCGTGCCAATGAGATGTTGCAGCGGGCAGCCCAGTTCTTCAAGACCAGTCCCGCCGACCTGCTGGAGCGCATCGAGCAGCAGGCCAACGAGACGAAGGAGCTGCGCCGGATGCTGGATAAGATGAAGGCCGAGGCCTCCGTGGGCGAAGCCCGCCAGTTCCTGGCCTCCGCCAAGAAGATTGGCGACGTGGACGTGGTCACCGCACAGCGGGACGGCCTGGATGCCAATGCCCTGCGGCAGATGGGCGATTTCCTGCGGGATAAGAACCCTGCTGTGGTGGCGGTGCTTGCCAGCGTGAAGGACGACAAGGTGACGTTCCTGGCAGTGTGCGGCAAGGATGCCGTGGCCAAGGGCGTGAAGGCCGGCGATCTGGTGCGCAGCGTATGCACCATCTGCGGCGGCAAGGGCGGCGGAAAGCCGGACAGCGCCATGGGCGGCGGCACCGACGTGCTGAAGGTGGACGATGCCCTGGCAGCGGTGGATGATTTCGTGTCCAAGGTGCTGGCCTGATGCTGCCCAAGGACCCGTATATTCTTTTGAGCTACGTCAACACTAAGCTGCGAGACGAGTTCGCCGATCTGGACGAGCTGTGCGCCGTGCTGGACGTTGACCGCTCCGCCCTGGAGGATACGCTGCAAGGCGTGTCCGTCCGGTATGACGAGGATTCCCATCAGTTTATTTGACGAAAGGAGCATCCCGTATGAAAAATGACTGCCTGTTTTGCGCCATCTCCGCCGGGGAGATACCCAGCAAAAAGGTGTATGAGGACGAGCTGTGCTACGCCTTTTACGACATTGATCCCCAGGCGCCGGTGCATTTTCTGGTGATTCCCAAGGCGCATATTCCCTCCGTGGCCGGTATTGACGAGAGCAACAGCGCCGTGGTGGCCCACATCTTCGCCGTCATTGCCAAGGTGACGAAGGAACTGGGCCTGGACAGCTACCGCGTGGTGTCCAACATCGGCGAGCAGGCGGGCCAAAGCGTCCCCCATCTGCACTTCCACGTCCTCAGCGGCCGGGATATGACCTGGCCTCCGGGCTAATTTACCGATATCAATGTAAAAAGACGGATGCTTCGGCATCCGTCTTTTCACAATATCAGCAGAAGGCCCAGAGCGATGACCAATTCCTCGTCTGCCCCTTTTTGGAACAGCATCAGCAGCAGAAACAGCAGCAGCAAGTCCCCGGAGTCCACGTCTTCCATCTGCTGCAACAGCGGCCCCAGTGAGAAGGGCGGGGGAGGGGGATTGCCCGGTGGCGGACGGTGAGGCGGCGGCTGCGGCGCAGGGGGACGTGGGGGCGGCTCTTGCGGTGGTTCATGGTGGTGGTTTTCTCTGCGATGTTCCTCATGGTGTTCCCCTCGATGCAAGTGTTCCTCGCGGTGAGGCGCCGGGGGCGGTGGCGGCTCCGGTGGCCTTTCGGCTATGTCGATGGTGAGTTCCGCCCGGTCGCCGCGGCCCATGTCGATGGGCTCCTCCACGCTGATGCGACGATAATTGCCGTTTTCATCCCGAACGTAGCGATTATACAAGGTGAAGCCCCCATTCCGTCACTGCTTTTTTGCCTACGTGGATCAGGTGGGCCAGCCGCACCGCCTGCTCCACCTTGCCCTGCTTTTCCTCTTTCAGAAAAGGCCGCAGGGCATAGAGCAGCCGAGCGGCTTCCGAGTCAGTATGGCGCAGCTCCTGCACCAGGGGCAGCAGCCGCGTCAGCGTTTCGCCGTCCAGCGGCAGGGGAGTGGGAGAGGGCGGCGGTGAAGACGGTGCAGGCGGCGGAGTGGGCTCGCTGCCGCCGGAGAGCTGCTGCGCCATCTGCATGATTTGCGCCATGGCGCCGGGGTCGTTAAGAATCTTTTGCATCCGGTCTTCCCATTCCGCCATGTGCTCCGCCTCCTATTTTGCCATTTTTTCGGACAGACTTTTCAGTAGGGCCGCGCCCTCTTTCTGGGCCATCAACTGCTTCATGGCTTGGATGGCCGCCTGGGTGCTGTCCTGCCCGCCGGTTTCCTGCGTTGGCAGCAACGCCATTAAACGCCGGGCCTCGTCGGACTGGGATAGCGCCTGTAATTCCTCCGGTGATTTACCAAAACGGCGGGAGAGTTCTTGCAGATCCATTTGCCCACCTCCTCACCGTCATTGTATGCGCCGAAACAAAAAAATGTACCCCTCCCGGTGGGGAAGGGTACGGAAATCATTTGTTTTTGCCCTCGCGGCACAGGGCCTTGATGGGGCATTCCTGGCAGCGGGGCGACCGGGCGGTACACCACTCACGGCCAAACAGCACCATGCGGTGGCAGAAATGGTTGGACTCCTGGGGCGGGATGGCCTTGCGGAGCTGCTGCTCTACCTTCAAGGGATCCTTGCTGCCATCGGTGATGCCCAGACGACCGGTGATGCGGATGCAGTGGGTGTCGCAGACGTAGCCCTCCTTGCCGTAGATGTCGCCCAGCACCAGATTGGCAGTTTTGCGGCCCACACCGGGCAGCCGCAGCAGTTCATCCATGTTGTCCGGCACCTTGCCGCCGTAGTCGGACAGCAGCATCTGGGCGCTGCCTACGATGTCGCGGGCCTTGGCACGCCAGAAACCACAGGAATGAATGTACTGGCCTACCTCGTCCACATCGGCGGCGGCAAAGTCCGCCAGGGTGGGGTAGCGCTGAAAGAGGGCCGGCGTCACCATATTGACCCGGGCATCGGTACACTGGGCCGACAGCCGCACGGAGAACAGCAGCTCATAGTCCTTTTCGTAGTCCAGGGAGCAGATGGCGTCGGGATACAGCCCTTTCAGCGCCTCAATGATGGCGTTTACGTCCTTTTTCGTTCTCATACGACTCACCTCGACGCCCATTATAACAACAGTTGCGTAAAAAAGCAAATGATGCTATAATAAATAAAATTTTTGACAGGGAGGTGGCGCTATGCGTCCATTGGCGGATGAGATTCGGCCCCAGACGCTGGACGAGGTTGCCGGACAGCGCCATCTGCTGGGGGAGGGCGCTTTGCTGCGGCGGCTCATTGAGAGCGGCAGCGACAACAATTACATCTTCTACGGCCCCTCCGGCACCGGTAAAACCACCGTGGCCAACATCATCGCCAAGCGGACGGACAAGGCGCTGTATCACCTGAACGCCACCACCGCCGGACTCTCGGATGTGAAGGCGGTCATCTCCGACGTGGACACTCTGGCGGCCCCCAACGGCATTTTGCTGTATCTGGATGAGATCCAGTATTTCAACAAAAAGCAGCAGCAAAGCCTGCTGGAGTTTCTGGAAAACGGTAAGATCACGTTGATTGCCAGCACCACGGAGAACCCCTATTTTTATATTTATAACGCGCTTTTGAGCCGCAGCACTGTGTTTGTGTTCAAGTCGCTGACGGCAGAGGAGACGCTGCCCGCCGTGCTGCGGGCGCTGGACAAGGTGGCAAAGCGGGGCGACCTGCCCTTTACCTGGGAGGACACGGTGCCCATGGACATCGCCCGGGGCTGCGGCGGCGACGTGCGCAAGGCCATCAACGCCGTAGAGCTGCTGTACCAGTCCGCCGTGCCCAAAGATGGGGCGTTATACGTGACAAGCGAAGACGCTTTACAGGTGTCGCAACACAGCGCTATGCGGTACGATCGGGACGGCGACGCCCACTACGATTTGCTCTCATGCCTCCAAAAGTCCATCCGAGGCTCCGACCCGGACGCGGCGGTATATTATTTAGGCCGTCTGCTGACGGCGGGGGATTTGCTCTCGCCTTGTCGGCGGCTGCTGGTGATCGCCAGCGAGGACATCGGCCTTGCCTATCCCCAGGCCATCGTGGTTACAAAGTCCTGTGTGGATGCGGCGCTTCAATTGGGCCTTCCTGAAGCCCGGATCCCGTTGGCGGAGGCGGCGCTGCTGTTGGCCACGGCCCCCAAGTCCAACTCCGCCATCGGCGCCATTGACGCCGCCATGGGGGATATCAAATCCGGCGCCATGGGCGTCATTCCCCGCCATTTGCAAAACGTCCACGCCGACAGCACCGGCACCGGCAAGGTGGCCAAGTACAAGTACCCCCACAATTATCCCAACCACTATGTAAAGCAAAGATACTTGCCAGAGGAATTGGGTGACCGGCACTATTACGAGTACGGCCCCAACAAGACGGAGCAGGCTGCCAAGCGGTACTGGGACGAGATCAAGAAGGACGCTACGTGATGGATTTACAGTTACACGACGTTTTAGAGCTGAAAAAACAGCATCCCTGCGGCAGTAAGCGCTGGGAAGTGCTGCGCGTGGGCATGGATATTAAATTAAAGTGCCTGAGCTGCGGCCACGAGTTTATGGAACCCCGCCGCAAGGTAGAAAAGACGATTAAGCGCATTGTGCCAAAGGAGGAAGCGGAATGAGTCAGAAATTCGCCAAGCATATGGCCATGGTGATCGCACTGGTGCTGGCCATCGTAATGGTGGCGTCGCTGGTGGTGCCCTATCTGGGGCTGTAATAAAACGCCACATTATGCCGGCAGGATTTTTCCTGCCGGCTTCTTTTTTTGACCACTTTTGAAGGGATGGCGCCGTATAATGCCGGTGAGGTGAGGGCGGTGGTTGTGTATATAGACAGGCTATTCTTCATTAATGCAGTGGTGGACTATCTCCTGCTGCTGACCGCCGCGCAGCTTATGGGGCTGCCGCTGCGGCGGGGACGGTACATCATCACATCTGTTGCAGGTGGTTTATACAGCGCGGCAGCCATGGTATTTCCATTACTGGGCCGGTGGTGGATAAAATGTGTGGCAGGGCTGGTTATCGCGCTCCTCGCCTATTGGCGGGAGACGGACCGGTGGCGGGCTGCGGCGTTGTTCTTTCTGCTGTCGGGAGCCATGGCGGGGGCCATGCTGGCGGTCACGCTGCGGACAGGGCAGGGAGGCGGTGTGATTTACTTTGCCACCGTGGGTTGGCGAACGCTGCTGCTATCGGCTGCGGGATTTTATGGCTTGCTGACGGTGCTGTTTTATCAGAAAGCAAAGCATGGAGGGGGTGAACTGATGGAAATGACGGTGGACGCCTTTGGGCGCCAATGTCGCATACAGGTGTTGCGGGACAGCGGCAACGTGCTGCGTAACCCGGTGGACGGCCAGCCGGTGCTGGTAGCGGAATCGGAGGCCGTGCAATCGCTGCTGCCGGAGGCGGCAGCCAGCATCATAATGGGCGGCGGCGGGCCGGAGGATCAGATGGCGGCGCTGTACAACGCAGGTTTTACGGCCTTTACGCTGCTGCCCTATCACTCCATCGGGTGCAGCGAGGGCCTTTTGCTGGCACTGAAAAGCGACGCCATCCAGGCGGGAAACCGACGGATACCCAAGGCGTTGATTGCCCTATACCACGGCAAAATCGGCAGGGGCGTGTATCACGGATTGTGGGGAGGTGAACGGTATGGTGTGGCTGTGGCAGAGGATTCGCCGGTGGATACAGCGCTGCAAGCAGGATAACATTTACTACATAGGGGGCAGCGATACTCTGCCGCCGCCACTGCCTCGTGACGAAGAAGCGGTGCTGATCGGGCGACTATCCCAAGGGGATGGCGAGGCACGGCAGCGGCTGATCGAGCGCAATTTACGACTGGTGGTCTACATCGCCAAGCGGTTTGATAACACCGGCATCAACATTGAGGATCTGATCTCCATCGGCACCATCGGCCTTATCAAGGCGGTGAATACCTTCCAGAGCGACAAGAATATCAAGCTGGCCACCTATGCCAGCCGCTGTATTGAAAACGAGATTTTGATGTATCTGCGGAAAAACAGCAATACACGCACAGAGGTAAGCCTGGATGAGCCATTGAACACCGACTGGGACGGCAAGGAGCTGCTGCTGTCCGACGTGATGGGCACCGAGCCGGACGTGGTAATGCGACCCCTGGAGGAGGACGTGGATCGCCAGTTGCTTCACGCTGCGGTGGCGAAGCTGGCACCCCGGGAGCGGGACATCATCGCCATGCGCTTTGGTCTTGGCGGAAGGAAGGAGTTGACACAAAAGGAGGTGGCAGACCAGCTGGGCATCTCGCAGAGTTATATTTCCCGGCTGGAAAAGCGGATTATCCTCCGCCTGAAGCGTGAGATGATCAAGTCAGGATAACAGAAACGGCTGTAAGGTGATTTCACCTTACAGCCGTTACAGATTGTCAAAAAAAGCATCGCAGATTTCGCGCCCGCAGGCGCGAACCCATGAAATCCGAAAAAAGTGACGACATGTGCGTCACTTTTTTCACATCTCTGGCTACGAAGTGTGCGAATAGTGCGCCAAAGGCGTACTATTCGTGCGCGCAGTAGACTGTAATCCCATTGTCAAAAAACGGCGGAGCCGTTTTTTGACAGGTTCAAACAGCTGTAAGGTAATTTCACCTTACAGCCGTCATTTTATCAGTATTGAATGTGCATAGGGCGATTGATGACCATCATGTTGCAGTTGCGCAGCAGTTGCAAATCATCCTTGCCCAGCTTTATGGATTGGGTCAGCTTATTGTCCTCGGACATAGGGGCTTTGGCAATCAGAATCTTGACAGATGCCGGGGCAAAAAAGGGGGCCGAGCCAATACCGGACATCACGCCCATAGCCGGAGTCCGGTTTTGCAGAGGATTCAGCAGGCAGATATACATCTTTTCCGCCCGGTTCATCTGGTTGGCCAGATGAATGTAAGTGATGGTATCGTAGGCGTCCAACCTGCCGCTGTACAGGTTTTTGCAGAGGTCGGGAGCGTCGAAAGAGTCCAAATCGTTGTATAACGTTGCCTCTACCTCAGCTTCATCGGCGGCAGGAGAGAACCGAAGCAGCGATCTCACCACCCGGTTTACGCGGCCGTCAAAGTAATACATATAGGCCCGATCGGTGTTAAAATAACCTCTGCTGGCCAGCGAAACGTCACTGTTTTGCGGCGTTTCATCAAAATCCAGGAAATATCGCAACGCGACATCCAGCGCCCGGGCGATATCGTGAAGCGTCTCCACATCAATGGCAATAATGCCGTTTTCATACTTGGAAATGGTGGCCTTGCTCTTGCCAATCATGGCAGAGAATTGCTCGATGGTGTAACCGCGGCTCTTGCGGTATTTCTTAATGCGCTGGCCCACCTGGTAGGAGAGGGAGGACATGGTATCACCTCGCATAGGAGAGTATGTAGGGTAATTATAGCAATCCGTGTCCATCGCGTCAACGGTATTTTCTTGGCGCGAGAATTTCCTTCATATCATTTCATCGCAATAAAATAGTATAGATGTTCTATTTTTTGCTGTAATATGCTGGCCGCATATTGTCAAATCATTATGAAACCAATATAATGATACAAAACAGGGAAGGGGTGAGCACCATCCGAAAAGAGGAATTACTCAAGCGTTACTTTGGCCACACGGCCTTCCGGCCCGGCCAGGAGCCGCTGATTGACGCGCTGTTGCAGGGGCGGGACGTGCTGGGCGTAATGCCCACGGGTGCGGGCAAATCGGTGTGCTACCAGATTCCCGCGCTGCTTTTGCCGGGGATTACTCTGGTCATTTCGCCTCTTATTTCCCTGATGAAAGACCAGGTGACGGCGCTGACGCAGGCCGGTGTAGCTGCGGCGTATATCAATTCTTCACTGACCTATCCCCAGTATGCAGAGGTGCTGCGCAAGGTGAGGCAGGGCGCCTATACCATTATCTACGTCGCCCCGGAACGGCTCACCACAGATGCATTTCTCGCTTTTGCGCAAACCGCGCAGATTTCGTTGATTGCCGTGGACGAGGCACACTGCGTTTCCCAATGGGGGCAGGATTTTCGCCCCAGCTATTTGAAAATTGCGGAGTTCTGCCGAAATCTGCCCCAACGTCCTCCTGTGGGTGCCTTTACTGCCACGGCGACAAAGGAGGTGAAGGAGGATATTGTCAGGCTTTTGGGGCTGCGCGATCCTTTGACGCTGACCACAGGGTTTGACCGGCCCAATCTCTATTTCTCCGTGGAGACGCCGAAGAAGAAAGATTTATGGCTTGCCTCCTATCTCAAGTCGCGCAGCGAGCAAAGCGGTATCGTTTATTGCTCCACCCGCAAAACGGTGGAGAAGGTATGCGGCAACCTTCAGCGGCTCGGTCTCCCGGTCACGCGGTACCATGCGGGCTTGGAAGATGAGGAGCGACGCACGAACCAGGAGGATTTCATATACGACCGCGCCCGCATCATGGTGGCCACCAACGCCTTTGGCATGGGCATTGACAAGTCCAACGTCAGCTTCGTGGTGCATTACAACATGCCCAAAAACATGGAGAGCTACTACCAGGAGGCGGGCCGCGCCGGGCGGGATGGCGCCAGGGCGGAGTGCGTGTTGCTGTACGCCCCCGCCGACGTGCAGACTGCGAGATTCCTGATTGAGAACATCGAGGATAATGAAAACCTGACGGAGGAGGAACGTGCCCTCGTCCGGGAGCGCGATTTACAACGCCTTGGGAAGATGGTGGGCTACTGCAAAACCAAGGACTGCCTGCGGCACTATATCCTTGGCTATTTTGGGGAACAATCGTCCCTGCATTGTCAAAACTGCAGTAATTGCAGCGCGGAGATGCAGGAATATGACATTACCACCGAGGCCCAAAAGATTCTTTCCTGCGTAGTCCGGGTGGAGCGCAAATATGACTTCGGACTTGGCGTGACGCAAATCGTCCGTACGCTGACCGGCAGCAAGGATATGCGCATCCTTGAACTGGGTCTTGACCAGCTCCCCACCTATGGCACCATGCACAAAGTTGAGCGCACCACCATTCGCCGCTACATCGATCATCTTATTGACCAGGGTTATTTAACCTTGACAGAGGACAAATACCCTGTGCTGCACACCACAGAAAAGGCCAAGGATGTGTTGTTCCACGGCGGAAAAGTGACGATTGTGGATAGAAAGCAGGCGAAAGCGGTCTCTTTCGCCACCGCAAAGGTCGCCGTTCCGGCAGATAAGGAACTGTATAACACCCTCAGTGCTCTGCGATACAAAATCGCCAATCTGGAAGGCGTGCCCGCGTTTGTGGTGTTCAGCAATGCCACACTGCTGGATATGGCGGCAAAGCAGCCGGTGATCAGACCGGAATTTCTACAGGTTTCCGGCGTTGGCGATCGTAAGGCAGAGCGGTATGGAGAGGCATTTATGCAGTGCATCCGCGAATGGCGCAAGGCCCACGCTTAACCGCCGCATGGAAAATAGAGATACACCGCTGCCTGCCCGAAAATGGGTTTCGGACAGGCAGCGGCGCTATTTATATGATTATGGGGCTATCGTTTGGTGTTTCACCGGTCAAAGCTGGGGTTCACGTAATAGACGTTCTTCTCGTCCAGTTTTTCCCGGGCCAGGCGCAACCCCTCGCCGAAGCGCTGGAAATGGACGATTTCACGGGCACGGAGGAACTTGATCACGTCGTTCACGTCCGGGTCGTCGCTGAGGCGGAGAATATTGTCGTAGGTGACACGGGCCTTCTGCTCTGCCGCCAGATCCTCGGTGAGGTCGGCAATCATGTCGCCCTTTACCGCCATGGAGGCGGCGCTCCAGGGGAAGCCGGAGGCGGCGGTGGGGTACACGCCGGCGGTGTGATCCACAAAATAGGCGTCAAAGCCGGCGGTCTTGATGTCGTTTTCGGTGAGGTTGCGGGTCAACTGATAGACGATGGTGCCCACCATCTCCAGATGGCCCAGCTCCTCCGTGCCGATATCGGTCAGCAGGCCCTTCAGCTCCGGGTAGGGCATGGAGTAGCGCTGGCTCAGGTACCGCAGCGAGGCGCCCAGCTCACCGTCAGGCCCACCATACTGGCTGATGATGGCTGCCGCCAGCTTGGGGTTGGTGTTTTTGATTTTAATGGGGTATTGCAGCTTTTTTTCATAGACAAACATCAGCGATTACCTCCCATTTCCCAGGGCCAGGGGTTTTCCAGCCACTGGCAGCCGCTGTCGGTGGCCGCCGTCTGCGTCAAGGGGCCGTTGTTGGCCTCGTACTGGTCGCGCCGCTCCCGGGCTGCGCGAATCATGCTGCGGTAGAGGGCGAAGGCGTCCGCATCATCACAGTGGGTGGTGAGATAGAGGCCCATGTCGTCCACTATGAAATCCATGGCCATCAACTCCGTCATGGGCGTGTCGGCCAGGCCGTTGGTGGGCGCCGTGTAGCGGAAGGGCATATCCAGTGCCGGGAACACGGTGCCCTGCCGCAGGGACTCGTCGGCGCTGTAACGGCGACAGTTGCGGCCCTGCATAGCCACGTAGGGGAAGGCCAGCGTACCCTGTCCGCCACCGGGCAGCGCGCCCATCACCACGCCGTCCGCGCTCTGCTGCGCGGCAGTGTTGCCCGTGATCTGCACGGTGCCGTCCTGGGGCGCGGGCTGGGGCTGGCCCATCCACTGGTTGGCGTTCATCATGTCACCCACGCTGCTGCCCAGCTGGTTCATGGCAGCGTTCATAAGTGCTTTTTCTATATACACAGTGATCCTCCTTTGTTGTTTGCCGTAAGGCTATGCCATTCTATGCGGGCCGGAAAGAATTTGTTTTTCTTTTCCCGCAGGATGTGTTACAATGCATACAGCCCCACCCCCGCCGCATATCCATAAGGGAAAGGGGAGGGGAGAGGCGTGATTGTCATCATACGGAAAAGGCATCTGGCAATGGCTGCGGCAGCGCTTTGCGCTGTCAGTGTCATCGCCTATCTGCTGTGGCAGCCGGTAAAGGAAGCCCACGTGTTAGCTGCCGATACGGTGGTGGTGGACGCGGGCCACGGCGGGGCTGACGGCGGCGCAGTGGCGTCTGACGGCACGGCAGAGAGCGGCATCAATCTGGCCATCACGGTGAAGGTGCGGGAAATGCTGCTGTTCCTGGGCCGCGACGTGACATTGACGCGGACAGATGACCAAGGGCTTTATAATGACGACAGCGTCACCATCCGGCAAAAGAAGGTGGCGGACACCCACAATCGGGTGGATCTCATCAACAGCGTGGACGGCGCGGTGCTCATCAGCATCCATCAGAACGCCCTTCCCTCGTCTCCCCGTACCCACGGTGCCCAGGTGTTTTATAACACAGTTGACCCGGCGCAAGAACTGGCCCGGAGCATCCAGCAGGCGCTGAACGGCACCGTTAATGTGGGCAATGCCAAGTCGGCCGCCGCCATTCCCGGCAGCGTGTACATTATGGCCAACGTGCGCTGCCCCGGTGTGCTGGTGGAGTGCGGGTTCCTGTCCAACGCCGGGGAAGCGAAGCTGTTGCAGACGGCAGCGTATCAGCAGAAGCTGGCCCTGGCCATTGTCTGCGGCTATTTATCATACGAAGGATGATAGAACATGAAAGAGAAAACGGTCTATTTTTGCACGGAATGCGGCAACGAAAGCCCCAAGTGGGCGGGCCGCTGCCCCAGCTGCGGCGCGTGGAACGCGCTGGTGGAGCAGCGGGCGGAGAAGGTGAAGCGCCCATCCGGCGCAAGCCGCGGTATACCGCACAGTGTAAAGGTAACGAACATTACAGAGATCGACACCTCGGACGAGATTCGATTCTCCACCGGAATGGGGGAATTGGATCGGGTACTGGGCGGCGGCGCCGTGAAAGGCTCCCTGGTACTTGTGGGCGGCGCCCCCGGCATCGGCAAATCCACGCTGATGCTGCAAATCTGCCAGCAGTTGGGCATGCAGAACAAGGTGCTGTATGTGTCCGGCGAGGAGTCCATCCATCAGTTGAAAATGCGGGCCAAGCGCCTGGGGGTGGACAGCGCCAATCTGTTCGTGGTGTCCGAGACCCGGCTCAGCGACATTTTGGAGGCGGTGGAGCGGGAGCAGCCGGACGTGCTGATCATCGACTCCATCCAGACGCTGTATAACGAGGAGTTGGATTCGCCCGCCGGCGGCGTGGGCCAGGTGAAGGACTGCACCATGGCGCTGATGAACCTGGCAAAAGGGCAGGGGATCACTGTGTTCGTCATCGGCCACGTCAACAAGGAGGGCTCCATCGCCGGGCCCAAGGTGCTGGAGCACATGGTGGACTGCGTGCTGTATTTTGAGGGTGACCGCCATATGACGTATCGTATTCTCCGGGCAGCGAAGAACCGCTTTGGCGCCACCAACGAGATCGGCGTCTTTGAAATGCTGAACGAGGGCCTGAAAGAGGTGGAAAACCCCTCGGAAATGCTGCTGAGCGGGCGGCCCCAGGATGCCCCGGGCACCTGCGTTACCTGCGTGATGGAGGGCGCCCGGCCGGTACTGGCGGAGGTGCAGGCCCTGGTGTCCTCCGCCTCCGGCGTACGGCCCCTGCGGCAGAGCAACGGCTTCGACTACAACCGTGCCAATATGCTGCTGGCGGTGCTGGAGAAGCGGGGCGGGCTGAAAATCAGCCAGTGCGACGCCTATCTCAACATCATCGGCGGCCTGACCCTGGACGAGCCTGCCGCCGACCTGGCGGCGCTGGTGGCCATCGCCTCCAGCTATCTGGACTACCCCGTGCCCAGCCAGATGGCGGCGGTAGGGGAGGTGGGCCTCTCCGGCGAGGTGCGCACCATCAGCCACCTGGAGCAGCGCCTCTCCGAGGTACGGCGGCTGGGCTTTACCCAGTGCATTGTGCCCCATCACCGGGCAGGTGAGCTCCACGCCCCCGCAGGCCTGGAGCTTCTTCCGGTGCGGAATATCTCTGACGCACTGAAGCTGTTTGTGCGTGGAAAATAAAGAAAAGCCGCTCAAAAGAGCGGCTTTTTCCATATAATTAAGTGAAATCATTACCGTTTTCCGGTGAGATTGATAGCCACAATGGCAATCACGGCGATGCCCGCCAGAATCAACGTAATAAGACCCATATACATGAAAAACCTCCTGTGTAAAGAGATACGGAGTCGACTTCTGACAGGACCCCGGACTGTGCCGAAATACACTGTATCGGCTCCGTATCTATGGTAAATCATACCATAATGTAACGGGAAATACAAGCAGTAAATCATGAAATCACAAGATCGGCCCCGAATAAGGTGTCAAAACGATACGCCCGATGGCATAAAAAAGAAGAGCCATCCAGTTTAGCGGCTTCTGACCCGGCTGTGCCGGCGATAGACCACCCTTCAGGCTCTTCTCAGAGCCATCCAGTTTAGCATTTACGAGTACAGCAATAATGCTGCCGTCAAACACCCTTCAAGCTCTTCTTTGAGCAATCCAGTTCAGCACTCACGGACGCAGCTTTACTGCCGTTAAGCACCCTTCATGCTCTGCATTCAATATATAGAAATAGATTAGTTTTGTCAAGCGCCGATGAGAAAAACCGAAATTGGATAGTGAATTGGATAGGGAAGTGGGCGAGAGAGGCCAGTCTCGCAGACCATTTTATGAGATGGCGCTTCACAGTGCGCTGCCGTTTGCGTGGCTGCTGGCGGCCTCGTGGCATACCTTATCTCCTCAGCTTTGAACAAGAACCGCTATTTTGTATCGTTTTGTCGGTAAGGTACGTTAGACGCTGCCATAGCAGCACTTCCCAAATGCGCAGAGATGTGGTATACTGTCCGCAAGAGCCAAGGCAGGGTAGGCCCTCCCGACTACAAGCAAAATTGAACAAAATAAAAATTTTGTTCAATCCGGAGTGGGAGGTTTAGGGCATTTTGGGGGTAAACGGCAAAAACGGCCTCTTTCGATTGTTTGGCCCCGGTATGCGTATTGCGCTGCCATCTTCGCTTGCTGCTGTCTGCCGGCTGTCGCTGGGTGTCTATGCTGTGTCGCATTGCCGAACAACGAAATTCTCCCACTGCTTGTCCGTCGCGGTTGCTGCGTTCCATTCTGCCATTAGGAAGTGATTCATTTGTCTATCGATTATCGTCTGGAGTCTCCGCCGATCCTGTCAGAGTTTTTATCCTACCATGAGACCATTAAGGCCCACAGCAGCCGCACGGTGGATGAATACTTTCTGGACATGCGGAATTTCTTCCGGTATCTCAAGCAGCTCCGTGATCCTGTGCTGCGGGACAAGGAACTGTCGGAAATCTCCATCATGGACATAGATCTCCCCTTTGTAAAGGCTATTACCTTAACAGATATTTACGGCTACCTCACCTATTTGAGCCGGGAACGTGAAAGATTTCACAATAGTACCGTTTCCGATAAAGGATTGAACGCCGCCTCCCGCGCCCGGAAATTGGCCACGATTCGGTCATTTTTCAACTATTTATGCAATAAAACCCACCAATTAGAGGAAAATCCCTGCAAGGATATCGACGCCCCCAAGGCCATGAAGTCCCTCCCCCACTACCTGACGCTGAAGGAGTCCATTTCCCTGCTGGACGCGGTGGACGGGGCCCACCGGGAACGGGATTACTGCATTTTGACGCTGTTTTTGAACTGCGGACTGCGTATTTCCGAGCTGACGGGGCTGAATTTGAGCGACATCCATGACGATCACCTGCGGGTGTTGGGCAAGGGCAACAAGGTGCGGGTGGTGTACCTTAACGACGCCTGCAAGGACGCCTTGCAGGCCTACTTGCAGACACGGCGCAACGTCAGCGGCAAGGCGGCGGACGCCCTGTTCCTCTCCGGGCAGAATAACCGCATCAGCCGGTCCACCGTCCATCATCTGGTAAAAAAGTACCTGTCCATGGCCGGGCTGGACGCCTCCCAGTATTCCGCCCACAAGCTGCGCCATACCGCCGCCACGCTGATGCTGCAAAACGGCGTAGACGTGAAATCTGTGCAGGAGGTGCTGGGCCACGAGCACCTGAACACCACCGAAATCTACACCCATATCGACAATGAATCCCTACGGACGGCTGCAAAGGCAAATCCCTTGTCACACCAGAAGATGAAAGGAAAAATCAAGGATTCGGACGCGGAATAACGCAACGCACCCGGCAGAAATCTGCCGGGTGCGTTCTATTCTATTACCGGTAAAATCCCACGATGTGCAGCACGCGATATTCCGCGTATTCATAGCTGCTTAAAGGGCGGAAATCCGCGTCCAGGCTGTGGGCCGCCACCAGAATGTCATTTGCCGTGGTGCCCCTGACCTCTACCACCACGGGGCTGTGCTGGAACACGCTGCCGTCAAAGCGCAGCTGCAGCACGTCGCCCGGCTGGGCCATGGCCAGTTCCCGGCTCACCACCGCCGCGGGGCCCGATGAGGTTTCCGGACGCGCCAGAAAGTTGTGGAGAAACTCCACGCCCGTCCAGGCCGGGGCGCGATCACGGGCGGAGCGATAGTACCAGCCAAACACCGGCTTGTAATTCATTACGCCGCAGCCTGCGAAGAGACACTGGGAGGCGAAATTGGTACAGTCGCCACCCAGGCGCTCAAAGTCATAGTAGCGCGGATTACGCCCGAAGGCCCATTGGTGGGCGTACGCCACAGCGGCCTCCCGATTATACGCATATAACACGGCCTTTCCCCCTCCCTGCCATACTATGCCGGGCGGGGCGCGGGCGGTCAGCCGTCCATCTCCTCCATGATATGCTCGAAGGCCAGGGCGAAAATCCGGTCGATATGCTCATCGTCCAGGGAATAGTACACCACCCTGCCCTGCTTGCGGATTTTCACCAGCCGGGCGTCCCGCAGGATTTTCAGTTGATGGCTCACCGCCGATTGGGTCATGTCCAGAATGGCCGCCAGATCGTTGACGCACATCTCCTCGATGTGCAGCGCGCAGATCATTCGGCTGCGAGTGGAGTCGCCAAACACCTTGAACAGCTCCGACACCTCGTAAAGCGGCTCTTCGTCCGGCATTTTCTCCCGCACCGAGCGCACCACGTCCTCGTGGATCAGGTTTTTCTCTGTCAGTTCCATGCCATCATCCTCCGACAGCTTTTCTTTTCCATTATCATACCCCATAACAAAAAAAAGCGCAAGCATGCAAAATGCCCCGAAGCACATAGCTTCGGGGCATAAATGCAATTGAAAGAGAGATTACTCAGCCTTGCCGTCGCAGCCGAGCACGTCCACCAGCTTGTGCTTCACCAGCTCCTTGATGTTGGCGCGGGCGGGCTTCAGATACTGACGAGGATCGAAGTCGGCGGGATGGTCGTTGAAGTACTTGCGGATAGTGCCGGTCATGGCCAGACGCAGGTCAGAGTCAATGTTGATCTTGCACACGGCCATAGAGGCAGCCTTACGCAGCTGATCCTCGGGCACGCCGATGGCGTCGGGCATATTGCCGCCGTTCTCGTTGATCATCTTCACATACTCCTGGGGCACGGAGGAAGAACCGTGGAGCACGATGGGGAAACCGGGCAGACGGCGCTGGACCTCCTCCAGGATGTCGAAGCGCAGCTGGGGCTTGGTGCCGGGCTTGAACTTGTAGGCGCCGTGGCTGGTGCCGATGGCGATGGCCAGAGAGTCGCAGCCGGTGCGCTCCACGAACTCCTGCACGTCCTCGGGACGGGTGTAGCTGGAATCCTCGGCGCTGACCTTTACCTCATCCTCGATGCCGGCCAGGGTGCCCAGCTCGGCCTCTACCACCACGCCGTGGGCGTGGGCATACTCCACCACCTGGCGGGTAATGGCGATGTTCTCCTCGAAGGGCTTGGAGCTGGCGTCGATCATAACGGAGGTGAAGCCGTCGTCGATGCAGGACTTGCAGGTCTCGAAGCTGTCGCCGTGGTCCAGATGCAGGCAGATGGGCAGGCCGGTCTCAATCTCGGCGGCCTCCACCAGCTTGATGAGGTAGGTGCGGTTGGCATAGGCGCGGGCACCCTTGGAAACCTGCAGGATCACAGGGGCGTTCAGCTCTTTGCAGGCCTCGGTGATGCCCTGAATGATCTCCATATTGTTGACGTTGAAAGCACCGATGGCGTAGCCGCCCTCGTAGGCCTTCTTAAACATCTCGGTAGAAGTAACCAGAGGCATAGTAATGATCTCCTTTATTAAAAAATTGTTTCAGTTGTATGGAACGTTCCTATTGTATCATATTTTTTTGGTTTTGCAAGGGCAAACTACCTTTACAAGCGGATTTTTCCATGATAAAATATTTTCCGTTCGAGCGAATGTCATTCATGTATTACATACATTATGGAGGTAATTGATATGAACGAACTGAAAGGTGCCTGCATCATCGGCCAGTCCGGCGGCCCCACTTCCGTCATCAACGCCAGCGCCTACGGCGTCATCGACACCGCGCTGAAATCCGGCTGCATCACCCAGGTGCTGGGCGCGGAGCACGGCATCAAGGGCGTGCTGAACGACCGGCTGTTTGACATGGGGCTGGAGGACCCCGAGGAGCTGCGGCTGATGAAGTACACCCCCTCCTCTGCCCTGGGCTCCTGCCGCTATAAGATCGCCGACCCCGAGAAGGACGACACCGATTACAAGCGCATCCTGGAGGTCTTCAAGAAGCACAACGTCCGCTACTTCTTCTATAACGGCGGCAACGACTCCATGGACACCTGCAACAAGATCAGCAAGTACATGCAGTCCGTGGGTTATGAGTGCCGCGTGATGGGCGTGCCCAAGACCATCGACAACGACCTGTGGGGCACCGACCACTGCCCCGGCTACGCCAGCGCTGCCAAGTATATCGCCACCTCCATCATGGAGGTGTACCACGACGCCCGTGTATACGACACCGGCATGATCGCCGTGGTGGAGGTCATGGGCCGTCACGCCGGCTGGCTCACCGCCGCCTCCGCCCTGGCCAGCGAATACGGCTGCGGCCCCGACCTGATCTACATGCCCGAGACCGACTTCGACATGGACAAGTTCATCGCCGACGTCAAGCGCATCTATGCCGAGCGCAACTACTGCCTTATCGCCGTGTCCGAGGGCATCCACTATGCCGACGGCACCTTCGTGTCTGAGGCCAAGACCTCTGCCACCGACGGCTTCGGCCATGCCCAGCTGGGCGGCACCGCCACCATGCTGGCCGAGATCCTGAAGAAGGAAACCGGCGCCAAGGTCCGCGGCATCGAGCTGAACCTGCTGCAGCGCTGCGGCGCACACCTGGCCTCCGAGACCGACATCGAGGAGTCCTACATGGCCGGTAAGGCCGCCGTGGAGAATGCCGTGGCCGGCATCACCGACAAGATGATCGGCTTCGAGCGCGGCGTGGTGGACGGCAAGTATGCCTGCCGCACCAAGCTGCTGCCCCTCACCGAGGTGGCCAACACCGAGAAGAAGCTGCCCCGCGAGTGGATCAATGAGGCCGGCAACGGCGTGAACCACCAGTTCATCGAGTACGCCCTGCCCCTGATCCAGGGCGAGCCCGACCTGCCCAAGGTGGATTCCCTGCCCCGCTTCTGCCACCTGAAGAAAATTCTGGCCAAGTAAATTGTCTTATACGAGCAAAGCACCGCAGCGAACGCTGCGGTGCTTTTTGTCAAATGATTACCGGTTTCTCTGGTAAATGGCCCAAAGGCCCTCCATCAGCAGGTATTTGTCGTAAGTGACGGCGTTGCGGCAGTAGCGGGTAATTACCGGCGCCGGAGAGCCGGTGGCCACCACAGTAGGCGTCTCGCCGGAGATCATCTCCCGAATGCGGTCGATGATGCCGTCCAGCATGGCGGCGGTGCCGTAGACGATGCCGTTGCGCAGGCAGTCGGCGCTGTTCTTGCCGATGAGGCTGCGGGGATGCTCCAGGGAGATGTTGGGCAGCAGCGCCGCCTGGCCGCTGAGGGCGTCCATGCTCAGGTACACACCGGGGAACATTAAGCCGCCCTCATAGGTCTTCTGGGCGGAGATATACGAAATGGTGGTGGCAGTACCCATCTCCACCATGATAATGGGCGCAGGGTACTTCTCCAGCGCCGCCACAGCGCTGGCCACGATGTCGGCACCCAGCTGATTGTGAACCTCCATGCGGATGTTGAGGCCTGTTTTCACGCCGGGGCCTACCATCATAGGCGGTTTGCCGATGAGGCGGGTCAGCGCCTTTTCCATGGGGAAGTTCATGCCCGGCACCACGCTGGAGAATATGGCGCCGGAAATGGCATGGATATCCACATGATACAGGGCGAAAATGTTCATCAGGTCAACACTGATCTGATCCGCCGTCTTGCGGCTGTCGGTGTCCACGGAGGAGAGAAACACAATCTTCTTGTCGTCATCCAGCACGCCCACGGAAATGGTGGAGTTGCCGATATCAATGGCCAACAGCATACGCATACCTCCCGCATCATACTGATTTTTCACTATCATAACACGGGATAGCGTATTTCGCAAGTCAGAAGTCTTTCAAACTGCTGTAAAATAAGATCACTTTACAGTATAATGCAAATCAGGCCTCCTCCGCCTTCATTGATGATTCGTTCCAGGGTTTGCTGCAATTTTCCTCTGGCGTCGTCCGGCATCCGCTTCAGCTTGGCCTGCAAATCGTCGCTGACAATTTCGTTAAAGCTGCGGCCGAAGATATTGGACTGCCAGATTTTGCTGGTGTCCCCCTCAAACTCCTGCAGCAGATAGTTCACCATGTCCTCGGACTGCTTTTCGTTGCCCACGATGGGCGACACGGTGGTTTCCACGTCGGCGCGAATCATGTGGATGGACGGGGCACTGGCCTTCATCCGCACGCTGTATCGACCGCCCTGTTTGATGATCTCCGGGTCCTCCAGGTTCAGTTCCTCCACGCTGGGCATGACGATACCGTAGCCCGTCTCCTTGGCGTCGTTCAACGCCCGGGAGATTTTCTCATACTCCACCTTTACCCCACCAAGGTCGGTGAGCAGCTCCATGATGTCGCCGTCGTCGTGGATGGCGAGGCCGGATCGCTGGCTGACGGTATCGTAGAACATCTCCCGGGGCATCTCCACCTCTGCCTCGGCCACGCCTGTGCCAAGATTGATGGAGCGGATGGAGGCGTCGTCAATCTCCTCCCTTCCCCTCAGGCCCTGTAAACAGCGTCGAATGTCCCGGATATGGGCAAGATCACCGGTCTCCTGGGAAATGGCCTGGTACAGGGCAGTGCGCAGCGGATGCTCCGCTGGCAGTGCATCGATCCACGCAGGCAGATAGAAATCCATCTCCTGCAAGGGAAACTCAAACAGTAAATCTTGTAAAATGTCCGTAATCTGGCTGTCTGTCAAGTGCAAACAGTTGACAGGTATACACTGCACCTGATAGCGTTTTTCCAGCTGAGAAGCCAGCGCTTTTGCCCCCTCACCGTCTGGATCGGTGGAGTTAAGCAACACCACGAAAGGCTTCCCGATGGATTGCAGCTCCCGGATCACCCGCTCCTCCGCCTCCACATAGTCCTGGCGGGGTATGTCAGTGATGGTGCCGTCGGTGGTGACCACAATACCCACGGTGGAGTGCTCGTTGATGACCTTCTGGGTGCCGATTTCCGCCGCCTCCGTCATGGGCATCTCCTGTTCCGACCAGGGGGTCATCACCATCCGGGGCAGCTCATCCTCCATCTGGCCCATGGCGCCAGGCACCATGTAGCCCACGCAGTCCACAAGCCGCACGGAGAAGTCACTGCCCTCCCCTGCGCTGATCTGTACCGCTTCCTCCGGCACGAATTTGGGCTCTGCTGTCATGATGGTGCGGCCCGAGCCGCTCTGAGGCAGCTCATCCTTGGCCCGCTCGCGGCGATAATCGTCCGTCATGTTGGGCAGCACCTGGGACTCCATAAACCGCTTGATAAACGTGGATTTGCCGGTACGCACAGGGCCGACCACACCGATGTAAATGCTGCCGCCTGTGCGCTTGGCCATATCCTGGTAGAGAGATGTGGATTGATTCATAGTGATGACCTCCGCAATTTGCATTCGTTTAGTCATTCCTATGAGACAACTCCCGGGGATAGAAGTAAAAAATCCCGCACCCTTTCGGGTGCGGGACAGATTGTCAAAAAAGCATCGCAGATTTCGCGTCCGCAGGCGCGAACCAATGAAATCCGAAAAAAGTGACGACATGCGCGTCACTTTTTTCACTTCTCAGGCTACGAAGTGTGCGAATAGTGCGCCTCCGGCGCACTATTCGTGCGCGCAGTAGACTGCAATCCCATTGTCAAAAAACGGCGGAGCCGCTTTTTGACAGGCTCTCCCGCACCCTTTCGGGCGCGGGATTTATGTAAGTCAAATCAGTCCTGCTGCCAGTTGTGCCACACGTTCTGCACGTCCTCGTTGTCCTCCAGCATATCCAGGAGCTTTTCCATGTTCTTCACGTCGTCGGGGTCGGTCATGGTGACGTAGTTCTGGGGCACCATCTCAATGTCGGCGCTGACAAAATGGTAGCCCTTGCTCTCCAGAGCGGCCACCACGGCGTTGAAGTCGTTGGGGTCGGTGGTGATCTCAAACACGGGGCCGTCAGCCTCGAAGTCGGCAGCACCGGAGTCCAGTGCGTCCATCATCACGGTGTCCTCATCCAGCTCCTCGTCCTCGTTGTCGATAACGATAACGCCCTTGCGGTCGAAGCTCCAGCTCACGCAGCCCTGAGCGCCCAGGCCCTTGCCGTACTTGTCGAAATAGTGGCGAACCTCGGGGGCGGTGCGCTGGCGGTTATCGGTCAGCGCCTCCACGATGACGGCAATGCCGTTGGGGCCGTAGCCCTCGTAGGTGACGGACTCGTAGTTATCGGTGTTGCCGTTGCCCAGGGCCTTCTCGATGGTGCGCTTGATGTTGTCGTTGGGCATGTTGGCCGCCTTGGCCTTGGCCACCACGGTAGCCAGGCTGGAGTTATAGGCGGGGTCGCCGCTGCCGCCCTGCTTGACAGCCACGATGATCTCTTTGGCGATCTTGGTAAAGGCAGCGCTGCGCTTGGCGTCAGCCGCGCCCTTGGTCTTTTGAATATTGTGCCACTTGGAATGTCCGGACATAGTTTATTTCTCCTTTATGCAATATTGAATGATCTCCTGGCGATGGGCCTGGCTCAGGTACAAGCGCAAATCGGGAAATGCGCCTTGCAACCGGGACACGATTTCGGGGCAAATCAGATTCTCTGTGGGAAAATGCCCCGCGTCGATCAGATTGATGGCCCCATGGTCCAAAAACTCGTGGTATTTCAAGTCTGACGTGACGAAGGTGTCACAGCCCAGCGCCATAGCGTTTTCGATATACTCGCCGCAGGCGCCGCCGCCCACCGCCACCCGGTGAACCGGCCTTCCGCTGTCGGTATATCGCAAGCCGTTACATCTTAATGATTTTAGCACAAAAGAGGTAAACTCCACAAGGGGTATTTCACATTTTGTTGTGCCGATTCGCCCGATTTTTTCATCATTTAGCGGTGAAAGGTGGGAAAGGCCCAGGGCGGTCGCCAAAACGTCGTTGACACCGCCCTCCGCCGCGTCCAGATTGGTGTGCATACAGATGGCGGAGATGCCATGGCGCAGCAGCTTCATCACCATACGGCCCTGGGCGTCTTCGTCGGTGACGTGCTGCACCTTATGCCAGGTGCAGTTCATAATGGGATGGTGGGACACAATGAGGTCGGCGCCCAAGGCCACGGCCTCCTCCACCACCGGCTCGGTGATATCCAGCGACACCAGTACACGGTGGACGGCGCTGCCGCCCTCCCCTACCAGGTGTCCCACGTTGTCCCAGTCCGCCGCCAGGTCGCGGGGCGCCCAGGCAAAGAGTCTATTTTCAACGTCGCGCACTGTGGTCATAGCTGTCTCCTTTTCTCCGCCAGGGCGTCGCGCAAACTGTCAAGCGAATCCGCTTTACAGCTATTTTGCTGTGAGCGCCGCATGCCGTCTGCGGCTTTTTTCAGCCGGGCCATCTGGCGGGTTAAGTATTCGCCGTACAGCGGGTCATCCGCCAGCAGGAGACCCGAGTAGGTCTCCGCCTCGGAAAGGGGCGGCTGCGCCCCACCTTCCACGCACAGGATGGGATAAATGGTGCCCTTATCCTCCACCAAACGCTCGGCGGTGAAGCGATAGCCGTTCTCCGCCAGCCAGCGGCGCAGCAGCTCCTGCCGGGTCATAGGCTGTAAAATCAGGCGGCAGCCGTTTTTTGTCCAGGGTGCGGCGGACAGGATGGTGATAATGCTCTCCCCGCCCATGCCGGCGATGACCACAGTGTCCACCTCTTCGGGGGCGATGCCTTGCAAACCGTCACACAGCCGCAGCTCCAGCGATACGCCGTATTCCTCCGCCGTACGGCGGGCGTGATCCAAGGGCTCGGCGCCGATATCCGAGGCGATGGCCCGGCATATAGCCCCCTTTTGCAGCAAATATACCGGCAGATAGCCGTGGTCAGTACCTACGTCTGCCAGGGCCGCGGCTGTGGGCACCAGGTCAGAGAGCATCTGGAGGCGCGGCTGTAGTTGTAACTCTTTCATAGACCCTCCGGGCAGAATACAACGCATACGGCGTCACCGTATGCTTCAAGCTGTCGGCAAAGTACCGACAGCTTGAAGCGCAAATGCAGAAGCATGTAAACATGCTCCTGCATTTGCGTGGATTCTACGTGAAGGGGGATTCCCATCCCCCTTCACAATCCCCCATGCGTATCGAAAAGCTGTCCACAAATATCCTTTGTCCACAGTCCGACACATACGGCGTAACTGTATGCGCTGCTTCTTTACTCAGCCTTGTTGGCAGTCTCGTTGACGATGGCCAGCAGCTTCTCCACGTCCACGCCATGGACGGCGCAAGCCTCCTCCACAGTCTCACCGCGTGAGCTGGGGCAGCCCAGGCAGTGCATGCCGATGGAGAAGAAGATGGGCGCGGTCTGGGGCGCGATGTCCAGGATATCACCGATGACGGTGTCCTTGGTAATCTCAATCATTGGTATTGCCTCCTATCAGTAGATGGGTACAGTATACCCGCAATTCCCGCCGTTTTCAACAGGGAAATTGTAAACAAACTATCAGATTGTCAAAAAAGCATCGCAGATTTCGCGCCCGCAGGCGCGAACCATTGAAATCCGAAAAAAGTGACGACATGTGCGTCACTTTTTTCACTTCTCAGGCTACGAAGTGTGCGAACAGTGCGCCAGAGGCGCACTATTCGCGCGCGCAGTAGACTGCAATCCCATTGTCAAAAAACGGCATAGCCGTTTTTTGACAGGCTCAAACCATATCATGGCGACAAAAAAAGGGGCGCGATGCGCCCCTTTCGTTGTGTGCTTTAGTGCTCAGCCGTTCTCGCGCATCTTAGCGAAGCAATCGCTGCAGTACACAGGACGGTCGGACTTGGGCTCGAAGGGCACCTTGGCCTCGCCGCCGCAGGAAGCGCAGACAGCGGTGAAATACTCACGGGGACCACGGGCGGCGTTCTTGCGAGCGTCACGGCAAGCCTTGCAGCGCTGGGGCTCGTTCTGGAAGCCGCGGGCAGCATAGAACTCCTGCTCACCGGCGGTGAAAACGAACTCGTTGCCGCACTCTTTGCAAACTAAAGTCTTGTCTTCAAACATTGTTTTTACCCTCTCTTTGAGAAATATATTGCGCTCAGCCTCTGCTGATTTCGCCACTGGATAACTGCCGCTCCACTTTGCGGCGGATGCGCTGCACGGCATTGTCCACCGCCTTTGGCAGCCTGCCCACAGTCTCTGCGATTTCACGGCACGTTAGGCCGTCTAAATAGTACCCTAAAACCTCTGTTTCAAACGCAGACAACTGCCGACGAACATCCGTCAAGAGAAGCTGAGCTTTTTCTCTGTCGATCAGCAGGACCTCCGGGTCGGGCTGGGCAAAGAACGAATTGACTTCCAAAAAAGAGGGGTTCAAAGGGATGGCTTGGTTCAACGGAACATTTTTACCGGAGGCCGCTGATTTCAAAACAGTATAGATCCTGTTCCGAATGCAGGCCTCGGCAAAGGTGTGAAAGGAGGTGTCTCGGCCGGGGTCATACTCACGCATGGCCTTCACCAGGGCAAACATACCTTCCTGCAAGAGATCCTCACTGTCGCCCCCCGCCAGGAAGAACGGACGGGCCACGCTGCGCACCAAACGGTGATACCGCAGCGCCAGAATCTCCTCCGCCTGGGTGTTGCCCTCCCGTGCAGCCTGGCAAAGCTGCTCGTCGGACAACGCCCGCAAATTGGGTAAAATTACCCTATCATCCTTATCGTACATGATTATACCTTTATTTTAATTCATTTGTCAAGTGAATCGGGAAAATTTGTAAATAAATTCCCGACAAAAACGGTATAAATTCTCGCCAAATGGCTTATAAGGTCAGTTGCTCCTGCCCGTCGAAGTCCAAATGGAGGTGCTCATAGGCTTTTCGGGTGACGCAGCGGCCCCGGGGCGTGCGGGTCAGGAAGCCCAGCTGCATGAGATAGGGCTCGTATACGTCCTCCAGCGTCACCGACTCCTCCCCTATGGTGGCCGCCAGCGTCTCCAGGCCCACCGGGCCTCCGCCATAGTTGTCGATGATAGAGCGCAGCATACGGCGGTCGATCTGGTCGAGGCCCAGGTCGTCCACCTCCAGGGCCAGCAGCGCTTCATCCGCCACCTGGCGGGTGATGACGCCGTCAGCCTTCACCTGGGCGAAGTCGCGGACGCGGCGGAGCATCCGGTTGGCGATACGGGGCGTGCCCCGGGAACGGCGGGCGATCTCCATGGCGCCGCTGTCCTCAATGGGAACGTTCAGGATCCCGGCACTACGGGTAACGATTTTTTTCAATTCCTCAGGAGTGTACAGCTCCAGCCGCAGCGTCACACCAAAGCGATCCCGTAGCGGGGCCGACAGGGATCCGGCCCGGGTGGTGGCGCCAATCAGCGTGAATTTGGGCAAATCCAGGCGAATGGAGTTGGCACTGGGGCCCTTGCCAATGATGATATCGATGACATAATCCTCCATGGCGGGGTACAGAATCTCCTCCACAGAGCGGTTCAAACGGTGGATTTCGTCCACAAACAGGATGTCATTCTCGCTTAAATTGGTCAGCAGCGCCGCCAGATCACCGGGTTTTTCAATGGCGGGGCCGGAGGTAATGCGGATATTGACACCCATCTCCTGGGCGATGATGCCGGCCAAGGTGGTCTTGCCCAGTCCCGGAGGGCCGTGGAGCAGCACGTGATCCAATGACTCCGTGCGCCGCCGCGCTGCCTCAATGAACACCGCCAGGTTATTCTTGGCCTTTTCCTGGCCGATATACTCCTGCAACGTGTGAGGCCGCAAAGAGACCTCCTGGGCATCCTCCTGCAAAAAGGACTTGGTGACGATAGGCTCTTCATAAATATCCGCGCCAAAATCAATGCTCAATGAGATCCCTCCTTACCGAATCATCTGCTTCAGCGCCTGGCGGATGATGTCCTCCAGGGACAGATGCTCCACGTCCACGTTTTTCAGCGCCGTATTGACCTCCTGAGCGCCGTAGCCCAGCACAGCCAGGGCCGCGGCGGCCTCCTTCAGCTTGCCGGTGCTGCCGGTGGGCATGGCCACAGCGCCGCTGCCATCGGGCACGAAGGTGCCGATCTCCTGGTCCTTGCTCAGCTTGTCCTTCAGCTCCAGAATGATGCGCTGGGCGATCTTCTTGCCGATGCCGGGGGCGGCGGTCAGCGTTTTTTCATCCCCCATGACCACGCACATGGCCAGCTGATCCGGCGTAGTGCTGGACAGAATGGACAGCGCGGCCTTGGGCCCCACGCCGTTGACGCCCAGCAGCAGCTTGAAGCTGCGCAGCTCCGCCTGGCTGGTGAAGCCATAGAGATCCATGCCGTCCTCCTTCACGTTGAGGTAGGTGAACAGCTTGGCCTGGCTCCCCTTCTTCATATGAGTCAGGGAATAATTGGTGGTATAGCAGGCAAAGCCCACGCCGCCGCAGTCAATGACGGCCAGCCCCGCCTCCATTTCGGCCACGGTGCCGCTGACATAGTAGAACATCAAATCGTCTCCTTCACGTTGGGGTCTTTACGCCGCAGCAAACTGGTGGCGCTGCGGGCATGGCACAGGGCGATGGCCAGGGCGTCCGCCGCGTCGTCGGGCTTGGGCACAGCTTTCAGCTTCAAAATCCGCTTCACCATGTCCATCACCTGCCGCTTCTCTGCCAGGCCGTAGCCCACCACCGCCTGCTTCACCTGCATGGGGGTGTACTCGTAGATGGGCACCCCCAGCTTTTCGGCGGTATAGAGGATGATGCCCCGGCCGTGGGCCACCGCGATGCCGGTGGTAATATTTTTACTGAAAAACAGCTCTTCAATGGCAATTTCATCCGGCTGAAACTGCATAATCAGCTGTTCCAGATCCGTCTGAATCTGCACAAGGCGGGTAGCCAGCGGCAGCCCGGCCTCAGTATTGATGGCGCCGTATTGCACCATGGTCTGCTTCCCCTTGTCGCAGTCCAGCACGCCAAAGCCCACGATGGCGATGCCGGGGTCGATGCCCAATATGCGCAACACGTTCCACCTCACAATCACAATCATTATATCAAAAATTTGTTCGATTGGCAATAAGAAAAAGACCACCGAAAAGGTGGTCTTTTCTGATTCCGTTATGCCCGGGGGTGGGCTTTGCGGTACACGTCCTTCAGCCCCCTGTTGATGATGTGAGTATACATCTGGGTGGACGATATATCGGCGTGGCCCAGCATCTCCTGGATGGACTTCAAGTCCGCACCGTTCTCCAAAAGATGCACCGCAAAGCTGTGGCGCAGCATGTGGGGCGTAATGTCCTTGTCGATCTCCGCCTTGGCCTGGTAATACTTGATGATTTTCCAGAAGCCCTGGCGGCTCATGCGTTCTCCGTCCATGTTGACAAACAGGGCCCTTTCGCTCTCATCGGCAATCAGCCGGGGGCGAATACTCTCCACGTAGTCCCGCAGCGCCTTGACAGCGGTGGCATACAGCGGGATGATGCGCTCCTTGCCCCGGTTGACGCAGCGGATGAACTCCAGCGTCAGATTCACGTCATCCACGTCCAGCCCGATCAGCTCCGACACACGGATGCCGGTGGCGTACAGCAGCTCCAGCATGGCGTGATCCCGGAAGCCCTTTTCATCCACGCATTTGGGCTGGTCTAAAAACAGCTCCACTTCCTTGCTGGTAAGGATTTCCGGATATTTGCGCTCCACCTTTACGGAGGATACCGCCTTGGCGGGGTTGGATTTCATGTGGCCTGCGCTGACCATAAAGCCGAAGAAACACTTCAGCGTGGCGGTGCAGCGGGTGATGGTGGCGGGGGATTTCCCCTCCTGCCGCAGGTGCTGCAAGTACTCCTCCACCCGGGCGCGATCCACCTTTCGCAGCGTGGATACGCCGTTGCGTACCAGCCAGGTCTGGAACTGCTGCATGTCACGAAGATAGGAGCTGAGCGTATTGTCAGAGGAATGCTTTTCGTTGACCAGATATTCCCGGAATTCCGCCACGTAATCGGCAGCCATCACGCCCATCTCCCTTCGTAAACATCTACCCCGCCAAAGCAAGCGTCATCAGCCGCGGGGTGAGGCTGCATTCCAAAATCGCGCCCAAAGCCAGAGCAGCAAAACAAATCAAAATACCGCGCAAATCACGGCCCGACAGCGCCGCCAGCCCCTTGCGCTCATAGGCAAGACGCCAGGCCGTGCCGCCTGCATACAGCATGCAAGGCAGCAGCACGGCCCCCCGCACGCCGAAAGCAGCCAGTGCCAGCACCACACCGGGCTTGCCCATGGCGGCAGAAAAAGAAACCGCGGCGTAGGAAAGGCTGACGCCCTCCCATGCCGTCAGCAGCGGAACAGCAGCAATGCCCAGGCCACAGAAGCTGACCGCCAGCATCAGCAGCGGTACACGGAAATAAGCCAGCGCCGTACCCAGGCCGCCGCAGGTGCGCGAACCGGCAGACAGCCCGCAGTAGGCGGTGATGTAGGCTTGCAGCGCATCCAACTCGTCCCGGTGGCAGCGGGAGGCCAAAAACGCCCCCAGCAATATGCCGCCCAACGTGGAGATGCCCAGCAGCCACACACGCCGCCCACCGGACGACAGCCTCATGGAGCCCATGGATAATGCGCCCAGTTTCATAGCCTGCACCTCACCTCATCACACTGTATGAGGCGATGGCGTGATTTAGACGCAAATCTGAACAAGTAAACTATAGGCTAAATTTTAAGGTTTCGCAAGGCTTTTGACGCAAAAATAATTTTTTTGGCAATTATGCTAAAATGTTATGTAAACAATATTATGTTAACTTCGTAAATGGCTGGCCGTTACTCCCTTTGTGCGCCCGAAATATGGACACAATTCAAATGTGCATCACTATATCTTGTTTTTCAAAAAAACAGAAAGCGATGGAGCGCATTCCACCGCTTTTGTCAAGTCCTCAATTCCCGGAAATCTCTTTTTTGTTATTTTTCACCATGCGGATTTATGTTACCATGTGTCTACGAGCCGCTCTTTTCCCGGCAGCGCTTCCCTTTTTCCGCCGCTTCTTACCCTTGGGGGCAACCAGCGCCGCTACAACGGCTCCCGCCAGCAGGGAGACAGTTAAGTAAATGCCATCAGGCAGAAAGGAAATGGCCTCGCCACCAGACAAAGCCACCAGCCAGATGACACCATAGAGCACAGCCCACACCAGAATACACCGCAGAAGCCTGCCCTCCTTCCCTGCCGACGCCACTGCACCGGCTGCGCAACAGCTGATAAAGTAGCCTGCGCACAGCGCTCCTGTCAGCGACTGCTGAGCGATGATCTCTCCTCCCATCAGCGTGGCCACCAGTGCAAAGGACAGTAGAATTGCCGCAGCGCCCACGCCGATGCCCAGCCAAAGTTGCCTGTCCGCCAGTTGTTTCATACAACAAACCTCCCCCGAAGATGCTCATTGCAAGCATATTCGGGGGAGGTCTGATTATGCGTCAAATCGATTACTCGGCGGCGCTGTCGTCCTTCACGTCGGCGGCCTCGATCTTCTCGGCCACGGTGTCCTCAGCGGACTTCTTGGCCTTGCGGGCGGGGCGCTGCTGGGCGGCAGCCTGCTCGTCCAGGGTGCCCACCTGGCCCACAGCGGACTTGACGAACTCCACGCGGACACGGTCCTCGCTGGTCTCAATGACCACGGTGCGGTCGGTGACAGCCACCACGCGGCCGTACACACCGCCGATGGTGGTGATATAATCGCCCTTCTTCAGGGAGCTGCGCATGGTCTCGGCTTCCTTCTTCCGCTTATTCTCGGGGCGGATCAGCAGGAAGTAGAACACCACCACCATGATGATGATCATCAGCAGAGAAGAGCTGAGACCGCCGGCAGCAGTACCGGTAGCAGCAGATTCCGCGTATGCGGTATTGATCAGATGGAACATAACTTCGTCTCCTTTTATCACAAAGTAGATTCATTATACAAAACTGCGCCGATTTTGGCAAGAGCTTTCCGCGGTGTGTGTCAAATTTTTACACCCGCTCCCCCAGCTTGACGCTGTACTCCTGCCGGAACTGGTCAAAGCAGTCCTCGTCCAGGGCGTCACGGATTTTCGCAGTGAGCTGATTATAAAAGTACAGATTGTGCATCACCGCCAGGCGCATGCCCAGCATCTCCTCCGCCGCAAAAAGATGGCGCACGTAGGCCCGGCTGAAATTGCGGCACACAGGGCAGTCGCACTTGGGATCGATGGGGCCCTCGTCCAGCTTATATTTGGCGTTCTTGATATTCAGCGTGCCGTCCCAGGTAAAGAGTTTGCCGTGTCGGGCGTTTCGGGCAGGCATGACGCAGTCAAAGAAATCCACGCCCCGGGCTACGCCCTCAATGATGTTGCTGGGGGTGCCCACACCCATGAGATACCGGGGCTTATCCGCCGGCATATAGGGCTCCACGGCGTCGATGATGTCATACATGGTCTGCGTGGGCTCCCCCACCGCCAGGCCGCCGATGGCGTAGCCGTCGCAGTCGATTTTGGCGATTTGCTGCATGTGCCAGATGCGCAGATCCGGGAACGTGGCCCCCTGGTTGATGCCGAACAGCATCTGCCGGGGGTTCACCGTGTCCGGCAGAGCGTTGAGCCGGTCATGCTCCGCCTTGCACCGCTCCAGCCACCGCAGCGTCCGCTCACAGGACGCCTTGGCGTACTCGTAGGTGGCGGGGTTTTCCACGCACTCGTCGAAGGCCATGGCAATGTCGCTGCCCAAATTGGACTGGATCTGCATGCTCTCCTCCGGGCCCATGAAAATCCGGTGCCCGTCCAGATGGGAGGCAAAGGTGACGCCCTCCTCCTTGATTTTCCGCAACCCTGCCAGAGAGAACACCTGAAAGCCGCCGCTGTCGGTGAGAATGGGGCCGTCCCAGCCCATGAACTTGTGCAGGCCGCCCATCTGCCGCACCACGTCGTCACCGGGCCGCAGGTGGAGGTGATAGGTGTTGGAAAGCTCGATTTGGGTCTTCAGTTCGTCTCGCAGATCCAGTGCGCTGACGCCGCCCTTGATGGCGGCCTGGGTGCCCACGTTCATAAATACCGGCGTCTGCACCACGCCGCCGTGGGCGCACTGAAACTGCCCCCGCCGGGCCTTACCCTGTTTTTTCAGTACCTTAAACATATATTGCATCCTCCGCGTTGGAGAAGGTCAGAATAAGTCGCTGTGGGTGCCGGTGCGGATAAGCGCCAGCACCAGTCTGTCAGCGTACACCTTGTATATAAGCAGCCAATCCGGCTTAATGTGACATTCTCTCACGTTTTTGTAACTGCGCGAATTTTCCAGCGCATGGTCTCTGTATTTTTCGGGAAGCGGCTGCTGGGATGCAAGCAGTGTAATAACGAGCGCCAGTTCCTGCGGATCGCAGCCCCGTTTGACGGCCAGCTTGTAATCCCGCTTGAATTGCCCCGTAAACTCGATTTTAAGCATTCAAAGCCTCCATCGCAGCGTCTACGCTGTCATAGGGGCCAAACACGTCTTCCCTTTTTTCCGCCGCTTCCACAGCAGCCAGCGTCACGCTGTTGGGGACTTCTGTCGTAAGCGCAAACGGGATTCGCTGCTCTCTCACCACGGTTTTCGCGAAAATATTGAATGCCGCGCTGACCGAAAGGCCGATTTCCTCGCAAAAAGCGTCAAAGGCTTTCTTCGTTGCCTCGTCCATTCTAATGTTCACATTCGTCTGCGCCATCATAACCCCACCTTTCTGTAATAATAGTATATGCATTATAATATGATTTGTCAATGATATAGCGTGTAAATTGATTCCAATTTACAGAATGCACATGGCGTCGCCGAAGGAGAAGAAGCGATACCGCTCCCGCACTGCCTCCTGGTAGGCCGCCAGCACGTGCTCACGGCCTGCCAGCGCCGACACCAGCATAATCAGCGTGGATTCCGGCAGGTGGAAGTTGGTGATCAGGCCGTCCAGCACCTTGAAGCGATAGCCGGGGTAGATGAAAATATTGGTCCATCCGGCGCTGGGGACCACGGTGCCGTCCTCGTTTGCCCAGCTTTCCAGCGTGCGGCAGGAGGTAGTGCCCACGCAGATGACCCGGCCGCCGCTTGCCTTGGTGCGGTTGATGAGGTCGGCGGTCTCCTGAGGAATGGTGCAGTATTCGCTGTGCATCTCGTGGTCAGTGACCTCGTCCTCCTTCACCGGGCGGAAGGTGCCCAGGCCCACGTGCAGCGTCACATAACCCACGCCCACGCCCATATCCTGCACCCTTTGCAGCAGTTCGCGGGTAAAGTGGAGGCCCGCCGTAGGTGCTGCCGCCGAGCCGATGACCCGGGAATACACGGTCTGATACCGCTCCCTGTCCTCTAATTCCGCCTTGATGTAGGGCGGCAGGGGCATCTTGCCCAGCCGGTCCAGCACCTCCAGGAAGATACCCTCATAGTCAAACCGCACCAGTCGGTTGCCGTCGGGCAGTACCTCCGTCACCTGGGCGGTCAGCTCGCCGTCACCGAAGGACAGCTTAGCCCCGGCGCGGAGATGCTTGCCGGGCCGCACCAGGCATTCCCAGGTCTTGTCCCCCTTGTCGATGAGCAAAAGCACCTCGCAGGCACCGCCGCCGGGCAGCCGCTGGCCCAACAGCCGGGCCGGCAGCACACGGGAATCGTTCAAAATCAGGCAATCGCCAGGGCGCAGGTAGTCGGGCAGGTCGAAAAAGTGGCGATGCTGCCACGCCCCCGTTTCCTTGTCCAGTACCAGCAGCCGGGAGGCATCCCGCCGCTCAATGGGCGTCTGGGCAATCAATTCCTCCGGCAGGTCAAAATAGAAATCATGTGTTTTCATCGTTTTCGCTCGTTTCATCCAAATGTCGCTTCATTATATAATATTGTATCCCAGGATTCAACCATTTTACACAGCACAGCGCCGCCCAACAGGCGGCGCTGCTCTGTGTCATAATGAAAGGATTACACCAAGACGGCCTTGTGGAATACCTTTTTGCCCTTCTTGATCACCAGGCCCTCGCCGGTGAAGTTCTCGCAGCCGAAGGTGGCATCGATGGCGTCCACCTTCTTGTCGGCCACGGTGACGCCACCCTGCTGCACCAGTCGGCGAGCTTCACCCTTGGAGGCGGCCAGGCCGCACTTCACCAGCAGCGTCAGCACGTCGATGGCGCCGCCGCCGAAGTCATCGTTGGTCAGCTCCGTGGTAGGCATGTCGGCGGTGTTGCCGCCGCCGGCAAACAACGCCTTTGCGGCAGCCTCGGCCTTCCGGGCCTCCTCCTCGCCGTGGACCATCTTGGTCAGCTCAAAGGCCAGAATCGCCTTGGCCTCGTTAAGCTGGGCGCCCTCCCAGGCGTCCATCTTATCAATCTCCTCCAAAGGCAGGAAGGTCAGCATACGGATGCACTTCATCACGTCGGCGTCATCCACGTTGCGCCAGTACTGGTAGAACTGGAAGGGGCTGGTCTTGTTGGCGTCCAGCCACACGGCGTTGCCGGCGGTCTTGCCCATCTTCTTGCCCTGGGAGTCGGTGAGCAGGGTGATGGTCATGGCGTGGGCGTCCTTGCCCAGCTTGCGGCGAATCAGCTCCGTACCGCCCAGCATATTGCTCCACTGGTCGTCGCCGCCGAACTGCATGTTGCAGTTGTAGTGCTGGAACAGATAGTAGAAGTCATAGGACTGCATAATCATGTAGTTGAACTCCAGGAAGCTGAGACCCTTCTCCATACGCTGCTTGTAGCACTCGGCCCGCAGCATATTGTTGACGGAGAAGCAGGCGCCCACCTCACGCAGCAGATCCACATAATTCAGCTTCAGCAGCCAGTCGGCGTTGTTGATCATCTGGGCCTTGTCGGGGCCAAACTCGATGAAACGCTCCATCTGCCGCTTGAAGCACTCGGCATTGTGCTCGATGTCCTCTTTCGTCAGCATCTTACGCATATCGGTGCGGCCGGAGGGGTCGCCGATCATGGTGGTGCCGCCGCCGATGAGGGCGATGGGCTTGTTGCCTGCCATCTGGAGGCGCTTCATCAGCGTCAGGGCCATGAAATGGCCCGCCGTCAGGCTGTCGGCGGTGCAGTCAAAGCCGATGTAGAAGGTGGCTTTACCGTTGTTTACCATTTCCCGGATCTCCTCTTCGTTGGTGACCTGGGCAATAAGGCCACGGGCTTTCAGTTCTTCATAGATTCCCATTTGTAAATTTCTCCTTTTCCGATTCTTCCGGGAGGCAGCAAAAAAACGCCCCCCGTCGCAGTTACGACAGAGGGCGAGCTAAGCCGCGGTACCACCTCTATTCGCCGCACTCTCACGAAATGCGGCCTTGACGGGTTCAGGAAAACCCCTGCGCGATAACGGGCGCACCCGACACACCCCTACTGGCAAAGCGTTCAGGGGGCTGCTCCGGGATGTATTCCGTCGCCCTCTCCTCTGCCCCTTACACCGACCGGGGCCTCTCTTGGCAGGAGACGTGGCGCGTACTTGCTCCCATCATCGCAGTGGCAAGTATCTATAACACGCGTATTATAGGCATATTTTGGCCGTTTGTCAAGGTTTTCCTCACAAACTCCGCTTAAACTCATCCGCCTGGGTCAGCAGCTCTTCAGCGCTGCGCAGCATGGTCTCCGACACCTGGGCGCCCCCTGTGAGGCGGGCCAGCTCCTGGCAGCGCTGCTGTCGGTCAAGGCGCAGCACGGAGGTGAGGGTGCGCCCCCCCTGCTCCCCCTTCTCCACGGAGAAATGGGCGTCCGCCATAGCGGCCAACTGGGGCAGATGGGTGACGCAAAGCACCTGCTTGCGGCGGGCAATCTTGGCCATTTTCTCCGCCACCTTCTGGGCGGCACGACCGGACACACCGGTGTCCACCTCGTCGAAAACCAGCGTGTTCACGTGATCCTGCTCGCTGAGCACGTTCTTCATGGCCAGCATAATGCGGGCCAGCTCGCCGCCCGAGGCAATTTTGTGGATGGGCTTCAGCCCCTCGCCCACGTTGGCGGACATGAGGAACTGCACGGCGTCACAGCCGTCGGCGGAGAGCTCCTTTTCCCGGAACTCCACGCAGAATTGAATCTTCGCCATGTCCAGCTGCCGCAGCTCGTCGGTGACCATCTGCTCCAACCGCTGCGCCGCCTCCCGGCGCACATCGCCCAGCGCCTGGGCCGCCTGTCTGGCCGTCGCCTCCGCCTTACCCAGTTCCTTTTCCAGCCGGGCCAGGGTGTCGCCGGCGTACACGATGGCGTCCAGCTCCTGGCGGCACTTGTCCAGATACGCCAGCATGTCCTCCTCGGAGCCGCCGTATTTCTTTTTCAACCGGTACAGCTTATCCAGCCGGCTTTCGATCTCGTCCAGCTCGCCGGGGGAGAAAGACAGTACGTCCTTTTGATCCCGCAGCGTGTCGGCGATGTCGTACAGCTCGCTGTACGCCGCCTCCAGCCGCTCGTAGAGGCTGCTGAAGGTGTCATCCAGGTTGCGGATGCTGACAAGGGCACTCTGGGCCTGCTTCACCAGCGTTACCGCGCCGTTGCTGCTGTCGTCGCCATTGAGGCAGTAGTCCCCCTCGGAGAGGGCGCCCATCAGCTTTTCACCGTTGCGCAGCAGGGTGCGGCGGGAGGACAGCTCTTCCTCCTCCCCCACCCGGATATTGGCCTTTTCCAGCTCCTCGATCTGGTATTGCAGCGTGTCTACGCGGCGCATTTTCTCCGCCTCGTCCATTTTCAGAGAGGCGATTTTCCGCTGAATCTCTGTAAAGTGATTATACTTTTCAGTGTAGGTATCAAGCTGGTTTTCATCTTTTGCAAACCGGTCAAGATACAGTAAATGCTGCGTCTCATCCAAAAGCTGCTGCCCGTCGTGCTGGCCGTGGATATTCAGCAGCCGCTGCCCCAGGGTTTTCAGCTGCGATACCGTCAAAGGGCGGCCTCCCACTCGGCACACGTTCTTGCCGTCGGCATAGATCTCCCGCTGCAACATCAAGTTGCCGTCCTCGTCAGGGCCAAAGCCCAGGTCGCTGCACAGCGATTCCTCCACGCCGGAGAACCATGCGCTGACGTAGGCCTTGTCGGCCCCGGTGCGGATCAGCTCCCGGCTGGTACGCTGGCCCAGCACGGCGCTCATAGCGTCGATAACGATGGACTTACCGGCGCCGGTCTCACCGGTGAGGGCGTTAAAGCCCCGCTCAAAGGTGATTTCAGCGGACTCGATAATAGCGATATTCTCAATGTGCAGCACTTCCAGCATAGGGAAGCCTCCTTATCTACACGTTACCGCAGTTGTTCCTTCACTTCGGCGCACAGCGCTGCCGCGCCATGCTCATTGCGCATCACCAGCAGAACAGTGTCGTCTCCGGCCAGGGAGCCCACCACGCCTGCGTTCTCCATGCCGTCCAGCGCAGAGGCTGCGCCCTGGGCCAGGCCAGGCATGGTTTTCAGCACCACGATATTCTGGGCATAGTCCACGCTGAGCACGCTCTGGCGGAAGATGGTGCGCAGCCGGTCGGCAAAGTTCAGATGGTTTTTCTGAGCTGACACCGCATAGCGGTACGAGCCCTGGCCGGAAGGCTCCTTTACCAGATGAAGCTGCTTAATGTCCCGGGAAATGGTGGCCTGGGTGGAGCGCACGCCCCGCTTTTCCAGCGCCTCCAAAAGCTGCTCCTGGGTCTCAATGATCTCCTCGGACACAATTTGCAGCAGCAATTCCTGCCGTTCGTTTTTCATGCTCCTTCGCCTCCCATACCCATTTTGCTGTCCAGAATGTCGCAAAAGCTCTTTTTACTCAAACGGACTAACTTAGTGTCAAATTTCGCCTGGCGCACCCGCACCCGGTCGCCGTTTTTCAGGCTGAATGCCTTGCCGCCGTCTGCCGACAGGTAGACAAATTTACGATTGGCGTCCGCCGCTTCGACGGTGATCACGTGCTCCGGCGACAGCACGTAGGACATAGCCCGGGTGGAGTGGGCGCAGATAGGCGTCATCAACAGATTCCGGGCCGTGGGCTCCACGATGGGGCCGCCCGCCGCCATGGAATAGCCGGTGGAGCCGGTGGGCGTGGAGATAATCACGCCATCCCCCGTCACCTTGGTGAGCCTGCCCTCCTCGGTGAAGATGTCCAGCCGCACCACCCGGGCAATGGAGCCCTTGGAGATCACCGCGTCGTTGAGAGCGATATTGCTGTAAACCGGCCTTTCGTCCCGCAGGATGGTCACATCCAGCATCATCCGGGACTCCACGGTGAAATCCCAGTTTCGCAGGTCGTAAAGCCGCTCCACTTCGTTGGATTCCAGCTCCGACATAAAGCCCAGATTGCCAAGGTTGATGCCCAGCACCGGCACCTTGTGCAGGGCCACCGTCCTGGCCAGATGCAGGATGGTGCCGTCGCCGCCGAAGGCAATGAGTAAATCGGCGTTGCGTATCTCCTGCTGCAACTGTCCGATGGGTACGCCCAGCTGGTCGTCATACCCCTCCCGCTGGAAAGGCAGACACACCACCGTTTCAAAGCCGATACTGCTTAAAATCTCCTGGGACTGTCTGGCCACCGCCAGATCCTTGTCGCGATAGGGATTGGGGCA
>JAFSMA010000129.1 GCA_017448145.1 Oscillospiraceae bacterium | reverse complement strand
GTCTTCCCCGAGGCAATCCTCCACGTCTGTTTGGAGGCCCTCGACGATCTCCTGCCGGGTGGCCGGCATGGAGGAGAGGTACAGCGTCTCCATGATGCTGTTGTATTCCTCCTCGCTCATCACCACGGCGTTGCCGTCCTTTGTGCTGACGTTCACCGGCTCATTATACTTGATGGTCTGCTCCAGCATGCCGTAAATATTGCGGCGGAAGTTGGTGGCATTGGTATTGATCATGGGATTCACCTCCTATTGCGTTCATTATAGCGTACGCATTTTGCCTTGTCAATATGCGTACCTTTCGCATAAATTGACAGCGCATCTTGCCAGCGGCGGCGGCAGCGGGTATAATAAGGGCACTGATAAGCCAAAGGAGGCGGAGCCCATGGAAGAGGCGCTGCGGAAATACTACCTGACGGACGACGGCAACTGTGCCGAGGCCACGCTGCGGTATTTGAACGACGTATACCATCTGGGGCTGCGGGAGGAGGACTACACGCTGGTCAGCGGCTTTGGCGGCGGCTTCGGCTGCGGCATCACCTGCGGGGCGCTGTGCGGCGCCATGGCCGCCCTGGGGCGGCTGAAGGTGGAGGGCCGGGCCCACGCCACAGAGGGCTTCGGGGCGCTGTGCGCCGACTATGTGGACGCCTTCGCTACCGCCCTGGGCGACACCAACTGCGCCGCGCTGAAGGCGGAGTACTTCCGGGATGACGGCACCCGCTGCCTGGAGACGGTGGCGCTGGGAGCGGCGCTGTTCCGGGAGTTCTGCCAGGCCAACGGGATTTTCCCCAAAGAGGATTGATATTTCATTTTGAAACAAAGGAGGGATCGCGCCGTGGAGAATAAGACATGGGCCAAAATCATCGCCTTTTTGGCGGTGGTGCTGGCGGCGGTGTCCCTCTATGTGCTGTACCGCCGGGAGAACGACACGGTGGTGGAGGTCTATTACTCCGGGCAGGTGCAGCAGGTCATCGACCTGACCCGGGTGAAGGAGAGCTACATCATTGAGGTGGAGACCGAGGGGGGCCACAACACCATTCTGGTGGAGCCGGGCCGCATCTGCGTGGCGGAGGCGGACTGCCCCGACGGCATTTGCGTGCAGCAGGGGTGGCTCAGCGACCAGGCCATGCCCATCGTATGCATGCCCCACGGGCTGGTGATCTCGGTGCGCAGCGGCGCTGCCGCCGACGGGGCCACACGGTGACGCCATGGACGTGAAACGGCTGACAAAGCTGGCCCTGCTGACGGCGGTGGCCCTGATACTATTCGTGGTGGAGGCCCAGCTCCCCGCCCCGGTGCCCATTCCGGGGGTGAAGCTGGGGCTTGCCAACATCGTGACGGTGTACGCCATGTTCCGCTTCGGCCCCAGGGACACGCTGCTGGTGCTGCTGACAAGAGTGGTGCTGGGCAGCGTGTTTGCCGGGTCGGTGATGGCGCTGTGGTTCTCCCTGGCGGGAGGGCTTTTGTGCTGGGCGGCCATGGCGGCGCTGCGGAAAATCCTGACGGAGCAGCAGCTGTGGGTGTGCGGCATCCTGGGGGCCATGTGCCACAACCTGGGGCAGATGGCGGTCTGCCTGGCGGTGTACCGCTCCTGGGCGGTGGCGGTGTATCTCCCGGTGCTGCTGCTCAGCGGCATCGTGACGGGATTGTTCACCGGGCTGACGGCACAGTTTTTATTGAAACGGCTGCGGGGACGGCTGTGAAAATGGGATTATGATGATTGAAGGGAACTGCCGGCAGGTGTCGGCAGTTCCCTTTCTCATATGGGGCAATGAGGGCGGCGGGATTATATCGTCTTTCGGATGTCTGGGTGGTCGTCGCCCCCTCATCCGTCAGCTTCGCTGACACCTTCCCCCCCGTGGGGGAAGGCTGGTCGGTGATTTGTTTTCGTCTGGCGTGCAACCGGCCTTGGCGGGCAATGCTGCCGGGGTACGGGCCGCCGGGGCGTCGGCCCCTACGGTGAAAATTGTCGCCGTGTACCATTCATCCGGCCTTGGCGGTGGTCGGTGCCGGGTCGCGGGCGCTTCTTGAAGCGCCCCTACGGCGGACACGGCGGCCATTTTTGTTTAGAACAAATCCAGTGCGCTGTCCAGATAGATGGCCTCCCGGACTTTCAGGTGGTATTCCGGACGGGTCAGGTAGTACAGCAGAAATTCCAGCACCACCGCGCTGCCTAAGGAGCGGCCCTCGATTTTGAAGTGGCGAAAGCCGTTGGGCAGATACACGTTTTGGATGTCGTCGATGCCGATGAAGGTAGGGCGCTCCATGGCGGTGGAGAAGCGGTAGCCCCCCTCCCCTGCCCAGGGGCAGACGTGGGCGGCGTCCATGCCCAGGCTTTGGCGGCTGACCGCCTCATAGCAAGCCCGGCGCCGGGTACACTCCGGGTGGCAGCACTCGTTGCAGAGAAATTCCACCTTTTGTTTCAGCGCGTCGGGCAGGGCGTTTAGGTGGGCAAAGTCCTTGTTCAGCCGGAAATCCGGCACCACGAAGCGAAATGCCTCCCGGCGCAGCTCCTGTTCCAGTTGGGCGAAGTCCGTCAGCACCTTGGTGGTGGAGGAGACGAAGTAAAAGGCGGGGTATTTCTCCCGGAGATAGGCCAGCAGCAAATCCGAGGTAAGGATGACGCCGGTTTCGACGCCGCTCCCGGCAAACGCCTCGCACAGGGCGTTGCACCGGGGGTCATGGAGGTGTTCCTCCCGCAGCAGGGAATTGCTGAAGGTGAGCCGGGCGGAGACGCCGTATTCTGCCAGCAGGGCCGCCACCTCTTGGGGCCGGTCCTCCCCATAGCCCACCCGGCCGCCACCCCACAGGCAGTCGGCGGGGGCGCCGTAAAGGGAGCCGATGTCGCACCAGGGGTAAAACCAGTCCCGGTGCTGCCGGTACAGGGGCAGAAAGGCCCGGTACAGGTC
>JAFSMA010000128.1 GCA_017448145.1 Oscillospiraceae bacterium | reverse complement strand
CGGGCGGCGTTGCGGTAGCTGACGCCCTCCACGATGCGCTGCAGCGCGCTCTCGATGGCGGGATACTCGCCGTTCTCCACCCAGTTACCCACCAGGTTGCAGAAGATGCGGCGGAAATAGTCGTGACGGGCATAGCTCAGGAAGGAGCGGGAGTCGGTGAGCATACCCACGAAGTTGCCGATGAGGCCCAGATTGGCCAGGGAGCGCATCTGGCTCTCCATGCCGGACTTGGTGTCCATGAACCACCAGGCGCTGCCCAGCTGGATCTTGCCGGGGACCTCGGTGCCCTGGAAGCAGCCCAGCATGGTGCCCAGCACGTCATTGTCCACGCCGTTGAGGGAGTAGAGAATGGTCTTGGGGCACTGGCCCTCCTTGTCCAGGGCGGACAGGAAGCGGGAGATCTCCACGGCGCAGGAGGTCTGGGCGATCATGTCGAAGCCGGTGTCGGGGCCCAGCTTGGCGTACATGCGCTCGTTGGCGTTGCGGTGGCAGGAATAGTGGAGCTGCATGGCGATGTTCAGGCGGTGGTACGCCTTACCCAGGCACAGCAGGATGGCAGTCTGGTACTGCTCGGCCTCCTCCACGGTGATGGCCTCACCGGCCATGGCCTTGGCGTAGACCGCCTCCACCTGCTCCGCGGTGGCGGGGCGGAAGGGAATGTAGTCCAGGCCGTGGTCGCTGGCGCGGCAGCCCATCTTGGCGAAGAATTCCAGGCGCTCCACCAGGGCATCGCACACGTCGGCGGCGGTGGGCAGGGCGCTCTTGCCCACGCTCTGGGCCAGCTTGCCGATGTATTCCACGAAGCCGGGCTTATTGATATTGATGGCCTTGTCGGGGCGGAAGGAGGGGCAGACCTTTACCTTGATGGTGGGGTCGGCGGCAATCTTCTCGTGCCACTCCAGGGAGTCGATGGGGTCGTCGGTGGTGCCGATGAAGGCCACGTTGGCCTTCTCGATGATGCCACGGACGGTGAGGGAGGGGTCATGCTGCAGCTTATCGTTGCACCAGTCCCAGCACTCCTTGGCGTTCTCGGGGGTGAGGGGCTTATCGTAGCCGAAGAACTGACGCAGCTCCAGGTTGCACCAGTGGTACATGGGGTTGCCGATGGCCAGCTGCAGCGCCTCCACGAACTTCTCGAACCGCTCGAAGGCAGGCTTGTCACCGGTGACGTATTCCTCGGGAGTGCCGTTGGAGCGCATGACGCGCCACTTGTAGTGGTCGCCGAAGTAGGTGCCGTCGGGGTTCTTGCCGCCCAGCCAGACCTCTACCAGATTGTTGAAGCGGCGATTCTCATAGATCTCCCGGGGGGAGATGTGGCAGTGATAGTCCACCAGGGGGAGATGCTCGGAATAGTCGTGGAAGAGATGGCGAGCGGTCTCGGTTTCCAGGAGGAAATCCTTATCCATAAACTGCTTCATGTCGTTACCTCTTAATGTCGTAATTCATGTTCATCAGGTTGCGGATGCTCTCGGCGTCGTCGGTGATGTTGCCGTCGCCGTGGATGGTGTGCTTGATGACGCTGCTGGCCACGGCGAAGTTCACCATGTCCATAGGCTTATAGCCGTTCATCATGGCGTAGATGAGGCCGCTGGCAAAGGCGTCGCCGCCGCCCACACGGTCAAGAATGTTGAAGGTGAACAGCTTGCTCTCGAAGGTGTGGCCCTGATACCACATGTAGGCCATAAGGCTGTTCTCGCTGCCGGTGTGGGCATAGCGGACGTGGCGGGCGATGCACTTGATATTGGGATAGCGGGCCACGAAGGCCTGGAACACCTCGTCCTGCTGCTCGTAGCTGGGCTGCAGTGGGACGCCGTCCTTCACGTCGCCCTTGGCATGGTCGTCCTCGTCACGCCAGAGGTGATAGGGCTCGATGCCGAAGAGAACGTCCACGTAGGGAAGACACTGGGTGCAGAAGTCCCGGGCCTCCTCCCACGTCCACAGGCGGGAGCGGAAGTTGCCGTCGAAGCTGACGGTGAGGCCCTTCTCCTTGGCCTTGGCCATGCACTTTAAGATAAAGTCGGCGCAGCTGGGGGACAGAGCGGGGGTAATGCCGCTTAAATGCAGCCAGTCGAAGCCCTCCAGCAGCCAGTCCAGGTCCACCTTGGAGAAGTCGTACTCCGTGATGGCGCTGTGCTTGCGGTCGTAGGTGACCTTGCTGGGGCGGATGCCGTAGCCCGTCTCCAGGTAATAGGTGCCCAGGCGGTGGGTGGGGGTCTCCTCGGGGGTGCTGAGAATCACCGGGGTGCAATGGACATCGTTGCTGCGAAGCATACGGATGGCGCTCTTGCCCAGGGAGTTGTTGGGCACCACGGAGAAGAAGGTGCTGTCCACCCCCAGGTTGGCCAGGGCCAGGGCGATATTGGCCTCGCTGCCGCCGTAGCTGGCCTCAAAGTTGGTGGCCATGCGGATTTTCTCATAGTTGGGCGGGGTCAGACGCAGCATCAGCTCACCGAAGGTGATGAACTTCTGCCCCGCGCGCTTGCCGCGCAGTAAAGGATTGGAGTGTTCCATGGCGTCAGCGCTGGATGCGGCCGGAGCCGTCGCCGCCGGCCAGCTTCTCCACCTCGGAGACGGTGACCATGTTGTAGTCGCCCTCGATGGAGTGCTTCAAAGCGGAGGCCGCCACGGCGAACTCCACCGCCTGCTGGGTGGTCTTGCCGGTGAGCAGGGAGTAAATCAGGCCGCCGCCGAAGCTGTCGCCGCCGCCCACGCGGTCGATGATGCGCAGCTCGTACTTTTTGGAGAAGCAATACTCGCCGCTGGCCACATCGTACAGCATGGCGCTCCAGCCGTTGTCACTGGCGGAGTGGGACTCGCGGAGGGTGATGGCCACCTTCTCGAAGCCGAACTTGTCAGCCAGCTGCTTGGCCACGCTCTTGTAGCCCTCCCGGTTGATCTCACCGGCGTAGATGTCGGTGGCCTCGGCCTCGATGCCGAACACGTCCTTGGCGTCCTCTTCGTTGGAGATGCACACGTCCACGTACTGGCACAGGTCGGTCATGGCGGCGCGGGCCTGCTCGCGGGTCCACAGCTTGCCGCGGTAGTTCAGGTCGCAGCTGATTTTCAGGCCGTGGGCCTTGGCGGCCTGGCAGGCCTGGCGGCAGATGTCCACCACGTTGGGGCCCAGGGCCGGGGTGATGCCGGTGAAGTGGAACCAGTCGGCACCCTCGAAAATCTTATCCCAGTCGAAGTCGGCGGTGGTGGCCTCCTGGATGGCGGAGTGGGCCCGGTCATAGATACAGACGCTGCCCCGCTGGGAGGCGCCCTTTTCGTTGAAGTAGATGCCCACGCGGTCGCCGCCCCGGACGATGAGGGAGGTGTCCACGCCGTAGCGGCGCAGGCTGTTGACAGCGCACTGGCCGATGGCGTGGGCGGGCAGCTTGGTGACGTAGGCGGCATCCAGGCCATAGTTGGCCAGGGACACGGCCACGTTGGCCTCGCCGCCGCCGAAGGTGAACTCCAGGTGATCGGCCTGGACGAAGCGCTCGTAGTTGTAGGGCTGGAGACGGATCATGATCTCACCGAAGGTAATGACTTTTGCCATAGTTGTACTCTCCTTTTTATGCAATACCGGCATTTTCCGCCGGAGGATTCACAGTGGATACGATTTTACAGGCCGATGTGGATGGAGAAGCCGTTGAACTCGCCGTTGATGTACACGAACTTGGGCTGGCCCTTGTCGTTGTACTTCAGGGTGCTCTCGTCGAAGGTGACGCCGCGGCGGCCCAGGTGGTACATGGCACGCTCCAGGTTGTTGGTCTTGAAGGCGATGTGGCCCTTGGCGCCGGGGGCGGGCTTGAACATGCACTCGATGCCGTCGCCGGCGAACCAGGACTTGCTGGTCTCCCGGGTGGTGAAGCCCAGCAGGCCGGCAATCAGCTCGGCGGTCTTCTTGGCGTTCTCGGCGTCGCCGCAGGGCACGCCCACGTGATCCAGGCGGATGCCCAGCATGGTCTTGACGGCCTCCTGGCAGATGGCGGTGATCTCATCCCACTTCTCGCCGTCGATGAGCTCCTTCTTCACCATCCAGGTGCCGCCGCAGGCCACGATCTTATCGAAGGAGAGGTAATCCATCATGTTCTTGGTGTTGACGCCGCCGGTGGGCATCCATTTCAGGTTGCGGTAGGGGCCGGCCAGGGATTTCAGCTTCTTCACGCCGCCGTTGTCCTCGGCGGGGAAGAACTTCACCACGTCCAGACCCATGGCCATGGCCTGCTCCATCTCGCCGCCGGTGGCGGTGCCGGGCAGCATCAGGGCACCCTTGGACAGGCCATAGCGCACCATGTCGGGGTTGAAGCCGGGGGAGACGATGAACTGGCAGCCGGCGTCCAGGGCGCGGTCCAGCTGCTCGTGGGTCAGCACGGTGCCGGCGCCCACCAGCATCTCGGGCACTTCCTTGATGATGGCGCGGATAGCGTCCTCGGCGGCGGCGGTGCGGAAGGTGACCTCGGCGGCGGGCAGGCCGCCGGCCACCAGGGCCTTGGCCAGAGGCACGGCCTTGCTGGCGTCTTCAATGGCGATGACGGGGACGATGCCAATCTGGGAAATCTTGCGCAATACTTCGTTCATGTGGGGATACCTCCTATGGAATATAATGAAATTTCTCGTTGAGCCAGGTTTGACAAAGGGGCACCCAGGGGGCGCAGGCGGGGGTGGGGGTCTCCGTCTCCTGGGTGCAGACGGAGATGCCGTGGGCGCCGCCGGCAAAGAGGTGGCACTCGTAGTCCACCCCGGCGCGCTGCATGGCGGTGACCAGCAGCAGCGTGTTCTCCACCGGTACACTCTCATCCCCCACACAGTGCCACACGAAGGTGGGGGGCATAGTGGACTTGACCCGGCGTTCCAGGGACAGCTTCTCCCGCAGCCCATCGTCGCCGCCGCTGACGTTGTCCGCCGACTCCCGGTGGGCATATTCACCGGTGGTGATCACCGGATAGGCCAGGGCCAGAGCGTCGGGGCGGCAGCGGGGGTCAAGGTGCAGCTCCGGGTCGTCCCACAGCGTGGCCAGGCTGGCGGCCAGGTGGCCGCCGGCGGAGAAGCCCAGCACGGCGATGTGGTGGGGCTCTATATGCCACTCCCCTGCCCTTTCCCGAAGCATAATCACCGTCCGGGCCAGCTGCCGCAGAGGGCGATACTCACCGGCGTTGGGAGCTACGGAATAGGACAGCAAAAACACCTGGTAACCCTGGGCCAGGAAGGGCAGGGCCGCCGGGTCGGACTCCCGGGGAGAGAGGTGGTTATACCCCCCGCCGGGGCAGATGACGATGGCAGGGCGGGTCTTGTGGTGGACAAGACGGGCGTGATCCTCTTGCAGATAGCCGGTGACGGTGGCGTCGGCGGCGGAAAAGGTGACGATTTGCATAGCGCCTCCCGGTGGAATGGGGCCGCCTCTCCCCTGCCCTGCCGGGGCGGAAAAAGGGGCCTTATCGCAACGTGTCCGTGCGCCGGAGGTCGGCGCACGGGCAGCGTAGCACTATTTCATTCAGGGCTGCTTGCCGATGTAGGCAAGGATGCCGCCGTCCACATACAGGATGTGGCCGTTGACAAAATCGGAGGCCTCGGAGGCCAGGAACACGGCGGGGCCCATCAGATCCTCGGGGGTGCCCCAGCGGGCAGCCGGGGTCTTGGCCACGATGAACTGATCGAAGGGATGGCGGCTGCCATCGGCCTGGCGCTCCCGCAGGGGCGCGGTCTGGGGCGTGGCAATATAGCCGGGGCCAATGCCGTTGCACTGGATGTTGGCCTCGCCGTACTCGGAGCAGATATTGCGGGTGAGCATCTTCAGGCCGCCCTTGGCGGAAGCGTAGGCGGAGACGGTCTCACGGCCCAGCTCGCTCATCATGGAGCAGATGTTGATGATCTTGCCGTGGCCTTTCTTAATCATGCCGGGGATGACGGCCTTGGCGCAGATGAAGGGGCCCACCAGGTCGATATCCACCACCTGGCGGAAGTCCTCGGCGGACATCTCGGTCATGGGGATGCGCTTGATGATACCGGCGTTGTTCACCAGAATGTCCACGCCGCCCAGGTCGGCCTCGATTTTGGCCACCAGGTCGGTGACCTGATCCTCCCGGGTGACATCGGCGATATAGCCGTAGGCCTCTATGCCCTTGGCCTTATAGTCGGCCATGGCCTTATCCAGATTCTCCTGGTTGCGGCAGTTGAACACGATCTTGGCCCCTGCGCCGGCCAGGGCCTCGGCAATGGCAAAGCCGATGCCGTAGGCTGCGCCGGTGACCAGGGCTACCTTGCCCTCCAGGGAAAAGCTCTTCATAATATCCATTGTGTACCTCACTTAGCGAAGCTGATTGGTGGGAATGTTGTCCATGTCGTCGAACTCCTGGTTCTCGCCGCCCATGGCCCAGATGAAGGTATAGTTGCTGGTGCCGGCACCGGCATGGATGGACCAGGAGGGGCTGATGACGGCCTGCTCGTTGGTCATGACGATGTGGCGGGTCTCCTGGCCCTGGCCCATCATGTGGAACACCACCTGATCCTCGGGCACCTCAAAGTACATATAGACCTCCATGCGGCGCTCATGGGTGTGGGCGGGCATGGTGTTCCACACGCTGCCGGAATCCAGGACGGTCATGCCCATGGAGAGCTGGCAGGTCTTGAGGACGGCGGGGTGGATGAACTGGTTGATGGTGCGCTTGTTGGCGGTCTCCATCGCGCCCAGGGGCTTCTTCGCGGCGTCCGCGATTTTAAGCAGCCTCGTCTCATAGGAACGGTGGGCCGGGGCGGAAACGATGTAGAACTTGGCGGGGCAGGCGGCGTCCTTGCTGGCAAAGAGCACCTCGCGGGCACCCTTGGTGATATAAAGGCAGTCCTTGTAGCCGAGCTCATAGACGG
>JAFSMA010000127.1 GCA_017448145.1 Oscillospiraceae bacterium | reverse complement strand
TACGGCGAGGGCAAGGGCGGCACCTACATGGGCCGACCCGTCACGCTGCGTTTCCCCTACTGGAGTCGCAACACGGAAGGCCAGCTGGAAACGGGCTTTGGCCTGTGCATCGACCTGGATGGCTATACCGACGAGGAGGGCCTGCTGCCCACGCTGCAAAAGGGCCAGTATATCTCTGTCACCGGGGAACTGGTGCCCCAGGGGCGGCAGTATTTCTATCTTGGTAAAGTGACGGAACTCCGCAGAATCAGCGAAAAAGAGCTGTATTTGAAGTGATTTACCCTTATCAAACGGAGCAAAAAATGACCCCGCAGCATCAAAAAGTCATGCTGCGGGGTCATTTTTTGCTCCGTATTTTCGTTTTGATCACCGCCGCAGGGGGGCCCACTGGGTGATGACGCCCGTTCTTCGCGTCTCATTCATGTCGATGACCCGCTGGTTGCGGCTGCCGCGAAACTGGAGGCTGATGTCCTTCAGCGCCTCCACGAACCGGCCGTCCACCAGCACGTCGATATAGCCCAGCATTTCGTCCGTCACCTCGCACCGGGGATGGCTGCCCTCACGCAGCAGCTCGCCGTCCAGGGTGAAGCCGGAGAACACCCACACGTCCTTTTCCGGGTAGTTTTCCTTTACCTGCCGCAACAGCTTTACCAGTTCCCGCTGGTTTTCCGGCTCAAAGGGCTCGCCGCCCAGTACTGTCAGTCCTCGGACGTAGGGCTTTTCCAGCTCGGCAAAAATCTCCCGCTGGGTGTCCGCCGTGTAGGGCTGGCCGTAGGTGAAATCCCAGGTCTGGGGCTGGAAGCAGCCGGGGCAGTGGTTGGTACAGCCGGACACGAACAGCGTCACCCGCACGCCGGTGCCGTTGGCGATGTCGCATTTTTTCAGTTCGCCGTAGTACATAGTGTTCTCCTCGTGCAAACGCAGGGCGGGCATGGCCCGCCCTGCATTGTAAAGATATTCTTTCTTACAGGTGCAGCACCCGGTCTTTGATCTCCTGGGTGCGGCCCTGGTTCCAGAACTGGGTGCCGATGTAGCCGCAGGTACGGCGGGCCACGTTCATCTTGTCCTGGTCGGTATTGCCGCACTGGGGGCATTTCCAGATCAGCTTGCCGTCCACGTCCTCGATGTCGATCTCGCCGTCCCAGCCGCACACCTGGCAGTAGTCGCTCTTGGTGTTCAGCTCGGCGTAGATGATGTGGTCGTAGATGAACTGCATCACGCTGAGCACGGCGTCGATATTGTTCTGCATATCAGGCACTTCCACGTAGCTGATGGCGCCGCCGGGGGACAGGTGCTGGAACTGAGCCTCAAACTCCAGCTTCTTGAAGGCGTCGATCTTCTCCGTCACGTGGACGTGGTAGCTGTTGGTGATATAGCCCTTGTCGGTGATGCCCTCAATGACGCCGAACCGCTTTTGCAGGCACTTGGCGAATTTGTAGGTGGTGGACTCCAGGGGCGTGCCGTACAGGGAGAAGTCGATGTTGTGCTTGGCCTTCCAGCCCTTGCAGGCGTCGTTGAGCCGGTGCATGATCTCCAGGGCGAAGGGGGTGGCGCTGGGGTCGGTGTGGGACTTGCCGGTCATGTACTTGACGCACTCATAGAGGCCGGCGTAGCCCAGGGAGATGGTGGAGTAGCCGCCGTAGAGCAGCTTGTCGATGGGCTCGCCCTTCTTCAGCCGGGCCAGGGCGCCGTACTGCCACAGGATGGGGGCGGCGTCGGACAGCGTGCCCTTCAGCCGCTCGTGGCGGCACATCAGTGCCCGGTGGCACAGCTCCATGCGCTCGTCGAAAATCTTCCAGAACTTCTCGATGTTGCCGCCGGAGGACAGGGCGATGTCGGGCAGGTTCACAGTGACCACGCCCTGGTTGAAGCGGCCGTAGTACTTGGGCTGGCCGTTCTCGTCCACGTAGGGGGTGAGGAAGCTGCGGCAGCCCATGCAGGTGTAGCAGTGGCCCTGGCCGTTCTTGTCCACCTTCAGCTCCAGCATCTTCTTCTCGCTGATGTAGTCGGGCACCATGCGCTTGGCGGTGCACTTGGCGGCCAGCTTAGTGAGATACCAGTAGCGGCTGCCCTCGGTGATGTTGTCCTCCTCCAGCACGTAAATCAGCTTGGGGAAGGCGGGGGTGATCCACACGCCCTTTTCGTTTTTCACGCCCTCGATGCGCTGCAGGAGCATCTCCTCGATGATCATGGCCAGGTCGTTGCGCTCCTGCTCATTGCGGGCCTCGCCCAGGTACATGAACACAGTGATGAAGGGGGCCTGTCCGTTGGTGGTCAGCAGCGTTACCACCTGGTACTGGATGGTCTGCACGCCCCGGCGGATCTCCTCCCGCAGCCGCTTCTCGGCCACGGCGTTGATCTGGTCGGTGCTGACGGACACGCCGATGGCGTCAAGCTCCTCCCGCACGGTGGCGCGCAACTTCTGACGGCTCACGTCCACAAAGGGGGCCAGGTGGGTCAGGCTGATGGACTGGCCGCCGTACTGGTTGCTGGCCACCTGGGCCACGATCTGGGTGGCGATGTTGCAGGCGGTGGCAAAGGAGTGGGGCTTTTCAATGAGCGTCCCGGTGATGACGGTGCCGTTTTGCAGCATATCCTCCAGGTTCACCAGGTCGCAGTTGTGCATGTGCTGGGCGAAGTAGTCGGCGTCGTGGAAGTGGATCAAGCCCTCCCGATGGGCCTCCACAATGTCCGCCGGCAGCAGGATGCGCTCGGTGATGTCGCGGCTGACCTCGCCGGCCATGTAGTCCCGCTGGGTGGAGTTCACCACCGGGTTCTTGTTGGAGTTCTCCTGCTTGGCCTCCTCGTTGTTGCACTCAATGAGGGAGAGAATCTTATCGTCGGTGGTGTTGGACTTACGCACCAGAGAGCGGGTGTAGCGGTAGGTGATGTAGTGCTTGGCCACCTCAAAGGCGCCGTGGGCCATGATGTGATGCTCCACCATGTCCTGAATCTCCTCCACGGTGGCGGCCCGGTTCATCTTCTCGCATTGCAGCGCCACGTTCTCGGCAATGCGCTGAATCTGCACGGGGGTCAGCCGGTCGGACTCCTCCACGGTGTCGTTGGCCCGGGTGATGGCCATGATGATTTTGGTGATATCAAAGGTGACTTCCGCACCGTTGCGCTTGATGATCTTCATAGGTGGCTCCTCCTGTTATTTCTCTCTATGTCCTGCGCCGCAAGGCGCGCCTTCTTCGTACCCTATCATACTACCCCAGATATTGGGCCCGCGCAAGGGCAAAATCCCAAAATATAGGAAAGAATGACGGAGAAAAAAGACGGATAAAATTGTGAAACTTGCCCAAATTGCCACAAGATGTTGTGTAGAATCGGGGCGACGACCCCACAATATACGCCTTTTCTGCCTCTACTATACAGGGATGGCCGGGATGCGGCAGTTGCAAATGCAACAAAGGACGCAGTAATGCTGGCAGAAAGCAACAGTTGCGAAAGGGGAGGGGGATGTGGTACAATAAACGGAACAATGGGAAAGGAGGCTCTGCCATGAAGCGCAACCGGGACGTGCTGTCATTCATCCATGGGATATTGAATCTGGTCTGGCCCATCTTCGCCTACGACCTGGCCCAGCTGGCGTCGCTGACCATCTGGGGCTATGGCTGGACCTCCTTCCTGCCCATGACCGTCATGCTGGTGCTGCCCATCGTGTCGGACGTGATCGCCATTGCCATCGCCGCCGTGCGGTATTACCGCCGCCAGAGCCTGATGGCCATGCTGGGCATTATTTTCGACATGGCGGCCCTGGCCATTTACTGGTTTTTGCGGGTGCAGATGCAGTTCAGCCTGGGCTGGCTGTCCGCCTGAGACAGGAGAGAGATATGAAGCAGGAATTTATCACTGTGGGCACTGTGGTGAACGCCCACGGCATCCGGGGCGAGGTGAAGGTGAACCCGGCGGGGTTCGACCCGGCGTTCATCACCGCTTTTTCCACACTATATTTAAATGGAGAGGCCGTAAAGGTGCGCGCCGCCAGAGTTCACAAATCCACGGTGCTGCTGACGCTGCCGGGGGTGGAGGACATGGACGCCGCCCTGGCCCTGAAGGGCAAAACGGTGGCCATTCGCCGCGACGACGCCAGGCTTCCCGAGGGGGAGTACTTCGACGAAGAGCTGCTGGGCTGCGACGTGGTGGACGACGCCACCGGGGAGAGCCTGGGCAAGGTGACGCGGGTGCTCCACTATCCCGCCCACAAGGTCTACGAGGTCCGGGGACAGCGGGAGTATCTCATCCCGGCGGTGAAGGGTGTGTTCATCGCGTCGGTGGACGTGGCCGGCTGCGTCATCCGCATTCACAACATGAAAGGACTGGCCACGGATGAGAATTGACATCATGACGCTGTTCCCCGACGCCATCCGGGCCATGATGGACCAGTCCATCATCGGCAGGGCCCAGAAGGCGGGGCACGTGACCATCGTCACCCACCAAATCCGGGAGTACACCACCAACAAGCAGATGCAGGTGGACGACTACCCCTATGGCGGCGGCCGGGGCGCGGTGATGCAGTGCGACCCCCTGTACCGCTGCTGGCAGCACATCTGTGACAAGGCGGGGCAGCGGGTGCATACCATCTATATGTCTCCCTGCGGGCGGGTGTTTACCCAGGGCGTGGCCAGGGAGCTGGTGGCCCAATATGACCACATTATCCTGGTGTGCGGTCACTATGAGGGCATCGACCAGCGGTTTTTGGACGAATGCGTGGACGAGGAGCTGTCCATCGGCGACTTCGTGGTCACCGGCGGCGAAATCCCCGCCATGGCGGTGGCGGACTGCCTGTGCCGCATGGTGCCGGGGGTGCTGCCGGAGGAGAGCTGCTACACCGAGGAGAGCCATTGGAACGGCCTGCTGGAATACCCCCAGTATTCCCGGCCGGAGGAGTGGCACGGCCGGAAGGTACCGGAGGTGCTTTTAAGCGGCAACCACGGCGCCGTGGACGACTGGCGCACCAAGGAGAGCTACAAGCGTACCATCCTGCGCCGGCCCGATATGTGGGAGAAGTTCGACAAGAGCGTGATCCACAGCCGCCACGAGAAAAAGGTCTTTCAGCAGGCCATGGACGAATTGGCGGCCATGGCGGCGGAGAACGCAGAGGGCAAAACAGAATAAAAAATCGCTTCCCGTATGGGAAGCGATTTTTTTATTCTGTCAAAAAACGGCATAGCCGTTTTTTGACAATGGGCTTGCAGTCTACTACGCGCACGAATCGTGCGCTTTTGGCGCACAATTCGCACACTTTGTAGCCTGAGAAGTGTAAAAAGTGACGCGCATGTCG
>JAFSMA010000126.1 GCA_017448145.1 Oscillospiraceae bacterium | reverse complement strand
GACCGCCCTCCGTGACGTGCTGGTGGACCTGGGCCTGGAGTTCACCGAGGAGATCGGCGAGGCCGCCTTCTACGGCCCCAAGCTGGACGTGAACGTGAAGCCCGCCGTGGGTGCCGAGTACACCCTGTCCACCTGCCAGCTGGACTTCTGCCTGCCCGCCAAGTTCCAGCTCACCTACGTGGACCGTGACGGCGTGGAGCGCACCCCCGTGGTGATCCACCGGGCCATTCTGGGCTCTCTGGACCGCTTCATGGCCTACCTCATCGAGGAGACCATGGGCGCCTTCCCCACCTGGCTGGCCCCTGTGCAGGTGAAGTTCCTGCCCGTCACCGACCGTGCCAACGACTACTGCTGCCGCTTTGCCGACCGGCTGAACGACATGGGCCTGCGCACCGAGGTGGACGACCGCAACGAGAAGATCAGCCGCAAGATCCGGGACGCCCAGCTGGAGAAGATCCCCTACATGGTGGTGGTGGGCGACCGGGATATGGAGAACGGTACCGTCTCCCCCCGCCACCGCACCGACGGCGACCTGGGCGCCATGTCCATGGACGATTTCACCAGGCTGCTCCGGGAAGTGGTGGACACCAAGGCCCAGAAATAACCCCCTTTCACAATTTTGTAGACTTGCACCAAAAGCGCCTTCCAACCGGGAGGCGCTTTTTCTGTTTTGCATAACCATTCACCCCTTGCCCGCCCAAGCAACGCCTGCGTCCCCGCAAAAACCCTGCAAAAAACCGCCCATTTTGCAAGATTTGATTTACAGTTATTCAAATTTTGCAAGTTGACCGCCGAAAAATCACGGAGAATCACGGTTCTTTGCCCTGTTAAAACGGCACATTTTGCATTTTTGAAAATTTGTACTTGCAAAATGGAATCGCCTGTGCTATGATGACCACGTTGCCGGCGGAGAGGAATACGCCCGGCATTTCTAACGGATATTCATTGATGAAAAGGAGAATATAGGATGAAAAAGTTTCTTGCTCTCGTGCTGGCGCTGGTCATGGCGCTGAGCCTGGTGGCCTGCGGCGGCAGCACCACCAATACCGACACTAACGATAACGCCGCCCCCGGCGACAATGCCGCCACCACCGTCAGCGACAACCTGCGTCTGGTCACCGGCGGCGAGTCCGGCACCTACTACGCCTTCGGCTCTGTCATCGCCCAGCACGCCACCAACAACGCCGGCGTCAACATCGTGGGCCTGGTGGGCAACGGCTCCCAGTCCAACATCTTCGAGCTGGACGACGGCAACGCCGAGCTGGCCTTCTGCCAGAGCGACGTGATGGCCTATGCCTACGACGGCACCAACCTCTTTGCCGATACCGGCGCCGTCAACTGCTTCTCCACCGTGGCCGCCCTCTACACCGAGCAGGTGCAGATCGTCACCCTGGACGACTCCATCAAGACCGTGGCTGACCTGAAGGGCAAGAACGTGTCCATCGGCGCCGCCGGTTCCGGCGTGTACTTCAACGCCATCGACATCCTGGGTGCCTACGACCTGACCGAGGCCGACATCAAGCCCACCTACCAGTCCTTCGGCGACAGCGCCGACGCCCTGAAGAACGGCCAGATCGACGCCGCCTTCATCGTGGCCGGCGCCCCCACCACCGCCGTCACCGACCTTGCCACCACCAAGGCCGTGCACCTGGTGAGCCTGGACGACGAGCACGTTGCCAAGTTGCTGGCCTCCTCCCCCTACTACACCGCCTGCACCATCTCTGCCGACACCTACGGCACCGACGGTGACGTGACCACCGTGGGCGTGGGCGCCGTGTTGCTGGCCCGCAACGATGTGTCCGAGGATGCCGTGTACGCCCTGGTGGCCGACATTTTCGACAACGCCGCCAACCTGACCTCCAGCCACGCCAAGTACGGCGAGGTCAGCCTGGACTACGGCGCCTCCATCACCTCCGTGCCCTACCATCCCGGCGCCGCCAGGTACTTCGCCGAGAAGGGCCTGACCGTGGCGGACTAAACCTGATTTCACCGGCGGGGGGACTGCGGCGCTGCCGTGGTCCCCTTTCCGCACTCCACTCATTTTGACCGTTGGGAGGACTCCTTATGAGCCTGTTGAAGAAAAAGAACACCGCCGCCCCCCAGGTGGACACTTCCGATCTGGACGCGGTGATGCGTAAATACGACCGGGAGTCCAATACCCGTGTCTGGGAGGGCACCCCCGCCATCGTCATCAAGGTGATTATGGCCCTCTTCGCCCTCTACTGCATCGGCATGACGCTGTTCTCCACCGCCATGCCGGAAATTCGCCTGCCCCTGTTCCTGGGCTTTATCATCATCATGGGTTTTCTGACCTACCCCGCCAAAAAGGGCCATGTCCGGGTGAATTTCATCCCCTGGTATGACATTGTGCTGATGGTGCTGGGTGCCGGCGCGTTCTTCTATTTTGCCATGAACGCCATGACCATGATCCGCCTGGCCACCCGCATCCACACCATCCACATCGTCATCGGCTGCGTGGGCATCCTGGTGCTGGTGGAGCTGTGCCGCCGCTGCGTGGGCCTGCCTATCCTGTGCGTGGCCGGCGCCCTGGTGGTCTACGCCTTCTATAACCAGCTCAGCTATAACCCCAGTGTGTACCTGGCCCTGCGGAACATCATCTATAAGCTGTTCTACACCACCTCCGGCGTCATCGGCACCCCCATCAGCGTGTGCTACACCTACATTGTGCTGTTCATCATCTTCGGCGCGTTCCTGGAGCGCACCGGCATCGCCAATTTCTTCATCAGCTTCGCCAACCGTCTGGCCGGCTGGTCCAGCGGCGGCCCCGCCAAGGTGGCGGTCATCTCCTCCGCCCTGTGCGGCATGGTGTCCGGCTCCTCCGTGGGTAACACCGTCACCACCGGCTCCGTCACCATCCCCATGATGAAGAAAACCGGCTACAAGCCGGAGTTCGCCGGGGCGGTGGAAGCCGCCGCCTCCACCGGCGGCCAGATCATGCCCCCCATCATGGGCGCTGCCGCCTTCCTGATGGCGGAGTATATGGGCCTGCCCTACGCCCAGGTGGCGGTGAAGGCCATCCTCCCCGCCGTCCTCTACTTCGCCGGCATCTTCATCGCCGTCCATCTGGAGGCCAAGAAGCTGGGCTTGCAGGGCATCCCCCGTGACCAGCTCCCCAAATGGAAGCTGCTGGCCCGGGACTGCTACCTGATCCTCCCCCTGGTGCTGCTGGTGTACCTGGTGGCCTCCGGCAGCAAGACCATGTCCCACTCCGCCGCCTATTCCATCCTGGCAGCGGTGGCGGTGGGCGGTGTCAACTTCTTCCTCACCCGCCTCCGGGGCAGCGCCGACCGCCCTGCCCAACAGGCGGGCCCGGCCCTGGCCGGAGCAGGGAAGGACACCTTCTTCTCCGCCGTGGACGCGCTGGAGGCCGGTTCCAAGGGCGCCATCACCGTGGCGGTGGCCTGCGCCATGGCGGGCATCATCGCCGGCTGCATCACCGTGACGGGCCTTGCCTCCATCCTCATCAACGCCATCGTCCGCGTGGCGGGCAACGCCACTATCGTGGGCCTGGTGCTCACCATGCTGTGCTGCATCGTGCTGGGCATGGGCGTCCCCACCACCGCCAACTACTGCATCATGGCCTCCACCTGCGCCCCCATCCTGGTGCAGCTGGGCTTCCCCGTGGTGGCGGCCCACTTCTTCGTGTTCTACTTCGGCATCGTGGCGGACATCACGCCTCCCGTGGCCCTGGCCGCCTATGCCGGCTCCGCCATCGCCAAGGCCAATCCCATGAAGACGGGCCTCAACGCCACCAAGCTGGCCATCGCCGCCTTCATCGTGCCCTACATCTTCGCCTACAGCCCCGCCATGCTGTTCGACGGCGTCTCCGGCGTGCTGACCGTGGCCCAGATCGCCGTCAGCTCGGTGGTGGGCCTCTTCGGCGTGGCCGCCGCCCTCAACGGCCACCTGGGGGCCAAAATCAACGTGGTCTTCCGCCTTGCTCTGGCCGCCGGCGGACTGTGCATGATGATCCCCGGCACCGTCTCCGACCTCATCGGCCTGGCCGTCATCGCCGCCATCACCGTCTTCCAGCTCTCCCTGGGCAAAAAGCAGCAAGCGGCATAAAAAAGCAAATCACCCCCCGCGCACCGTCAGGACTTCCCGGACGGTGCGCTTTTTTCTATACAAATCCAAAGAATCGTGTTATAATGACAGGGAATGTAATGGGAAAGGAGGGCGGCGTCATGCAGCATACCCACATCAGCGCCCATCATAATCTGCTGGATCTGCGCCTGGGCGAGGTCTGGCAATACCGGGAGCTGATCTGGCTCTTCACCCGCCGCTCCTTTGCCGTCAGCTACAAGCAGACGGTGCTGGGCCCGGCCTGGCTGGTCATCAACCCGCTGCTCACCTCCCTGGTCTACGTGGTGCTCTTCGGCAACATCGCCCGCCTGGGCACCGACGGCGTCCCCCAGCTTCTGTTCTACCTGGCGGGCCACGCGGTGTGGAGCTATTTCTCCGCCTGCGTCAGCAGCAACGCCTCCACCTTCACCGGCAACGCCCGCCTCTTCGGCAAGGTCTACTTCCCCCGCCTGGTGGTGCCCATCTCGTCGGTGCTGGGCGCGGTGCTCCGCTTTGCCATCCAGCTTTTGCCCGCCCTTATACTGCTGGTGTACTACGTGGCGGTGGGCCGCGTCCGCCCCTGCTGGGCGCTGTGGCCGCTGCTGCCGCTGCTGCTGGCGGCGCTGGGTGTCATGGGCATGTCCGTGGGTATCATCATCTCCAGCCTCACCACCAAATATCGTGACCTCCAGGTGTTGGTCAGTTTCGGCCTGTCGCTGTGGATGTACGCCACCCCTGTGGTCTACCCTTTGAGCACCGTGTCCGGCCCTCTGCGCACGCTGCTGCTGTGGAACCCTGTCACCGCCCCGTCGGAGCTGCTGCGGCGCTGCCTGCTGGGCGTGGGCGGCGTGCCCGGGTGGAGCCTGGTGTGGAGCGGCTGCTTCACCCTGGCCGCCGCCATTATCGGCATCATGATTTTCAACAAGGTGGAGCGCACCTTTATGGATACGGTGTAACCGCTTTTCCAAAAAATCGTCAAAGGAGGTGTCCGCCGTGGCATCCATCCCCTATGCCATCCGCATGGAGGGCGTGAAAAAGGAATACCGCCTGGGCGCCATCGGCGGACGCACCCTCCAGGCGGACCTCCAATCCTGGTGGGCCCAAAAGCGGGGCAGGGAGGACCCCAACCGGCGTATCGGCCAGCGTGCGCTGTCCGGCGATGCCTTCTATGCCCTGGACGGCATTGACCTGACGGTGCAGCCCGGGGAGCGCCTGGGCATCATCGGCCCCAACGGCGCGGGGAAATCCACCCTTCTCAAGTTGCTGTGCCGCATCACCGCCCCCACCGAGGGCAATATCGACATCTACGGCCGCGTGGCCTCCATGCTGGAGGTGGGCACCGGCTTCCACGGCGAGCTGACAGGCCGGGAGAACATCTATATGAACGGCGCCATCCTGGGCATGACCCGCGCCGAGATTGACCGCCGCATGGAGGAGATCATCGACTTCTCCGAGGTTCGGGAGTTTATCGACACCCCCGTCAAGCGCTATTCCTCCGGCATGTATGTCAAGCTGGCCTTCTCCGTGGCCGCCCACCTCACCAGCGAGATCATGATTATGGACGAGGTGCTGGCGGTGGGGGACATGGCCTTCCAGCGCAAGTGCCTGGACAGAATGCGCCTCGCCGCTGACGAGGAGGGCCGCACGGTGCTGTACGTCAGCCATAATATGAGCACCATCCGCCGCCTGTGCGACCGCTGCATCGTGCTGCAAAAGGGCAAGATCATCTTCGATGGCCCGCCGGAAAAGGCCATCGCCGCCTATATGGACAGCGGCATGGGCCAGGGCACCGTAGACATGGATCTCTCCGCCCTGCCCCGGCCCAACGTAACCCTCTCCGCCGCTCCCCGGATGACCCATCTCACTCTCCCCGGCAAGGACACCCCCACCTACGCCCCCGGCGAGCCCTTGCAACTGGCCCTGACGGTGGACGCGCCTGTGTCTGCCCCCGGTGTGTCCGTCCGCCTCACCCTGCGCAGCGGGGAGGATACCGGCCTTGCCACCGCCTGGTCGCCACCCCGCGATTTGCCCCCCGGCACGTCCACGCTGCGCCTGACACTGCCTCTGGACACCGTGGCCAAGGGGGAGTTCTACGTCAGCCTGGGCCTCTATCAGGCCGACGAGCTGGGCCGCCCCCGGATGCTGGATCACCTGACCCGTGCCTGCCGCATCGACTGCCAGGGCCTGCCCACCTGGGGCGTGTCCGCCCACGGCTATTTTCACCTGCCGCCCCTGGCGTGGTTGTGCCCTTGACCGCAGCCCACCTTTGGGCTATACTATACAGGTAATAGCAGCGGCTTGCCGCTTTTGTGTATTGGACAAAAGAGAGGAGCATTGTGATGACTGACAACATGACCCCCGAGCTGACCCTTACCCCCAATGAGGACGCCGCCACCGCCACTGCCGCCGCCGTCCCGGAGCTGACCCTGGAGCCCCAGGCCCCCGTCACCCCCGCCACCCCCGCCGAGGCCAAGCCCATCGAGCCCGTGGTGCTGGATGACAGCATGCTCACCGCCGAGGAAAAGGCCGCCGTGGACAACTTCGCCAAGAAGATCGACATCCGCGACACCAACCAGGTGCTGCAATACGGCGCCGCCGCCCAGAAGAGCGTGGCCACCTTCTCCGAGAACGCCCTGAGCAACGTCCGCAATAAGGACATGGGCGAGATCGGCGAGGATTTGAGCCGCCTGGTGACGGAGCTGAAGGGCTTCGGCGCCCTGGAGCAGCCCAAGGGCCTCAAGGGCCTGTTCCACAAGGCCGCCAACCCCCTGGCCGTTATGAAGGCCCAGTACAGCAAGGTGGAGACCAACGTGGATAAGATCGCCCAGAATCTGGAGCAGCATCAGATCACCCTGCTGAAGGACGTGGCCATGTTCGACCAGATGTATGAGCTGAATCTCAAATACTATAAAGAGCTGACCATGTATATCCTGGCGGGCAAGAAGCGGCTGAACGAGGTGCGCACCACCGAGCTGGAGGCCCTGCGCAAGAAGGCCGCCGAGACCGGCACCTCCGAGGACGCCCAGGCCTATAACGACCTGGCCAATCTCTGCAACCGGTTTGAAAAGAAGCTCCACGACCTGGAGCTGACCCGCATGGTGTCGGTGCAGATGGGCCCCCAGACCCGCCTTTTGCAGAATAACGACACCCTTATGATCGAGAAGATTCAGTCCTCCCTTGTCAACACCATTCCTCTCTGGAAGAGCCAGATGGTGCTGGCCCTGGGCCTGGAGCACGGCCGCCAGGCCACCGCCGCCCAGAACCAGGTGACGGAGATGACCAACCAGCTTCTCAAGAAGAACGCCGACGCCCTGAAGATGGGCACCATCGCCACCGCCAAGGAGGCAGAGCGCTCCATCGTGGACATCGAGACGTTGCAACACACCAACCAGCAGCTCATCTCCACCCTGGACGAGGTGGCCCGCATCCAGACCGAGGGTGCCGCCAAGCGCAAGGCCGCCGAGGCCGAGCTGGGCCGCATCGAGGGCGAGCTGAAGCAGAAGCTGATGGAGCTGCGCAGCTGACACAAAAATACCCACACTCTACAACTGTAAACAAAGGTTATTTGTGGACAGCTTTTCGACACGCATGGGGGATTGTGAAGGGGGACGGGAGTCCCCCTTCACGTGAAATCCATGCAAATGCGGAAGCATGTTTCCATGCTTCCGCATTTGCGCTTCATGCTGCCGACAGTGTGTCGGCAGCATGAAGCGGGCGGCGCCGCCGCCCGCTTTTTCACGTTAACAACAGGAGGTACTACCATGGCCGGTAAATTGATTGTCATCGAAGGGCTGGATGGCAGCGGCAAGGCCACCCAGGCGGCGCTGCTTGCGGAAAACCTGCGTAAAATGGGCTATTCCGTCCGCCAGATTACGTTTCCCAATTATGAGAGCGACTCCTCTGCCCTGATTAAAATGTACCTGCGGGGCGACTTCGGCCAGCATCCCGGCGATGTCAACGCCTACGCCGCCTCCAGCTTCTACGCCGTGGACCGCTACGCCGGTTTCAAAAGCGATTGGGGCGGGTTCTACCGTGACGGCGGCGTCATCGTGGCCGACCGCTACACCACCTCCAACGCCGTCCACCAGTGCGCCAAGCTGCCCCCGGAGCAGTGGAGCCACTTTCTCCAGTGGCTGTTCGACTATGAATACGGCCTGCTGGGCATTCCCGCCCCGGATCGTGTCATCTACCTCCAGGTGGACCCCGCCATCAGCCAGCAACTGATGACGGAGCGCTACCACGGCGACGAGGCCAAAAAGGACATCCACGAGCGGGATCTGGCCTATCTGGCCTCCGCCCGGGCCGCGGCGGAATACTGCGCCGGTCTGCTGGGCTGGGACACCGTGGCCTGCGCCTGTGACGGCGCCATGCGAACCGTGGAGGACATTGCCGCCGACGTGCTGGGCCGGGTGCAGCTGTAAGGGGAAAACTGCCGTCGCCAGTGAAGATTGTCAAGATAAATGCAAGATGAAGTGATATAAAAATATCACCCGGCTAATTGTGCAATTTGACGAAAGAATAGGTTATCAGCAGTTTCATAGCCGAGGACGCCGCGCCGCATGGTGTTCATAAAGTGCGCGACT
>JAFSMA010000016.1 GCA_017448145.1 Oscillospiraceae bacterium | reverse complement strand
GCCGTTTTTTGACAATGGGATTGCAGTCTACTGCGCGCGCGAATAGTACGCCTCCGGCGCACTATTCGCACACTTCGTAGCCTGAGATGTGAAAAAAGTGACGCGCATGTCGTCACTTTTTTCGGATTTCAAGGGTTCGCGCCTGCGGGCGCGAAATCTGCGATGCTTTTTTGACAATCTGAGAAGCAGGCCCGGGGGCCTGCTTCTCTATTTTCTATAATGCCCGTTACGCCCGGTTGAATTTTTCCTTGGGCTGCTTGCAGCGGGGGCATTTCCAGTCGTCGGGCAGGGATTCGAAGGCCACGCCGTCGTGGTCGGCGGGGTCGTAGACGTAGCCGCAGACGGAGCAGACGTAGACACCGGTGGCCTCCTGGTCGGTGAAATCCACCTCCGCCAGCACCGTGGGCACCGGGTGATCCAGATCCATGACCCGGCGGGCCTCCAGGTTCTCGTAGCCCTGGGGGCTATGGGTGGAGAGGTAGACGGTGGGATGGCTGCCGATGAAGGCCCGGACCCGGTCCAGCGTCTCCCGGGCGGCGGGCAGGTCGTCATACACCACGGACAGCTTGTTGGCGTAAAGGGCCTCGTCCACGTAGGTGATGTCGCCGTGGATCATGTAGTACAGGCCGTCCTTTTCCACCACCACGATGCTGTTGCCGTTGGTGTGGCCCTTGGCCTTGATGAAGTGGATACCCTCACGGATGGTCTGGCTGGCGGGGAAGTTCTCATAGGCCCCATCGGTGAAGGTGACGGGCACCAGATTGGGGATGCCCTGGAGCTCGGCGGCGGTCAGCTCGTCGGCGTTGACGTAGATTTTGGCCTGGGGGAAGGCGCGCAGCTCGCCGGAATGGTCGCTGTGCTTATGGGTCAGCAGAATCTTCGTCACCTGCTCCGGGCGGTAGCCCAGGGCGGCCAGGGCCTCCAGGTAGGAGCAGATGTCCTTGCCGGTGTAGACCAGGCTGGTCTCGTCGGGCTTCTCCTCGGGAGTGCCGGCGGGCAGGCCGGTGTCCACCAGGATCACCTCGTCCCCGGTGTCGATGACGTAGTTTTGCAGGCTGCCACGGTAGCGGATGCTGGGGTCGAACTTGTCCATCCCCTCCTCGCCGCCGAAGGCAAAGGGCTGGCTGTAAAAGCCGTCCCGGCGGAATTTGACTGCCTTGATCTCCATGTGGGGTACCTCCGTGATATCAGAATGGTTTGTTCCGCGTTTTCGCGATTTGTGATGCTCAATTTACCATTTTTTACCGGTAAGGAAAGTGTTTTGCTGAAAAAGCACGCCCAAGGGCGTGCTATTTTTTCGTGGTTCACTCCGCCCGGACGGGGTCTTTCAGCACCGCCTGGAGGAAGGTGACGATGAGGAGAATGTAGCAGACGGTTTTGGGCAGCATCAGCATCCCCAGGATGGGCAGGAGGCTTGCGGCCACCGCCACGGGGATGTAGAACAGGAAGGACAGTAGGATGTAGACCCACACCGGGGCGAACCGGGGCGCCAGGCGGCGGTTGCGGCAGTACAGCAGGCACACGAGGCCACCCAGCACCACGAAGGGCACGTTGCGGAGGATGCCCCAGGTCACGTCGCTGCTGTTTTGCAGCCAGCCGTTCTGGGGCAGGGCGCACAGGGCGAAGCGGCAGGCCGTCAGCAGGATGATAAGGGCGGTGAGGCCGCGGCTCCTGGCCTCCCGGTAATAGCCCTGCCAGATGTAAAACAGCAGCACGTAGAACACCGTCATGGTCAGGGAGGTCACCAGCTTGCCCAGGCCCAGGGCCATGGTGAAGTCGGCGTCGATGAAGTAGTGCAGCACCCGGGGCACCAGGTGGAAGGCGTCGCCGCAGCCCAGGATCAGGGCCGCCAGACCCATCAGCCGCTCGGTGCGGCAGCGGGCCTTGGCCAGCATCACGCAGCCCGCCACGATGGCGAACAGCAGGTAGAGAATATCAAACGTGGATTCACCGTATTTCATGGAGCGGTCTCCTTTGGAGATGGGATTTGGTATAGTGTATCACATCGGGGCCGGGGGGTCAAGGTGAAGGAAAGGGCGGCGCCGCCATTTTGGCATATCGGCCCGGCAGACCGGGAAGGACGACAAAAGGCACCGCCCCGGAGGTGCGATGCCTTTTGCCCCTCCGGGACTGTTTTTTACTTTATTGTACCATATTCCCCGTTAAGTTTTCGCTAAGATGACGCCGCTGCCGACGGCGCGTCATCCCCAGACGAACCAGAGGAAGAGATAGCCCGCCAGGACGGCCGAGAGCGTAAAGGGTATGCCGATGCGGGTGAAGTCTTTGAACTGTACCCGGCAGCCCTCTTTCCGCAGCAGGCCCGTGGCGGTGATATTGGCCGACGCCCCTACGGGGGTCAGATTGCCGCCCAGGGTCGCGCCGGAGAGCAGGCCGAAATAGAGCAGGAAGGGCTCTATCCCCATCTGCGCCGTTACCGCAGACAGCACCGGCAGCATGGTGGCCACGTAGGGGATGTTGTCCACGAACGCGGAGATCAGGACGGACCCCCAGACGATCATGGTATAGAGCAGGAAGGGGTCGCTGCCGCCGGTCTTGACGATCCAGCGGGCAAAATCGTCGATGACGCCCATATTGGTGACGCCCGCAATGACGCAGAACAGAGCTGTCAGCAGGCCCAGGGTTTCGTAGTCCACGCTTTCCATCGCCTTGACGGCGCTCTTTGGGCTTTTCTCCTTCACCGTCTCCACGGCAATGGTGACAGCGGCAAGGGTCATGCAGATCAGGCCGTTGGTGATATCGGGCTTATGGGGCAGGAAAGACGCCCCGATCAGCAGGGCCACCATGAGAAGGAGCATCACGCTGGGAAAATAATCCTGCACCACAGTGTGGGTATTGGCGGCAACCGGCTGGGTGTCCCTGCGGAAGAGGACCATCATAATGGGAACCGTGGCCAGCGCACCCAATTCCACGGCGAAGAACATGCCGGGGCGGCCGTTCATCCAGAAGAAATCCAGGAAATCCATTTTGGCGTGAGCGGCCAGCATAATGGAGGTGGTGTCGCCCACCAGCGTGGCGGCGCCCTGCAGGTTGGAGGAGACGGCGATGGCGATGATCATGGCCACAGGGTCGGTCTTCAGCTTTCGGCACACGGCGATGCCCACCGGCGCCACCATCAGGACCGTTGCCACGTTATCGATGAACGCGGAGACGATGCCGGAAAACAGGGACATGAGGATGGTGACCCACATGACGTTGGGCGCCTTTTGCAGCAGCGCCTCCGCGATGCGGCCCGGCATTTGCGAAGCGATAAAATAGTAGACGATCAGCATGGTGCCCGTAATCATCATCAGCGCGTTCCAGTTAATGGCGGCGCCTATCTCCCCCGGTGGGAGAATCCCCAGAATGACATACAGCGCGGCCACTGCCAGGGCCGTCCACGTTTTCAGCTTCGGCGCGCAGATGATCACCAGGTACATAAGGCCAAACAGGATCAGCGCCACGATTTTCAGCGATGCTTCCGACATAATTATTTCCTTTCCATAAAAAATAAAAGACCCCTGCCATCTATGCCGCAGCGCTGCATAGATGGCAAAGGTCTCGCTTCTTTGTCCTGACACCGGGCCTCCAGCGGCCGTTTTGACGGTGGAAGGAGCGTCCGACGGACGCTGGCTACTCCCCAATGCTGATACAATATTATGCCGTCCCAGCCCGTTTTGTCAAGTTAAGATGTCATACAGACGGGCGGGGGCGCTTACTCCTCGGTGGTCTCCGAAAGCTTCTCCCCCCGCAGGGCTTCAAAGCGCTGCCGTAGCTCGTTGAGGAGCTTGTAATCCCGGGTGGAATATCGCTGATACTCCTCGATGCGCCAGTATTTCCGCTCCCGCTTGCCGAAGGTGGTGGCGTCGTAGTCCATGTGCCAGCCCCAAGGGTGGTAATCGGTGACAAAGAGGTTGCTTTGGGGGCGTTTTTCAAGGGAGAGGATGTTCTTTTCCGCGATAAACGTCGCCAGCTCCGCCACCGCCCGGTGGTCGACGGCGTAGGTGGCAGTGACCTTGGGCAGGTCGTAGCGCTCCCGGTCAGTGCAGACCATGATCCATGCGCCGTCCGGCCCTTTGCGGAGAGTACTGCCATGGTATTGCCCCAGCATGTCGCCGTAGCCGGGGCTGTAGCTCAATCTGTGCAGGCTGAAATCCTTCATATTATCCCCCTTCACACCGTGTCCTGCCGCTTATCGCGCCGTCTGGGCCAGCGCGGCGCAAAATGCCTCGAACTGAAGCCTTGTCCCGTCATCCCGAAAGGAAAAGACCTGGTATTTCGCCTTGTCGTTCTTCCAATAGAGGAACGTCCAGGGCCCGTCGCCGCCCGCGTCGGCAGAATCATTCCGGGCGCTGACCGTGCCATCCTGCAAGAAGCCCAGGAATTCGGCCCATTCCTCATCGGTCAGGGTCATTGTCCCGGTATCGGTGACGTCCGCCTCCGTGGTGGGGCCGTAATCGCCGGGCCTTTCCCGGGTTTCGTGG
>JAFSMA010000125.1 GCA_017448145.1 Oscillospiraceae bacterium | reverse complement strand
GCGGAGAAATGGTTCTCGGCGGCAATACGGAAGAAAATGTAACTCTCGTTTCCATAAACATCGGCAACGGTGCAAAAGTACTGTCCCAAGTCAGCCTTAGATGCAACATCCAGCGTATAACTGCTCTCATCGGTTGTGCAAATGAAACCATTAGGCCCGTCCCACGTGTAAGTCACGCCATTGAGATCATCGCCCGTAACGTTTACAGGCAGCGTAACCGAAGTACCTATGATTACTGTGCGATCTGTCCCTCCCTCTGCAGTGGCGGAGAAATGGTTCTCAGCGGCGACACGGAAGAAAACATAGTCCTCATTTCCATAAGCGTCTGCAGCAGTGCAATGATATTGGCCCAAGTTGTCCTTAGCAGCCTCAAGTGTATAACTATTCTCGTTAGCTGTGAGAGACCTACCATCAGGCCCGATCCATGTGTAAGTTACGCCATCGAGATCATCACCGTCCACACTTATCGACAATGTAACCGTGTCACCGATACTTACTTTATGGTCGGTATCTCCTTCTGCAGCGGCAGAGAAGTGGTTCTCGGAGGCGACGCGGAAGAAAGTGTCGCTCACGTTTCCATAAACATCGGCAGCTGTGCAATAGTAATATCCCAAGTCAGCCTTGGATGCAACCTCAAATGTATAGCTATTCTCTTCAGCTGTGAGAGTACTGCCATTAGGCCCGATCCACATGTAAGTTACACCTTCGAGATTATCACCGGATGCATTTACAGATAGCGTAACCGTATCACCGATATTAACCGTCCGAATAAACCTTCCTATCCGAGAGACAGAAAAATGGTTATTATCAGCCATAGCCGTGGTAGGAAGCAATAATAGTATCCACACAAAGCAGAGAAGAATTGCACCTAATCTTTTTCTCATAAAAAACTCCTATCTCTTTCAATTGAATTCCTGGTATTCACAAATATAATTCCTCTCGACGAACCCCTCCTCTTATCAGCTTTTCATACAAAGCAAGAATATCCCGGATTGGTATATTTGTTATACCATTTTGGGATAGTATTGTCAAGGGTGATGCGGTATGCGATTGAAAGAAATACGGAAATCCAGGCATTTGACGCAGCTAAAATTGGCAATGGAATTGAATATGAGTCAAAATACCATCAGCCGATATGAAAACAATGAGCGTGACCCCGGTATCGCGGAATTAATCCTGATTGCAGACTATTTCAATATCAGTATTGACTATTTGCTGGAGCGCACAGACAATCCCAAAATCAATTATTAGTACCCTTTGGACGCAAAAACCCCAACCTTGCGGTTGGGGTTATTTTGATAGGTAAAGAAGAACTTACTTCAGCTCGACCTTGCCGCCGGCCTCTTCGACCTGCTTCTTCATGGCCTCGGCCTCGTCCTTGCCCAGGGCCTCCTTCAGCGTGGTGGGGGTGCCCTCCACGGCAGCCTTGGCCTCAGCCAGGCCCAGGCCGGTGATCTCGCGAACGACCTTGATGACCTTGATCTTCTGAGCGGCATCGAAACCGGTCAGGACCACGTCGAAGTCGGTCTTCTCCTCAGCAGCGGGAGCAGCACCGGCAGCGGGGGCAGCGGCCATAGCGGCGGCGGACACACCGAAAACTTCCTCCAGGGCGTGAACCAGCTCGGACAGCTCCAGAACGGTGAGGCCCTTGATCTCTTCGATCATAGCATTGATCTTCTCAGACATTGTAATATCCTCCTGTTTGTTAAGATAAAAGTTGAAGTGGATGGATGAGGCTTACTCCGCAGCCTCGGCGGTCTCGGCGGGAGCGCCGTTGCGCTCCACGACCTGCTGCAGAATGAAAGCCAGGGCAGAGATGGGGGCCAGCATGGTACCCAGGACCTGGGCCTGCAGGACAGGCAGAGCGGGGATGGCAGCCAGAGCATTGACAGTCTCCATGGGAACGACCTTGCCGTCCATGAAGCCGCCCTTAATCTCGAACTTGCCATTGAGCTTCTTTGCATAGTCAGCAATCACGCGGGCAGGAGCCACGGGATCGTCAGCGCAGATGGCCAGAGAAGTGGTGCCATTGAGCTGATCGTCCAATTCGTTCAGACCGCAGTTGTTGAATGCAAAGCGCAGCAGGGTGTTCTTGATGACGGCGTACTCAATGTTGTTATTACGGCACTCAGCGCGCAGAGCGGTATCCTCTGCCACGGTGATGCCCTTATAATCAACGATGACACCGGCGGCTGCGTTTTGCAGCTTCTCGGTCAGTGCCGCCACGATCGCCTGCTTTTCAGACAGAACTTTTGCGTTGGGCATTCTTTGATTTCACCTCCATGATTATTGGCGGCGTGCCTCCGCACGCCAGGGGAAGGTGCGTTCAAAAAAGAAACCGTCCTCATATCCCAGGACATGAGGACGGCAATGTAGCAATACAATTGCTATCCTCGGCAGGACTTACGGCCGCGGGGGCCACCTGCTGTCTTTGGAACGCATCTGATAGTATAATTCAGCTCAAAACGATTGTCAAGAGCCAAATCACATTTTTGGCAGCCTTACAGCTGCTTCATGGCGTTCATCTTCACGCCGGGGCCCATGGTGGAAGCGCACACGCAGGACTTGATATACTGGCCCTTGGCGGCGGCGGGCTTGGCCTTGATGATGGCGCCCATGAGAGCGGAATAGTTCTCGAACAGCTTGTCAGCGCCGAAGGAGACCTTGCCGATGGGGCAGTGGATGATGTTGGTCTTGTCCAGACGATACTCCACCTTACCGGCCTTCGCCTCGGTGACGGCACGGGCGGCGTCGGGAGTGACGGTGCCGGACTTGGGAGAGGGCATCAGGCCCTTGGGGCCCAGCACCTTACCCAGACGACCCACAGTACCCATCATGTCGGGGGTGGCGATGACCACGTCGAAGTCGAACCAGTTTTCCTTCTGGATCTTCTCCACCATGTCCATCTCGCCCACGTAGTCGGCGCCGGCGGCCTTGGCGGCCTCAGCGGCAGCACCCTTGGCGAACACCAGCACGCGGACGCTCTTGCCGGTGCCATTGGGCAGCACGATGGCGCCGCGGACCTGCTGGTCGGCGTGACGGGAGTCAACACCCAGCTTGACGTGGAGCTCGACGGTCTCGTCGAACTTGGCGGAAGCGGTCTTGCAGATCAGCTCCAGACCCTCCTTGGGGTCATACAGGTTGGCTCTGTCGATCTGCTTTGCAATATCCTGATATTTCTTACCTCTAAACATCTTCAATTCCCTCCTTAGTCGCCCACGATGACGCCCATGGAACGGGCGGTGCCGGCGATCATGCTCATAGCGGCTTCCAGGGAAGCGGCGTTGAGGTCGCGCATCTTCAGCTCGGCGATCTTCTGGATGGAGGCCTTGGAGATGGTGGCTACCTTTTCCTTGTTGGGAACGCCGGAAGCCTTCTCAATGTTGCACTCCTTCTTGATGAGGACCGCAGCGGGGGGAGTCTTGGTGATAAAGGAGAAAGAACGGTCAGCATAGACGGTGATCACCACGGGGATGATCAGGCCCATATCGTTCTTGGTGCGCTCATTGAATTCCTTGGTGAAGGCGGCGATGTTGACGCCGTGCTGACCCAGAGCGGGGCCAACGGGGGGTGCGGGAGTTGCTTTACCTGCAGGAATCTGCAGCTTTACGTAACCAACGACTTTCTGTGCCATAACAGGCACCTCCTTTTTCTAATGTGGTAGCGGCTCACCCAAAGTGAGACCCGCCCTTGGCGAGGCGCAGCTTTTTGCGTCTCTCCCACTTGCGCCGGAGTGGTTTTGCTCCGACTTGCGCGGCTTGATTTCAGACTGCCGCTGCTCAGTCCTGGCAGACCTCCACCTGGTCGAGCTCCAGCTCGACGGGCGTCTCTCTGCCGAACATGGAGACCACCACACGAACCTTGTTCTTCTCCGGTGCGATTTCCTCCACGATGCCCTTGAAAGTGCTCAGCGGGCCGTCGGTGATCTTGACGGTATCACCCACGTTGTAGGCCACCACGATCTCGTGGCGCTCCACGCCCAGAGCGGCGACTTCCGCGTCAGACAGGGGGATGGCCTTGTTGGCCTCGCCCACGAATCCGGTGACGCCGCGGATGTTGCGGATGAGATGCCAGGTCTCGTCGGTGAGCACCATCTTGATGAGCACGTAGCCGGGGAAAACCTTCCGCTCCACGTCCTTCATGACGCCGCTCTCCGTCACCTCGGTGACCGTCTCCATAGGAATCTCCATCTGGAGCACCATGTCCTCAAAGTGGCGGTTGACCACAGACTTCTCAATGGCCGCCTTTACCGCGTTTTCATAGCCGGAATAGGTATGCAGCACATACCACTTCGCGTTATCTGCCATCGTTTACTTCCTCAGGCGAACAGGCCGATCAGGAAATTGACGGCTGCCACGGCAACCCAGTCAAAAACCCAGATGCAAACGCCAACCACCGCGGCGCACAGCAGCACGGTGCCGGTGTTGGACATGGTCTCCTTGCGGGAGGGCCATACGACCTTCTTCAACTCGCTTCTCATTTCGCGGAACCATTTGCCCAGGTCGCGCTTTGCTTTCTTCTCTTCAGCCATTTCCAATCTCCTTCCGATTACTTGGTCTCGGTGTGGACGGTGTGCTTTCTGCAGAAGGGGCAGTACTTGTTCAGCTCAAGCTTGTCCGGGGTATTCTTCTTGTTTTTCATCGTGTTGTAGTTTCTCTGCTTGCACTCGTTGCAGCGGAGAGTGATTTTCACGCGCATTAACGGCACCTCCTTATTAGATTAGGTGTCTCCCGGCGGGAGCACCGATTGCCTCCCTGATCGGCGGCGCCCTCTCCCCCGCGCTCGAAGCGAAAAAGCGCGCAAAAAGAAAGCACCCATTCACAGGTAATGGAAAGTGTACCATATATTTTGGTGAAGGTCAACAAGTTTTTCGGAAAAATTTCAGCAATTTCTAAAATTTTTCCGTCTCATTTGTTGCGCCGGGGCGGGCAATCGTGTATCATAGACGAAAAGCGAGGGATGACTATGAAAATTATGGCTATCGACTACGGCGACGCCCACACCGGCATCGCCATCTCCGACAACACCATGACGCTCACCGGGTTCACCACCGTCATCGACGCCCGGAAGGAGGACGTGGTGCTGGCGCGGATTTTGGCCCTGGCGGCGGAGCACGGCGTGGACGAGCTGGTGCTGGGCTACCCCAAGAACATGGACGGCACCCTGGGCCCCCGGGCGGAGAAGTGCGCCGCCTTTGGGGAGCGTCTCAAAGCCGCCTCCTCCCTGCCCCTGACGCTGTGGGACGAGCGGCGCACCACCGTGGAGGCCCACGCCATCCTCTTTGGCAACGGCAGGAACGGCAAGCAGCGGAAGAAAGTGGTGGACGCGGTGGCGGCCAGCCTGATGCTGGAGGGCTACATGACCCGCAAACGCAGGGAGGCGCAATAATGCAGGTACTGATTATCGGCGGCGGGGCCGCCGGCATGGCCGCGGCGCTGACGGCGGCGGCCCGGGGGCATAGCGTCACCATTTTGGAGCGGCAGGCCCGGGTGGGCCGGAAGCTGCTGACCACCGGCAACGGCCGGTGCAACCTCACCAATCAGCACGCCAGCGTGGCGCATTATCACGGCGAAAACCCGGATTTTTGCCGGTTTGCGCTGGAAAAACACACCCCTGCGGAGACCTTGGACTGGTTTGCCAGGCTGGGGCTCATGACCGTCACCGAGGACAGCGGGCGGGTGTACCCATGGAGCAATATGGCGGGCAGCGTGCTGGACGTGCTGCGGTACGCCTTGGAGCAGCCCCAAATCACCCTCCGGGCCGGAGAGACGGTGACGGCGGTGGCGAAAAAGGGCGGCCGCTTCACCGTGGAGACGGAGGGCGGCGCCTATGAGGCGGACAGGGTGATACTGGCCGCCGGAGGCGCGGCGGGGGCCAAGGTGGGGGGCGTCATGGACGGCTACCGCATCGCCAAGGCCCTGGGCCACCACCGCACGGCGCTGTACCCCTCCCTGGTGCAGCTGAAAACCGAACCCACCTACCCCCGGGCGCTGAAGGGCGTGAAGGCGGAGTGCGCCGTCACCATCCGCCGGGGGGAACGGATCATGGCGGAGAACCGGGGCGAGGTGCTGTTTACGGAATACGGCGTCAGCGGGCCGGTGATTTTTGACATCTCCCGGGCGGTGGCCACCGGCGGCGAGGGGCTGACCTGCTGCCTGGATTTGCTGCCGGATGTGTCGGATGAGGATTTGCACGCCTATCTCCGGCAGCGGCGACGCGCCATGGGCGGCCACGAGGCCGCCACGCTGCTGACCGGGGCGCTGCAAAGCCGACTGGGCCAGATGGTGATGAAGTACGCCGGGCTGACCCAGGGCACCGCCGGGGCGCTGACGGACGGGCAGCTTGCGCGTGTGGCGGCGGCGGTGCGGCAGTTTGCCCTGCCCATCACCGGCGTGTGTGGCTTCGACCAGGCGCAGGTCACCGCGGGAGGGCTGCGGACCGAGGAATTTGACCCACAGACCATGGAGAGCCGCCTGTGCCCCGGCTTTTACGCCTGCGGCGAGGTGCTGGACGTGGACGGCGACTGCGGCGGCTACAACCTGCAATGGGCCTGGGCCAGCGGACGGCTGGCGGGGGAAAGCGTATAGATATCACAAAACTGTCAGGCCGCGGGCGGCCTGACAGTTTTGCTAGTGAAGAGTGAAGAGAAATGGGGTCGCTGCGCGACCTTTATTATTATAATGTACGGGGCAGGGCAATCAGTCCAGGTAGCCCTCTCTGGCCTTGACGCCGAAGCGGCCCTCCAGCTGGTGCATCATGTCGTCGGTAATGGTGTTCACACGGGGCAGGTGGGCGATCTTCATATAGATCTCAGCGGCCTTCTCGGCGGTCTCGATGAGACCGAAGGTCTCGTCCAGGTCACGGCCGGCACCGTAGATGCCGTGGAGGGACCACACCACCAATCGGGCGGTCTTCATCTTCTCGGCGGTGGCCTCACCGATCTCATTGGTGCCGCACAGCATCCAGGGCAACACGTTGACGCCGTCGGGGAACACCACGATGCACTCGGTGCACATCTGCCACAGGGTGCGGGTGAACTCCCGCTCGTCCAAGGTGTGGATATAGGTCATGGCCAGCAGGTTGGCGGGGTGGCAGTGCATGACCACCCGGTTTTCGCTGTCCACCGCCAGGCGGGCCATGTGGCTCATCATGTGGGCGGGGAACTCGGAGGTGAATTTGCCGCCGTCGGTGAAGCCCCACAGCAGCTGCGCCGTCTCGCCGCCGTCGGTGAGGCGGACGATGCCCAGGTTGACATCGGGGGCATACTGCACGTTCTTGAAATACTTGCCGGTGCCGGTGACCAGGAAGTATTTGCCCTCCAGGGCGGGGGCGGAGAAGCCGGTAGGGATGGTGCGCACCACGGCGTTCACGTCCAGATAGGGGGCCACCTGGGCCTCGTCCAGCAACAGGCTGACGTTGCCACCGTTGCGCTCGTCCCAGCCGTGGGCGTACATATTGGTGACGGTACGGATCATCTCCACCATAAAGGGAGCTTCCAGGATGTTTTTCATATGCAATCTCCTTTCGCGGGCCGCCGAGCGCCAGCGACACCCCGCGAGGCACGAGTGGCTGGTGGAGCCAGTGCCCTTGGGGTAGGCGTCGGCCCCTACAATTATCTCGTAATGATATCCACGGGGACGTTGAAAATCTTGGCCACCTTCAGGATGGTGTCGATCCAGCGGCCGGAGGCGGCGGCCATGTGGTGGGTGGGGCCGGCCTCGCTCCAGCGGTTGCAGAACTCCCGGGCGCCGCAGGTGAAGCGGGTGCGCATATTGGTATCGCCGAAGGTGAAGATGGGGCCATCCTCGTTAACGCCCTCCGCCACCACGAACTTGAAGTGGCCGTCCTTGTCCTGGGTGATGCCCAGATACGTGACGGGGCCGGGGGCGGGATAGAACTGGGTGAGGTAGCCGCCGCCGGTCTTGCCGTGGAACACGGGAACAATCTTCATGGTGGGCTTTTTGGCACGGGAGATGTCGGCGTCGCCGGAGCCGGAGTGGCCGATGATGCAGATATCCTCATTGAAGTCGATGGAGTACATCTCGGAGAGCTGGCCCATGCCGGAGATGGTCTTGAGGATGGACATGGCCATGGCCACCTTGATGTCGCCCTCCACGGCGCAGGCGGTGCCCTGGCGGATGAGCATGGAGAAGGCGGGGATCAGCATACTGTCCAGCTTGCCGGCCACGCCCTGGGCGAAGCCGTCATAGTGGGAGGCCACAAAGCCCAGGCGCTCGTCCTTGACCCACTGCTCGAAGGCCACCACGTAACGGGCCATATCCCACACCTTTTCGATGGTGCCGCCGCCCTCGATGTCGAAGGTGTCCAGAATGTCCTGGGCCTTGGCGCGGATGGCGGTTTCATCGGTGATGTCGTCGGCAATGGCCCACATCTTCTCCCAGTCGAACTGCTTGGTATAGACCCACATGCGGTGGTAGAGGTTGGTCTCGTCGATGTAGAGGTCCATCATGCCGGGATAGGGGCGGCCGATCTGGGCCAGGTTGGTGTCACGGAAGCGGCGGCGCACCTGGGCGGCGCGGCACCAGTCGGCGATCTCGGCGTCCACCTGGGGGTCGCCGCCCTCCACCACGCCGGTGATGACGGCGTGGCGCTTGCCGGCACGCTCCAAATCCGCCACCATCTCGCCCACGGCGCCGCAGGCGTACAGCTCGCCCAGCCAGGTGGCGGTGTCGGTATTGGCATAGTCGGGGGCCTTTTTCTTCTGGAGATTCACCAGCACCACCGGCACGTCCAGGTCACGGACGGCGGGCAGCATATTGTAGCTGGTGGCGTAGGTGAGAAGCTGCAAAATCACCAGATCCACGTCGGCGGCGCGGAACTTGTCGCCGGCGGCCATGGCCTGCTCCTTGGTGGTGACGATGCCGCCGTCAATCAGCTCCACAGAGCCGGGGATGCGGGTTTTGAAGTCGTCATACTGCCCGGCGAACTCCGGCACCAGGCTGGGGAACTGGGGCAGATAAGCGCCCAGGGCGATGGCAAAGACGCCCACCCGGGCTTTGGTTTCCACTAACATGGCGTTGTCCTCCTGTCTATTCATTCTGCTTGCAGCTGGATTTTCAAATTGCCGATGGCGGTGGCCTCGATGGGCAGGGCCACCACGTGCTTGCCGGTGGCTTTCTCCGTCAATGCATTCAGGAACTGATTTTTCGCGCCGCCGCCGACGATGTAGATGCTGTCGTAATGGCAGCCGGTGTTGTGCTGCAGCTCCTGGACGGCGTTCATGTAGGAAAGGGCCAGGGAGCGGTAGGCGCAGCGGAAGTAGTCGCCCACGGTCTGGGGCTGCATGGAAAGGGCCTTGTCAAAGGCGTCCTTCATGCTGTTGGGGGCCAGGAACAGATTGGCGTTGGCGTCCACCGTCTCCTCGAAGCGGCTCTCCGCCGCCTGGGCGGTGATGTCGCCCCAGGGCATATCGGGGCACAGCTCGTCTCGGAGACGATTCACCAGCCACATGCCCATGATGTTCTTCTGGTAGCGGTTATAGCCCACGCCGCCCTCGTTGGACCAGTTGGCCAGCTCGCTGCCCTCGTTGGTGATGGGCCGGGGGGTCTTGACCCCCAGCAGTGACCAGGTGCCGGAGGAGATATAGGGGGCGTCCTCCTCCATGGGGATGCCCTCCACGGCGCTGCCGGTATCATGGGTGGCGCAGAGAAGGCAGCGGATGCCCTCATACTCGCCCAGGACGGTGCCGGGCTGCTGCAACTTGTGGAACAGGTGCCGGGGCAGGCCCAGGGCGTCGATGATGGCTTCGTCATACTCTCCCGTCTCGGCTCTGACCATGCCGCCGGTGGTGGCGTTGGTGTACTCGTGGGACTTGACGCCGCACAGCTTATAGAGCAGGTATTCCGGCATCATCAGGAAGTCGGTGACCCCCGCCAGACGGCCCGCCTCTTTATCCGCATAGAGCTGATAGATGGTGTTGAAGGGCTGGAACTGGATGCCGGTGTGGCGGTAGAGCCGGGTGAAGGTGATTTTCTCATGCACCCGGGAGATGACGGCCTCGGTGCGGCTGTCACGGTAGGCGTAGCAGGGCCGAACCTCCTTCTCACCCCGGAGCAGCACGTAGTCCACGCCCCAGGTGTCGATAGACAGGGTGTCGATTTTCGCAAACTGCTCCCTGGCCTTTTCAATGCCCGCTTTCACGTGGGAAACCAGGGCGTCGATGTCCCAAATCAGGTGCCCGTCCTGCTCCTGCACGCCGTTGGGGAAGCGGTAGACCTCACAGGTCTTGATCTGGCCGTTCTCCTGCCAGCCCACGATGTGGCGGCCGGAGGAGGCGCCGATGTCAATGGCAAGCGCATATCTCACGCGGCAAGCCCCCTTTCTTTCCATTTTCATTATGGCATAAATCAGGCGGAATTGCAACTTGATACGCGCCGCCATTCGCCTCATTTACGCCGAAAGCTGCCCCAGGGAAAACGCATATTCTCCCCCGCAGAGGCAGGGGCGGATAAATCAAATTGTAAAAAAGCATCGCAGATTTCGCGCCTCGCAAGGCGCGAACCCATGAAATTCGAAAAAACTGACGACATGTACCCCAAGGGCACTGGCTCCACCAGCCGCTCATGCTTCGCGGGGTGTCGCTGGCGCGCGTCAGTTTTTCACTTCTCAGGCTACGGAGTGTGCGAATAGTGCGCCAGAGGCGCGCTATTCGTGCGCGTAGTAGACTGCAACCCCATTGTCAAAAAACGGCATGGCCGTTTTTTGACAGGCCAGTACACCCTCCCCCGCGGGTGCGGGGGAGGATGCTTTACCCCGCTTGGCAGGGCTTACGCAAAGGGATTCTCGGTGGGATAGGGCAGGCTCTTGGGCTGGTTGTAGCCGATGTCCTCCACGCCCAGGTCCTTGAACACCTCGTACAGGGCCTTGCCGTGGTGGCCGAAGGCCACGGCGCCGTGGTGGGGGAAGCGCTTCTGAATCAGCACATGGCGGTAGAAGCGGCCCATCTCATGGATGGCGAACACGCCGATGCCGCCGAAGCTGGTGGTAGCCACAGGCAGCACCTCGCCCTGGGCGATGTAGGAGCGCAGACGGCCCTCGCTGTCGCACTGGAGGCGGTAGAAGGTGATCTCGCCGGGGGCGATGTCGCCCTCCAGGGTGCCGCGGGTGAAGTCGGGGTCGCTTCCCTCCGGCTCCAAGAGGCGGTGCTGGATGAGCTGGTACTTCACGGCACGGTCGGCGCACATCTTGCAGGAGGGGGTGTTGCCGCAGTGGAAGCCCATGAAGGTGTCGGTGAGGCTGTAATCATACTTGCCCTTGATCTGGCTCTCCCACATCTGGGCGGGCACGGAGTTATTGATGTCCAGGATGGTGACGGCGTCCTGGGACACGCAGGCGCCGATGTACTCGGAAAGGGCGCCGTAGATGTCCACCTCGCAGCTCACCGGGATGCCCCGGGCGGCCAGGCGGGAGTTGACGAAGCAGGGCTCAAAGCCGAACTGCTCCGGGAAGGCGGGCCAGCACTTGTCGGCAAAGGCCACGTATTTCCGGGCGCCCTTGTGGGCCTCGGCCCAATCCAGCAGCGTCAGCTCAAACTGGGCCATGCGCTCCAGCATATCGGGGAAGTAGCGGCCCTCGCCCATCTCGGCGGCCATGTCGGCGCAGACGGCGGGAATACGCTGGTCGCCGGCGTGGGCCTTGTAGCTCACCAGCAGGTCCAGCTCGGAGTTCTCCTCAATCTCCACGCCGATCTCATATAGGCCACGGATAGGAGCGTTGCAGGCAAAAAAGTCCTGGGGCCGGGGGCCGAAGGTGATGATCTTCAGATTCTGCACGCCGATGATGGCCCGGGCGATGGGCACGAAGTCGCAGATCATGCGGCTGATGTCGGCGGCGGTGCCCACGGGGTACTCGGGGATATAGCCCTTCAAGTGGCGCATGCCCAGGTTGTAGGAGCAGTTCAGCATGCCGCAGTAGGCGTCGCCCCGGCCGTTGATGAGGTCGCCGTCACCCTCGGCGGCGGCCACGAACATGCAGGGGCCGTCGAAGTGCTTGGCAATCAGGGTTTCGGGGGTCTCGGGGCCGAAGTTGCCCAGGAACACCACCAGGGCGTTGCACCCGGCGGCTTGTACGTCCGCCACGGCGGCAAGCATATCTTTTTCGTTCTCCACGGTGACGGGGCACTCGTAGAGGCCGCCCTCGCAGGCCTTGACGATGGCCTGGCGGCGGGCGATGGACAGGGAGATGGGGAAGCAGTCGCGGCTGACGGCGATGATGCCCAGCTTGACCTCCGGGATGTTCTGCATGGTTCGTTCCTCCTATTATAATAATCAATCAGTGGTTGGCAATGTCGATGTTGGGGCCTTCCAGGCCGATGTGGGCGCCCCGCCCCGCCTCCTTGGCGTCGGGGTGGGCCAGCAGCCACTTGTTGCAGGCCCAGAGCATATTGTCCTCCTGGCAGTGGGGCACGGCGTCGGGGCGGGGGGTGTTGGTGCCCCGAGGCAGGGCCACCGCCACCCGGAAGCCGTCGGCGGCGTCGGTGTGGCAGGGGGCGTAGTGCAGCGTGGTGGCGTACACCTCCACAGCCACCCCGGCGGGGACCCGGAAGGCCATCACGGTGTCGGTGTGCAGCTTGCCGCCCACAATATCCTGCTCCCGGCCCAGCAGCAGCACGAAGTCGTGGGTGCCCACGTTGACCTCGCTGTCACGGTGGTACTCCAGGCAGTTGAGCCGGGTGTTATGGCCCCAGCACATACCCAGCTGGGTGGGCATGCCGCCGTAGAACCGCTGGGTCAGCTCGCCGAAGATGGCGCAGCTCTCCAGCTCCGGGATGGAGGGCCGGTAGGCCGTGCCCTCCTCCGGCAGGGGGAAGGCGGACATGGCGGCGCAGAGCTGGGTGGTCACGTAGCCCTCCAGCACCTTGCCGTAAGGGCGAAATTCAGGGTCGTAAACGGAATAGATGTGCATACGATGGCCTCCTTTTTAGGATAGATAGGGGAAGGTATCCCGCAGGGCGGGGTAAATACGACGGAATTTCCGGTACTGGGCCTCATAGCGTTCTGTCAGCGCCGGGTCGGGCAGCGTCACGTCCGCCACCTGCACCAGGGCGTCCGCCGCGGCGGCAACGGAGGCATAGCACCCGGCCCCCACCATGGCCAGCATGGCGGCACCGTAGCCGGGGCCCTGCTCGGTTTTCACCATCTCCAGGGGGATGCCCAGGACGGCGGCAAAGATCTTGCGCCACAGGGGGGACTTGCTACCGCCGCCGCAGAGGCGGGTGGCGGGAATGGTGAGTCCCAGGCTCCGGGCCACCTCGAAGCTGTCCCGGATGGCGAAGGCCACCCCCTCCAGCACCGCTTGCACCATGTCGGAGCGGGTGGTGTCCATGGTCATGCCCACGAAGGCGCCACGGGCGGCGGTGTCGTTGATGGGGCTGCGCTCGCCCATGAGGTAGGGCAGGAAGAAGGTATGGTTGCGGCCCAGGCGGTGGTCGGTGATGTCCTTTTGCAGCGCCCCGTAATCGCCGCTGCCTATGATCTCGTCGCAGAACCATTTGTTACAGCTGGCGGCGGAGAGCATGCAGCCCATCAGGTGATAGCCGCCGTCGGCGTGGGCAAAGGCGTGGAGGGCGTTGTGAGGGTCCACGCCGAAACGGCGGGAGGAGATGAACACGGTGCCGCTGGTGCCCAGGGACAGGTTGCAGCCCCCCTCCCCTACCACGCCGGTGCCTACGGCGGCAGCGGCGTTGTCGCCGGCACCGGCCACCACCCGGGTGGCGGCGGGCAGCCCCAGGTCACGGGCCACGTCGGGCCGCAGCGTGCCGATGACCTGGAAGCTCTCGTAGAGCCGGGGCATCCAGTCTTCCGAGACGTGGCAGATGTCCAGCATTTCTTTCGACCAGCACCTGTGCTCAACGTCCAGCAGCAGCGTGCCGCTGGCGTCGGAATAATCCGAGGCGTGGACGCCAGTGAGACAGAAGTTGATATAGTCCTTGGGCAGCATCACCTTGGCGATGCGCCCGTAGTTGTCCGGCTCGTGCTTTTGCAGCCACAGCAGCTTGGGGGCGGTGAACCCGGCAAAGGCGATGTTGGCGGTGAGGCGGGAGAGCTTCTCCTTGCCCACGGCGGTGTTGAGCCACGCCGTTTCCTCCGCGGTGCGGCTGTCGTTCCATAAAATGGCGGGGCGAATGACGGCATCGCTGCCGTCCAGCGCCACCAGGCCGTGCATCTGCCCGCCGGCGCCGATGGCGGCCACCTCGCTGCCGTCGATGCCCCGGAGCAGCTCCCGGATGCCCTCCCGGCAGGCCTGCCACCAGTCCTCCGGCCGCTGCTCCGACCAGCCGGGCTGGGGGAAGGACAGGGGATATTCCCGGGTGGCGGTGCGGACGATCTCGCCGGAGAGGCTGACCAGCAGCAGCTTGACGGCGGAGGTTCCCAGGTCGATACCGATGGTATACATAGGCGCACTTCCCTTCCATGTTTTTAAGGCCAGTATAGCCATTTGACCGGCGGTTTTCTATGACGATTGTGAAATTGCGATTAGACAATCTTGACCTTTTAGTAACTTTGGCAAAGTGGATAGTTTCAAGGTCATTTTTTGTGAAAAATGGCGAAAACTCCGCTCCCATCACAGGGAACGGAGCATTTCTTCACTTTCTTCCCGGGTGTAAAACCGCTCCCGGGAATAGACGGATGTTTGCTTTTCGCCGGAGGGCAGGGCGGGCAGGGAGCGGCTGTACGCCTCCGGCGTCATGCCGGCGTAGGCCTTGAAGCACTGGGAGAAATAGCGGTAGTCGGAGAAGCCGCAGGCCTCGCACACGTCCAGCATCCGCATGCCGCCGGAGCGCATCATGCGGCAGGCGGCGTGGAAACGGATGCCGCTGACGTACTCTTGAAAGGTCTGGTTCAGGTTCTCTTTCAGGAAACGGGACAGATAGCTGACGGAGCAGCCCTCGGAGGCGGCGAAGTCGGCCAGGCGGATGGGGGCGCGGTAGTTCTCGTCCACGAAGGCCAGGAACCGGGCCAGGCGGGCGCTGCGTTTGTCGGCGCTGGTCTGCTCCTCCGGCGTCATGCGGTGGATGGGCAGCAGCGGCAGCAGCAGTCCCAGCAAATCGGCGCACAGGGCGGTGCAGCCCAGGGCGTAGAAGGGCTCCTGCCCCAGATACCGGGCCATCAGCTCCCGCAGGGCGTCGTAGACCCGCTGGCGCTGCTGCGTCGTCAGATAGGCGGTGATGTCCGGCCTGGCAATGGTGACGGCGCGCAGCTCGGGGCAGGTCAGGTCGAAGCTGTGGGGCGACACCTGGAGGCACAAAAAGGTGGCGGGGCCGTCCTGCATGGTGAACTCGTGAACCTGGTTGGGGGCGAAGAGCAGCAAATCCCCCTTCCCCGCCGCCACACGGCGGCGGCTGCACTGGACGGTCAGGCTGCCGGAGGTGAGCCAGATCAGCTCCCATTCCGGGTGAAAGTGAGGGGTGCGGTACTCCACGGTGTCAAAAAACACGCTGATGCCGCTGATATGCTGATGGCGGATGATCTCCAGCTCGTTCACGGGCGCGCCCCCCTTTCCATGGCCCTATCATAGTCTTTTTTGCGCCAGATGGCAAGATAAAAGCTGACCGGGAGCCGTTCCACAGTCAGCTTTTACAGTATTGTGATTACACCGTTTCGATGCGGATGACGTTGGTGTTGCCGCTCTGGCCGCTGGTGTTGCCGCCGGTCATGACCACGGTGTCCCCCTGGTGCAGGCCCAGGGCGTCACGGGAGGCGCGGAGGGCGTAGAAGTTCAGCACCTCCATGCTGGGGAACTGCTCGGTGAGGATGGGCAGCACGCCCCAGGACAGGGCCAGCTTGTACCAGGCCTTTTCGCCCGTGGCCAGGCCCACAATGTCGATGGGGGCACGGAAGCGGGACACCATGCGCACGGTGAGGCCGCTGATGGAGGTGACCACGATGGCCTTGGCGCTCAGGTCGATGGCCATGGTGCAGGCGGCGTGGGAAATGGCGTCCACCCGGTTCTGGATGACGAAATTCTCCCGGTGGAAGCGGCCCACGTAGTTGATATGCTTCTCCGTCTCCTCGGCGATCTCGCTCATGACCCGCACGGCGTCCACCGGGAACTTGCCGGCGGCAGACTCACCGGAGAGCATAATGGCGCTGGTGCCGTCGTAGACGGCGTTGGCCACGTCGCTGATCTCGGCCCGGGTGGGGCGGGGATTGGTAATCATGCTCTCCAGCATCTCCGTGGCGGTGATGACCCGCTTGCCCAGCAGGCGGCACTTGGTGATGAGGAACTTCTGGATGGCGGGCAGCTCGGTGAAGGGCACCTCCACGCCCAGGTCGCCCCGGGCCACCATGATGCCCTCGCAGGCGGAACAGATGTCCTCGATGTTGTCCACGCCGGACTGGTTCTCGATCTTGGCGATCACGTCGATATCGCCGCCGCCGTTGGCGGCCAGGAAGGCCTTCAAATCCAGCAGATCCTGCTGGCAGGACACGAAGGAGGCGGCCACGAAGTCCACGTCGTTCTCGATGCCGAAGAGCAAGTCCGCCTTGTCCTGCTCGCTGAGGTAAATCTGGTGCATCACCCGGCCGGGGAAGCTCATGCTCTTGCGGTCGGACAGCACGCCGCCGTTGATGACGCGGCAGCGGATCTCCGTGCCCTCGATGGCCGTCACGTCGAAGCTGACCAGGCCGTTATTCACCAGAATCCTGTCGCCCACGGACAAATCCTCCGCCAGGCCCTTATAGTTGACGGACACGATGGTGTCGTCGCCCATCAGGTCACGGGTGGTGAAGGTGAAGTCGGCGCCGTCGGGCAGGGTGATCTTGCCGCCCTGGAACAGGCCGATGCGGTACTCCGGGCCCTTGGTGTCCAGCATGATGGCGATGGGCAGGTTCAGCTCCGCCCGGACGGCCTTGATCATGTCGATGGTCTTCTTGTGGCCCTCGTGGGTGCCGTGGGAGAAGTTGAGGCGGGCCACGTTCAGGCCCCGGAGGCACATCTCCCGGAACACGGCGGGGTCCTGGCTGGCGGGGCCGATGGTGCCGATGATTTTCGTCTTTCTCATAATGCGGTCGTCCTTTCCGAAACAGGCAGCCATATCCACGGCCCGCCGTCATAGTGGGCTGATTTTATCACATTTCGGGGCGCTGCACAATACGCTGGCGGGGATTGGATATGGATTTTTCGGAGAAATGGAATTTTTTGCTTTTCCTTTGGCCCGGCGGGGGCTATAATGGGGGGCGAAACGAGAAAGAAGGTGTGGGAAATGGAATTGCTGGCGCTGACGGCGGAATTTGACGCCGCCATGGCCCGGATCGTCCGGGAGAATTTGAAGGCACACGCCCTGGACATTCCGGGCACGGCCTATTTTGACGACAGCCTGGACCACCTGTCCCGGTACTACGACGCCCCCGGGCGGGGGTACTGGGTGCTGTGGGACGGCGCTGTGCTGGGCGGCGCGGGGCTGGCGGAAACGGACGTGCTGCCGCAGTTTGCGGAGATGCAGAAGCTGTACCTTGCCGACGACGCAAAGGGCCGCGGACTGGGACGGCGGCTGGCAGAGCACGTAGAGGCCATGGCCCGGGAAATGGGCTACCGGGGCCTCTACCTGGAAACCCACACCAACCTGACCGCTGCCCTGGCGCTGTACGAAAAGCTGGGGTACCGGCAGATAGAAAGGCCGGGCAGCGTGGTGCATGGGACGATGAATCGGTTTTACTGCAAGGCGTTCACAGAATGAGAAAACCTCTGTAACCCCATCTGTCATAAAGGGGGCTGTCTATCCAGGTCGTCCCCTTTTTTCTGTTTGTTTGCCGCTGCGGGAGCTGGGGTTTTTGGTGGAGTGAAAGTGGCTTGTGTATAGTGAAACCCGGACGGCGAGAGCCGTCCGGGTTTTGTGTTGCTATGTGGTTGTGTGCCTGATGGGCACGGCGCGATTAACGCTACTTATCCGGGGATGATGGGCAATTCAGTTGTGCTACCGGGCTGATTCTGTTGCGCATCGCCGCCTGTGTTCTCCGCCTGACCGAAAGTATCGCCCGAGTTGCCTCCGCTGCCGCTCTGTCCAGAGCTATCGTTGGAGCTTCCGGCGTTGCTATCGATGTTATTTCCGGTATTACTACCAGAACTGGCACTCTGCCCCGCATTATTGCCGGTGCCGGTTGGTGCTCCGGAATTATTTACGCCTCCTTGCTGGTTACCCATACCAGAGGATTGTGTTCCGGTGTTTCCGGACGTATTGTTCGGGATTACATCGATGGGTATCTCCTCGAGAATATCCCCTCCCTGCTCTGGATTATGCGGGGTAGTCTCACCACTTTCTGAGGTGGCATCCTTTCCATTTAGTGCAGTCTGCTGCGTGTCGAGGGCGTCGGACTTTGCAGCAGGCCTGTTGCCTACCCAAATGCATAACACAGCCACAATAATACATAACAGCAGCACCGTGAGCACCAGCACAATGTTTTTCCTCTTCATTTGCAGTTCCCTTCTTTTTCCGTTATGGCTTTAGCCCGGGGCAATCGGAAGCTCCCAACTTTTACCGCTCGTTTGAATAACATCGCCGGCATTAAAGGCGATTTCCGTCAGCTCTGGTTCCACATAGGATTTCTTTTCAACTACTTTTTCTTTTTTCACAATCCCTTAACCTCCTCGTATAATAAATTTTTCTGCATAACCCTGTGGACTTATCTATGTGTTTCCTGCCACTGTCGATATATCGAAAGTGCTCCATTGCAGTGTTTTTCAATCCTAAATTTACGATCAAGCTCATCACATCCGTGTTTCATCCAATCGCAATCGGAGGTGCGGATGCATACGGGAAAAATGGGACAGTCTTCGCAGGTGGGAAACTCCGGTTGCTCCTGCTTCCAAGCAGAAATCAGCGCAGCATCCCTCTTGGGACTATCAATATGGCCCACATAGGGCCCTTCCAAGCGATGTTCACATTTCCCGATGTGGCCATCGGGAAGTATAACCTCGCAGCCGTCATTGTCAGCCTTGCAGCGGTTAATCTGTAAGGCGCGGTTAAATGGGCTCGTCTCAATCATTCCGTACTTCGCCACTTTCCCCGCCAGTTTTCTGTATGCCGCTTCTTTTTGATCTAAATCAAAGAAGTCGTTATTCCGACAGGTGAATGCTCGCAGCGGCATTATGACAATGCTGCAATCCTTCTGCCCTGCAAAGAGCTCCTTCAGCTGGTCCACCAGCTGATATAAATTGTCTGCGTTTTCCCGGTCCATATTCAGTCGGATTGTGACATGTATACCGGAGTTTAATGCAGCCTCTATATTGGAAACCACGCGGGAAAAAGGGTCTTCCGGATTGCCCACATAGCGCTTGATACGCTTATATACATCCTTTGTGCCGTCTAATGTTATTTGAATTCGGTTTAGATGCCAATCCTCGCGGGCCTCACGGGCCACGGATGGCGTAAGATAGTAGCCATTGCTGGTCATGATGCCGTCAAAGGGTACAGACCGCTGGCGGAGATCACGACAGATTGTGCGAATGGCCGGAATATTGCATAGTGGCTCTCCGCCAAACCAGCTGATGGACACCTTTTCACCGCTGGAAGCAGTGGCGATATAGTCCGCTACACGGTGGGCCATAGGCTCATCCATGGTTAGTATAGGGGCGCCCTGCTCAAAGCAGTAGGCGCACCTGGCGTTGCAAGCAGTGGTGGGGAGAACGGTAAAACTGGTCACGTGCTTCTTTGTCCCCTGCATAAGCCGCAATACATGGCGGACCTCTCTGGCATGCTTGCGCTCGTCAAATTCAGGGGGGACGATGAACCAACGCTCTGCCAGCTGACTGCGCAGGGAGGTGTCTGTATCCAACACAGCCACTTCCGTCGGGCTCAGCTGCAGCAGGCAGCCGGTCATCGTATGGTACAGCAGTTCACCTGTTTGGCATGGAATCCGCAGAGCATGGTGGGTCATCCGCCATGTATCATCCGGAACGCCTCGTTGGCAGGCACAAAGTTGCTGCATTGTATCGGTGGCAGGCAGAATGACATCCATATCTTAATTGCCTTTCTTTTGCAGAAGCGGTAGGCGGCGAAAGCCGCCTACCGCTTCTATCTGGTTAATTAGTTCTGATTGAAACCGTCATACTCTTCATCCGGCTCATTGTTCCCACCGCAACCGCTGGTAACAATGACATCCATTGCAGTAAACCGGACGATCTCCATCGCCGGCTCCATATAAATTGTTTTCATGTTATCTCCTTCAATAAAATAATGTTTTAACTATTTTAGGCAGGAAAGTATGCCTTTGCATTTACCCAATATTGGAACAGTGCCTTGCACAAAGTGCCAACAGTGTTGCTATCCTGCATGCCGTACGCATAGGCAAGCGGACTATAGTGAATTTCGGTTCCACCGTCAACAGTTATAACAACAGGTTTATCCAGTTTGTACGCCACTACGCCACTGACAGTTATCTTCAATCTGCCATTTACCATAGAAGTCGTATATGTCAAATTCTCACTGTCAACCGTTACACTATTCACCTTCAGTTCTTCACCGGTTTTGGGCGTAAGGTAGACCACAACGCCGGTTTTGGACTCCAGGTTAACAGTACCAGAAACGCCAGCCACATTGGAGCCCAGCGAACCATTGAAAATATTGTACGAATCATTGATAATGATGGAATCAAACGTTGCCTGATTGTACTCGGTAGCCAGGTTATCGGTGTTGTATCCAAACTTCATCTGGGCAGCTGCACCGTAGTCGAGCACGCTCTGGCAGAGATTCCTAAGCTCTTGGGTGGCGCTAGTATCAACTTTTATCTTGTAGTCGCAATAGCCCTTGACGGAATACTCTGCCTCCTTGATGATAACGCCATTATGCAGCACACGCACGTGAACGGGCTCGGTCATCTCCTTGGCAGCACACCGGGCAACGACGCACCGATAATTCTTACTGTTTTCTCCAATCTCTTTAGGCGTGGCGGTTTGCCACTCGCCGCCCTTGTAGAGATACTGCACGGTATAGTTACCAATGGTTTTGTCGGATGCTCCGCTCAGATACATGTAGAAGTTGATGTTGATGCTATCCTGTAGGTCCAGAGTGTAGCCGAATGTAATATTATCGTCGTATGCGCTTTCGGTAATCGGGGCCAGTTCGAACTGGCTGAAGGAGGTGATGCCGGAGATAGTGACGTAGCCACCGGTCTCAACCGTCAGCTGGAACACTTCATCTTCCATTCCATCGCGTTTGTGGGTGACCTGAACCTTGTCGCCTACGGCTGCGACCGCAGGGGGCACGGGGAGCTTGATGGTGAAGACGGCGTTGTCAGCCAGCTTATCGTTGGTGACGATGAAGGTACCGACAGTCTCACTGCCGCTCGTTACCGTTGCCTCAGGGTGAACCTCATAGGTGATCTTATTTTCGACAACACCGGGCTCATCTCTGACAACCATGATTGTAACATCCAGGTCAGTCTCATTGGTGTTGTTTGCCGCACCAATCGCATCCTCGACCACTTTCTCGAGGTCATAGGAAGCAGCACGAGTTTCAGCGGTAGCGCTATTGGACGCCTTGATGTTAACGCTGAGGGTTTTATCAGTAGCAAGTACCTTACCGGAATCATCCGTGGATTCGACGGTCTTGCTAGCGCTGAAAGAAGCGTCGAAGCTCGCCTTCGTCTCAGTACTCTGGGTTACTTCCGTTGTAGCAATCTCGCCGACCTTGTACCAGCCCACGGTCTCGCTCTCAAGTTTGTTAGTACTAGTCAGCTCAACTGCCTCGTAGCCGGGGGCGACGTAAGCAGCAGCGGGCTTGGCGGAGAAGGTACCGCCGGTGATAAATTTGGCGGGCATGGTGGCGTCGTCGGTGATGGCGTCAGCCACATACACAGCGCCGCCGTCGCCATTGAAGCTACCGCCGGTAACGTTCAGGGTAACACCCTTCTGGAAGGTGACCAAATTGTCGTCCTTCTCAGAGTGGCCCACATACAGGGCGGCGTTGTGGGTACTGGTAATGGTACCGCCGCTGACGTTCACCTGGATATTGCCGGCATTGTTATAGGTAGAGGTCACGGAGATGGCAGCGCCGGTGGCCTCGGTGCCGTTGTTGTTGGCTTCAGCGGGATCGGCCTTGGCGCCGGTGGCGGTAAGAGTGCCGCCATTGACGTTCAGGATGCCGCGCTTCACGCCGATGGCCTCGCGGCCGGTGATCTGGGCGCCGTCGGCAACATTGACAACAGCCATACCGTTCATGGCAATGGCCTGGTCACCGCTACTGGAAATCACAGCGTTGTCGCCAATGTTGATCACGGGGATATTAGCGGAGCCGGCCAGCGCAGCGCCGGAAGCCACACTATTACCCAGGTTTCCGCTGACAAACAGGGTGCCGTTGCTGCCGGTAAGCGTACCATTAATGTTGATGGTAGCACCATAGCTGACCATGTCCTTCACCGGGAACAGGCAGACCGCATAATTGCTTTCCACCGTCACACCCTCGCCGATGGTAAGAGTGGTGTAGTTCGCCTCATCGGTCTCACTGCCATAGACGTTAAACGCCTGGCTGCTGCACGTAACCTTACCGTCAGGTTCGGTAGTGGTAACGTTCAGGCCGCCCTTGTACAGGTTGATGCGCTCCACCGCCAGCGTGTGACCCATCAGGTCAAGAGTGATACTATTGTCCATGATCAGCTCGGTGGTGCCTGTCATAGAAGCATCGCGCAGCAGCTTGACGGTGTCGCCGTTCTGGGCGGCGGCGGCGATGGCAGCCTCGACGGTGGTGTACTGGGTGGTGCCGATCTGGGCGACGGCGATAGTTGATACCTTGTAGCGATAGCCTGCTTGATAAGCTTCCGCATCGGAATCATTTGTAATAGAGACTACTTCAAAACCGGAAGCAAGAAGATCAGCCGCAGGAGCAGTCTTAAAGTATCCGCCTTTGATTGCAATAGTCCAATCATTATTTGAGACTTTATTGCCCTCAAGTATTTGCTGGAAATATCCGTTGTTTACCGTAAGAGCAACATCGCCAACATCCTGGTTACCATCATCAACCGATGCATATACACTGTATGTCTTTCCAATAAATGTGCCGCCATTAATCGTTACATCAGTCGTATAATAATCGTTGGTTACCCAAAGGCCATGATAATTAGTGCCGCTGAAAGAGCCGCTATTAATGATTGCAGCTCCACCATTAACGGCAATTCCACCGCGGTTGCCTTCAATTGTAACACCAGTGCCTTCTTTTGTGCCGAATGTGGAGGTACCACCATCTATACTGACACAGTAGAAACCATAACCATAGCCGGAAACAGCACTATCTGTCGCATAGTTGCGCAAAGTAACGCCATCCTCGACAGTCATTTCAGCAGCATTATAAAGCGCTGCATTACCGCTAGCAGTACCTGTTGCAGTTATGGATGTATTACTCTTTATCAAGAGAGTGCCGCTGTCGTTTTTGACAGTAGCTCCGGTCGCCTGGCCTGCGTCAGTAATGGTAATACCGTCAATAATGAGTGTGCCCTTATTCTTGATAACACCATAAGAACCGGTGTTTACCTGAGCAATAGTACCGTTCGTGATAGTAAGATTACCGTTATTTACAAGCAGGCGATCTTTTGAAGCATTCAAAGTCAAGGTCTCTCCCGCAAGGTCGAGAGTTACGGTCTTGCCTTCCGGAATAGTGACAATCGCATTCTGCTCAAAGCTACCTACGAGTTCAATGATATCTTCATTCTCTGCAGCATCAACAGCAGCCTGAAGACTTGTGTATTCGGCATCACCTATCTTGGCGACAACAACCGGATCAACATAGTTGATAGTAATCGTAATGGTTTCATTTTGCGGAATGAAATTAAGTAAGTCGCCAATCTCACTCAAACTGGTACCGGAGGAATGATCGGTGTTGATATACTCCAAAACCGTATCCGAATTGACAAGACCGTCAATTTTAACAGCCAAATCCTTATTAAGGAAAAGCCGCTCTTCGCCGTTGGCACCATAATCAATATAGAAGCCAGCCTTCAGATAAAGATAGAAGCTTCCCTTGTCCTCCATGGTCTGAACAGTGCTGAGACCACCATGGAAAAACGCAGTTCTGAATTCTTCCATGCTAAACTCGCCAGTAGCGTCTTTCAGAGGGGCGGCTACACCGGCGCTGCCAACGGTCTGGCCCTTATCGTTCATGCTAAAGTAGGACCCCGCCGGGAAATAAGCAACCCAACTACCATTTCCGCCATTACGCGAATATGTAAAATTCGCAGAGGACGAAATTGCATCCATGACGGCCTGTGCATTTCCAGACGTATCCGGTGTCGCCGTTACGGTCGTATAGCCGTAAGCGCCGTCAGTGTCCGGTGTCATGGTGTATGTTACGCTAGACTCGCCGGATTTGATAACCCAGGTGTTTTTCGCAATATTGTTCTTAACAAAGCTTTGCAGCACGCCATATAGCGCATTATAGTTCAATCCTTCAACGCCGAGGCCATCCACTCCCACGTTGGCAACATCCAGTTCATTCGTGTCTGTTCCAACGTAGGTACCATCCTCATAGTTTCTCTTGGCAACCTTGATGGACGCAGTATCATCCGAAAATCCCTCATAGCCGCGATAAAGCGTAAGAGAGCCGGAATAATCCTTAAAGGAGCGAAGGTCAGCGCCGAATAGATCAATCTGTCCGGCAATACGGACTTCGTCATTTGAATCATCGAAGAAGGCTTCCGGAGTCCACTGAGCGGTCAGCGTAAGATCATTTGTAATCGGTGTATCGAAATCGAATTCCGTATCTCCACTGTACCAACCGCTGAAGGTATAGCCGATGCGCTTGGGATTTGTCGGCCTTGTTACCGTGGTTCCTGCATCAACCGTCTTAGCTTCAACAGCAGAACCATGAGCGGTTTCAAAGGTCACGGTGTGCTTCTCAACTACAACAGGTTCTTCCGGTTCAGGCTCAGGTTCAGGGTCAGGGATTTGCTCAAAAACTGCGGTAAGAGTTATATCGCCTGTAACATCAAATGTGTGATTTGCATCCAATACAGTCTCAGAACCATTTTTCCATCCTACAAGCTGGTATCCTTCCGCAGGATTGGCAAATGAGTTAAGATCTGAAAATAAAAGCCTATTATAGGGAGACTCCGTACCAACTTTTTTTGTGCCATCGGACACTGTGCCCTTCGAAGTGTCGTCAGATGCAAACGATACGGTATATTGCTCCGCTTCATAAACAGCAAGAAGCAACGCATCTTCTGTTCCTACTGTGTACGAATTTACAAGATAATCTCCTGTAGGCTCTCCTTCACCATCCGCAAGCTTCCAGCCTTTGAAACTATAGCCATTCAGTGCAGGGGCATAGAGATAGGGAGAAGTAGTATTCCCAATGTTAAGCTTAGTACCCTCCGAGAGGTCAGCGGATGATTTAGTTGTCCCATCAAATATAGCAGCATTTTGGGTCACATTGCTCGGATAAGCTGCAACACTAATTATATGAGTGGGAACTGCTGGCGCAGATTCCTTAAAAAGTAAATATAGGTAGATGACTGATTCAGGAGTCCCATCATTATCTATATCTACATTTTGACGATAATCACTATAAGCACTACTAGTAAACGCAGTACTTACTGACTGAAAATTTTCACCATTTTGATCTAAACAAACATAAGTCGTCAACCCATTCGGTTTGTGACCATCAAAAGCTTCGTATCCAGCGTTAACGGTTATGCCTGTTCCATTCTTAAGATTAATCCGTTTAGAATACGGAATATATCTATCTGTACCAGAGGGCCCAAGAAGAATGTAATCAGAAAAATCTTGACCTAGGGTAGCTGCACCCTCTGGTGAGACAACATACTTAACATAAACTGAACTATGTGTCACAGCAGCGAATGCCGTTACCGGCACCAGCGAGAAGGTCATTACCAGCGCCATGAGGAGCGCCAGCAATTTCTTTTTGTTCATGTTTTTTCCTCCATTAGAAATACGTTTTGTTTTCTTATGGTGTGCCGGGAAGCGCCCGGCGGGGGGTTCGGGCGGACAGAGTCGTCCGCCCCT
>JAFSMA010000124.1 GCA_017448145.1 Oscillospiraceae bacterium | reverse complement strand
CTGGCGGTGCTGATCACCGCCATCGGCGTCAGCTATCTGCTGCAAAACTCCGCCCTGCTGATCTGGGGCGCCAATCCCAAGTCCTACACCCCGGTGGTGTCCGGCACGCTGCATCTGTTTGACGGGCAGCTCACCATCTCCTACGTGTCGCTGCTGACCATCGTGGCCTGCATCGTCATTATGATCGGTCTGACGCTGTTCACCGGGCGGACCAAAATGGGCAAGGCCATGCGGGCCTGCTCCGAGGACAAGGGTGCGGCCCAGCTGATGGGTATCAACGTGAACCGCACCATTTCCCTGACGTTTGCCATCGGCTCCGCTCTGGCGGCCATCGCCGGTGCGCTGCTGTGCTCCTTCTCCCCCACGCTGATGCCCACCACCGGCTCCATGCCCGGCATCAAGGCCTTTACCGCAGCGGTGTTCGGCGGCATCGGCTCCATCCCCGGTGCATTCCTGGGTGGCATTTTGCTGGGCGTCATCGAATCGTTGGCCAGGGGCTACATCTCCACCCAGCTTTCCAACTCCATCGTGTTCGCGGTGTTGATTGTGGTGCTGCTGGTGCGGCCTGCGGGTCTCCTGGGCAAGTATGTGCCCGAGAAGGTGTGAGGTGAGCGTATGAATTTTAAGAACAGAAATCGCAGCGCCCGCACCGATATGCTGACCTATCTGGGCGTGACCGTTGCCTTTATCATTTTGACCGTACTGAAAAGCACCGGCGGGCTGAACCGCTCCCAGACCGGTTTGCTGGTGCCCATCTGCTGCTACATTGTGATGGCGGTGTCCCTGAATCTGACGGTGGGCATCATGGGCGAGCTGAGCCTGGGCCACGCCGGTTTCATGAGCGTGGGCGCTTTCAGCGGCATTATCGCCGCCATGAGCCTGGCCGACATCATCCCCTCCCCCGGCATCCGCCTGGCCATCGCCATGGTGGTGGGCGCCATTATGGCGGGCATCGTTGGCTTCCTGGTGGGCATCCCCGTGCTGCGGCTCCGGGGCGACTACCTGGCCATCGTGACACTGGCCTTCGGCGAAATTCTGAAAGAACTGATTACCTGTCTCATCGTGGGTTCCGACGGCAAGGGCCTCCACATCATCTTCAACATCACCGGCAGCAAAACCGCCGATGACCTGCACCTGTTGGAGGGCGGCCGGGTCATCATCAAGGGCGCACAGGGCGCCACCGGTACCCAGACCATCGCCACCTTCACCGCCGGCTTTATTCTGATTATGGTGACGCTGCTCATCGTGCAGAACATGATCCGCAGCCGCACGGGCCGGGCCATCATGGCCATCCGTGACAACCGTATCGCCGCCGAGAGCGTGGGCATCAGCATCACCCGGTACAAGATGATCGCCTTCGTCACCTCCGCCGCTCTGGCAGGCGCCGCCGGCGCCCTGTTCGGGCTGAACTACTCCAACCTGGCGGCGGCCAAGTTCGACTTCAACACCTCCATTCTGGTGCTGGTGTTCGTGGTGCTGGGCGGCCTGGGCAACATCTGGGGCTCCATCATCGCCACGGTGGTGCTGTACATCCTCCCCGAGGCCCTGCGCAGCTTCGCCACCTACCGTATGCTGATTTACGCCATCGTGCTGATTCTCGTCATGCTGGCCACCAACACGGCCCAGATGAAAACGCTGCTGGGCAAGCTGATCCCCGGACGGAAAAAGGAGGGCGCTGACAATGAGTAAAACCTTCACCAAGGGTAAGATGGTGGCTGTGCCCAGCACGTCCATCATTCCCGAGCGCGACATCGGCTCCACCCCCATTCTGGAATGCCGCCATCTGGGCATCGACTTCGGCGGTTTGAAGGCGGTGGACGACTTTAACCTGACCATCGGCCGGACGGAGATCGCGGGCCTCATCGGCCCCAACGGCGCCGGCAAGACCACCGTGTTCAACCTGCTGACCAAGGTGTATCAGCCCACCCGGGGCATCATTATGCTGGACGGCATGGACACCCACGGCAAGACCACCGAGCAGATCAACCGCATGGGCATCGCCCGCACGTTCCAGAACATCCGCCTTTTTAACAACCTGACGGTGGAGGAGAACGTGAAGGTGGGCCTCCACAACCAGACGGCCTACTCTACCGCCACCGGCATCTTCCGTCTGCCCCAGTTCTGGAAGCAGGAGAAGGCGGCTCACGAGTCCGCCATGGAGCTTTTGAGCATCTTCGACATGCAGGATCTGGCCGACTATCCCGCCGGTTCCCTGCCCTACGGCGCACAGCGGCGGCTGGAAATCGTCCGGGCCCTGGCCACCAACCCCTCCCTGCTGCTGCTGGATGAGCCCGCCGCCGGTATGAACCCCTCCGAGACGGCGGAGCTGATGGAGAACATCGTGAAAATCCGGGATACATTCCAAATCGCGGTGCTGCTCATCGAGCACGATATGCGCCTGGTGATGGGCATCTGCGAGGGCATCTGCGTGCTGAACTTCGGCCGTGTCATCGCCAAGGGCACCAGCGAGGAGATCCAGGCCAACCCCACCGTAATCGAGGCCTATCTGGGCAAGAAGAAAAAGGAGGATTGAGTATGCTGCTGGAAGTGGATAACATCAATGTGTACTATGGCGCCATCCACGCCATCAAGGGCATCTCTTTCCATGTGGAAGAGGGCGAAATCGTGACCCTCATCGGTGCCAACGGCGCCGGAAAGACCACCACGCTGAACACCATCAGCGGCCTGCTGCGCAGCAAAACCGGCGACGTGAAGTTCCATGACCGCAGCATCACCCACATCCCTGCCCACTCCGTGGTGAAGGAGGGATTGGCACTGGTGCCGGAGGGACGGCGCATCTTCCTGCAGATGACCGTGGAGGAAAACCTGGAGATGGGCGCATTCAGCCGCAATAACGCGGAAATCGCCGGGTCGCTGGAGCAGGTGTACCAGCTGTTCCCCCGGCTGGAAGAGCGGCGGCGGCAGATTGCCGGTACGCTGTCCGGCGGCGAGCAGCAGATGCTGGCCATGGGCCGGGCGCTGATGAGCAAGCCCAAACTGATGATGCTGGACGAGCCCTCCATGGGCCTGGCCCCCATTCTGGTGGAGCAGGTGTTTGACATCATCCGCTCCCTCCACAAGGCGGGCACCACCATTTTGCTGGTGGAGCAGAACGCCCAGATGGCCCTGTCCATCGCCGACCGGGCCTACGTGCTGGAAAACGGCCATATCTCCCTGTCCGGCACCGGCAAGGAACTGGCCCGGAGCGAGCAAGTGCGGAAGGCGTACCTGGGCGGCTGAGCCCCCCTATTGACACCATGACGGCGCAGGAGACCACTCCTGCGCCGTTTTTTTATGGGATTTCGTGATAATCCGCCGCCCCGCCTTGCGCTTTGGGGCGGAATAGGATATAATGACACAAGTTTTGGAATACCGTAAGGAGATTGCCCATGCTGGTCATCATTGCAAAAGAGTCGCCCGCCGCCGAGCTGGCCCGCCTCACCGCCTCGTTGGAGGCAAAGGGGCTGCGCGTCACCACCGCAGCAGCGGAAAACGCCACGCTGCTGTACCTGGCCGGGGAGACCTGGCGCATAGATGGAGAGAGCCTGAAGGCCCTGCCCTATGTGATGGACGTGCAGCGGCTGACGCCCCCCTATCCGCTGGCGGCACGGTCCGCCAAGGAGGCGGGCACGGTGGTGCATATGGGCAAGGCAGCCATCGGCCGGGACTTCTGCCTGCTGGCGGGGCCCTGCGCAGTGGAGTCAGCGGAACAGATGGCTGCTATCGCCTCCTCCGTGGCCCGCAGCGGCGCGGCGGTGTTGCGGGGCGGCGCCTTTAAGCCCCGCACGTCCCCTTACACCTTCCAGGGGCTGGGGGCAGAGGGCCTGACGCTGCTGGTGGAAGCGGGACGTAAGGCCGGGATGCCGGTGGTCAGCGAGGTGACGGACTTGCGGGATCTGCCCCTGTTCGAGAACGTGGACATGGTGCAGGTCGGGGCCCGGAATATGCAAAATTTCGCCCTGCTGCGGGAGGTGGCGGCCTTTGGCAAGCCGGTGCTGCTGAAGCGTGGTATGGGTGCCACGCTGGAGGAGCTTTTGCAGTCGGCGGAATACCTGCTGCGATACGGCAACGGCGACGTGGTGCTGTGCGAGCGGGGCATCCGCACCTTTGCGGGGCAGATGCGGGCCACGTTGGACGTGGGGGCCATCCCGGCGCTGAAGCAGGCCACCCATCTGCCGGTGATCGTAGACCCCAGCCACGCCGCAGGGCGCAGCGATTACGTGACGCCCCTGGCCTTGGCGGCGGTAGCCGCCGGGGCGGACGGCCTTGTGGTGGAGGTGCACAACGACCCTGCCGCCGCTCTGTCCGACGGCGCCCAGGCGCTGGATCTGGAGGGCTTCGCCCGGTTGTCGGAGAGGGTGCAAAAGTTACTTTCCGCCCTTCGATAATTTTTTCATTTTCCTCTATGCAAAAAAGAGTACCATCCCTCTCGGAATGGTACTCTTTTCAGATTGTCAAAAAAGCATCGCAGATTTCGCGCCCGCAGGCGCGAACCCATGAAATCCGAAAAAAGTGACGACATGCGCGTCACTTTTTTCACTTCTCAGGCTACGAAGTGTGCGAATAGTGCGCCGGAGGCGTACTAT
>JAFSMA010000123.1 GCA_017448145.1 Oscillospiraceae bacterium | reverse complement strand
CAAACGGGCGCTTCATGACGCGCCCCTACGGGGAAACCGATGCCGCCATGATTACACCGTAGGGGCGATTCACGAATCGCCCGTAACCCAGGTAACGATACCCACCCAGGCCGGGTGGATGGTGAGCGCTGACAAAATCCCGCCCCGCTTTCCCCCTCGGGGGGAAGGTACCCCAGTGCGCACACTGGGGGGAATGAGGGGGCGATATTTCGGAAAGCTGCCGGTCATCGCCCCCTCATCCGTCACGGCCTTTACAGGCCGCGCCACCTTCCCCCCCCAGGGGGAAGGCTATGCAAGGTTTTTTCTCATCGTCTCCTTTTTACACCCCCACCGTAACATTTCCGCCCCAAAGCCGGTTGACATAAGGGATGTGGAAAACTCTGTGGAAAATGTGGAAAACCTTTGTACAGGCTGTGTTGGGGGCGGTTGCGCCTTTGTTATTTTTTGTGTTATGGTAAAGCGTAATCGGCTTTTTTGTTCCTTTTTGGGGCGGGCAGCGGCAGCGGGGTTGCCAAACCGGGAAAAATACGATACAATATCTTGTAATTGTGCAATGTATTCTCATACCACCACTGGGAGGTTTCCATAGATGGCCAAAAAAGCGTACAACGACGACAGTATTTCCAGCCTGAAAGGCGCCGACCGGGTGCGCAAGCGCCCGGGGGTCATCTTCGGCTCCGACGGGCTGGAGGGCTGCGAGCACGCCGTTTTCGAGATCATGTCCAACTCCATCGACGAGGCCCGGGAGGGCCACGGCAGCGTCATCACCGTCACCCGGTTTTCAGACCGCAGCGTGCAGGTGGAGGATCAGGGCCGGGGCTGCCCCCTGGACTGGAACGAGAAGGAGGGGCGGTACAACTGGGAGCTGGTGTTCTGCGAGCTGTACGCCGGCGGCAAATACGACAACGAAAACAGCGAAAACTACGAGTTCTCCCTGGGTCTCAACGGCCTGGGCGCCTGCGCCACCCAGTATTCCTCCGCCTACATGGACGTGACCGTGTGGCGGCAGGGGACGGAATACACCCTCCACTTTGAAAAGGGCAACGTGGTGGGGGCCCTGCAAAGCCGCCCCATGACCACCAATAAAAAGCGCACCGGCACCTGCATCCGCTGGCTGCCGGACCTGGAGGTGTTCACCGACATCGACGTGCCCCTGGACTACTACCGGGACGTGATGAAACGTCAGGCAGTGGTGAACGCCGGGGTCACCTTCCGGCTGCGGAACGAGACGGCGCCGGGGCAGTTTGACACCGAGGACTTTTTATACCAAAACGGCATCCAGGACTACATCGCCGAGCTGGTGGGGCCCGACGGCCTCACCGAGCCGGTGTACTGGGAGGCGGAGCGCCGGGGCCGGGACCGGGAGGACAAGCCGGAATACAAGGTAAAGCTGGCGGTGGCCTGCTGCTTTTCCAATCGGGTGGCCCTCTGCGAGCACTACCACAACTCCAGCTTCTTAGAGCACGGCGGCGCACCGGAAAAGGCCACGCGACTGGCCTTTGTGGGCGCCATCGACAAGTACTGCCGGGACAACAATAAATATCTCAAGGGCGAGGCCAAAATCACCTTTGCCGACGTGCAGGACTGCCTGGTGCTGATCTCCAACAACTTCTCCACCCAAACCAGCTACGAAAACCAGACCAAGAAGGCCATCACCAACAAGTTCATCCAGGACGCCATGACGGAATTTCTCCGGGAGCGGCTGGCGGTGTACTTCATCGAAAACCACGACGCCGCCGAGAAGATCGCCGCCCAGGTGCTGGTGAACAAGCGCAGCCGGGAGACGGCGGAGCGCACCCGCATCAACCAGAAAAAGAAGCTGACGGAGAAAATCGACATCGCCAACCGGGTTCAAAAATTCGTGGACTGCCGCACCAAGGACGTGGACAGGCGGGAGATCTACATTGTGGAGGGCGACTCGGCTCTGGGCGCCTGCAAGCAGAGCCGGGACGCGGAGTTCCAGGGGCTGATGCCCGTCCGGGGCAAGATCCTCAACTGCCTGAAAGCCGACTACCCCCGGATTTTCAAGAGCGACATCATCACAGACCTCATCAAGGTGCTGGGCTGCGGCGTGGAGGTGCAGAGCAAGGCGGTGAAGGATCTGAACCACTTCGACATCAACAACCTGCGGTGGAACAAGGTGGTGATTTGCACCGATGGCGACGTGGACGGCTTCCAGATCCGCACGCTGATCCTCACCATGCTCTACCGGCTGTGCCCCACGCTGATCGCCGAAGGATACGTGTATATTGCCGAAACGCCCCTTTTTGAAATCACCTGCAAGGAAAAGACCTGGTTTGCCTACTCCGAGAAGGAAAAGGCGGACATTTTGAAGGAGCTGGAGGGCAAAAAAGTCACCGTCCAGCGGTCCAAGGGTCTGGGCGAGAACGACCCGGAGATGATGTGGATGACCACCATGAACCCGGACACCCGCCGCCTGGTGCAGGTGATGCCCGACGACGCCGCCGAGACGGCCCGGGTGTTCGACCTGCTGCTGGGGGACAACCTCAGTGGGCGCAAGGATTACATCGCCGAAAACGGGGCGCGGTATATGGATATGATCGACGTGTCGTAAGGCGGCACCATGCCTTGCGCCGGAGGCGCAGGGTGAATGAATTGCGCCAAGGGCGCATGATTTGCCTTGCGGCATGCATTGTGCCTGACGGCACATTACACCGTAGGGGCGCTTCATGAAGCGCCCGCAAGGCAGGTTACGCCCACCGCCGGGGCGGGGCACACGGTAAACGGCATCGTTTCCCACCGTAGGGGCCGACGCCCCTGGCGGCCCGTACCCAGGTAACGCCCACCGCCGGGGCGGATGAATGGCAAACGGTAACGGCCATCAACCAACGATGCCGTTTTTCAATCCCGCCGCCGGGTGCGTCGCGCCCTACAGAGATTGTCGGCAACTGTTTGCGGCCAGCATGCCTTTTATCATCATCGCCGCCGGGCAACGGGCGATTCGTGAATCGCCCCTACGGACAGGACGACGACCGTCCGCCTACCGTAAGTCGCTGCATCATCGCCCCCTCATTCCCCCCAGTGTGCGCACTGGGGTACCTTCCCCCCGTGGGGGAAGGCTGTGAAAAGTTTTATCTATTCGTCCCTGCCTTCCCCTTGGGGGGAAGGTGTCAGCGAAGCTGACGGATGAGGGGGGCGATAAACGCACCACCTTCCTTTTATGAAAGGAGCCCTTCCATGGCAAAGAAGAAAACCACCGAGGATAAACCCATTCGCCACGTGGCCGACCCCAACGTGATGGGGCTGCGGGGCGCCACCGTGCGCCAGCCCATTACCGAGACGCTGGACGCCAACTACATGCCCTACGCCATGTCGGTGATCGTCAGCCGGGCCATTCCGGAGATCGACGGCTTCAAGCCCGCCCACCGCAAGCTGCTGTACACCATGTACAAGATGGGCCTGCTGACAGGCAGCCGCACCAAGTCCGCCAACATCGTGGGCCAGACCATGCGCCTCAACCCCCACGGCGACGCCGCCATTTACGACACCATGGTGCGCCTTTCCAAGGGCCACGAGGCGCTGCTGCACCCCTTTGTGGACTCCAAGGGCAACTTCGGCAAGGTCTACTCCCGTGACATGGCCTACGCCGCCAGCCGCTACACCGAGGCAAAGCTCTCCCCCATCTGCGCCGAGCTGTTCCGGGATCTGGACAACGACGCCGTGGACTTTGTGGAGAACTACGACAACACCATGCTGGAGCCCTCCCTGCTGCCCACCACCTTCCCCAACGTGCTGGTGAGCGCCAACCAGGGCATCGCCGTGGGCATGGCGTCCCAGATCTGCGGGTTCAACCTGGGCGAGGTGTGCGACACCGCCATCGCCCTGCTGAAAAACCCCTCCCACGACATCACCCAGACCCTTATCGCCCCCGATTTCCCCACCGGCGGAGAGCTGGTCTGCGACATGGACGCCCTGGGGGAGATTTACCGCACCGGCCGGGGCGGCCTGAAGGTTCGTGCCCGATACCGCTACGACAAGGCGGAGAACGTAATCGAGGTCTACGAGATTCCCTACTCCACCTCCATCGAGGCCATTCTGGACAAGGTGGCGGAGCTGGTGAAGGCCGGCAAGGTAAAGGAAATCAACGACATGCGGGACGAGTCCGATTTAAGCGGCCTGAAGCTGGCCATTGAGCTGAAGCGGGGCGTGGACCCGGACAAGCTGATGGCCAAGCTGTTCCGCCTGACCCCCTTGCAGGACACGGTGAGCTGCAACTTCAACATCCTCATCGCCGGGTCCCCCCGGGTCATGGGCGTGGGCGAGATTTTGGACGAGTGGACGGCCTGGCGCGTGGAGTGCGTAAAGCGCCGGGTGTTCCACGTGCTGGGGAAGAAGAAGGAGAAGCTCCACCTGCTGAAAGGCCTGCAGCGCATCCTGCTGGACATCGACAGGGCCATCGCCATCATCCGGGAGACGGAGGAGGAGGCGGAGGTCATCCCCAACCTGATGATCGGCTTCGGCATCGACCAGGTGCAGGCCGAGTACGTGGCGGAGATCAAGCTGCGGAATATCAACAAGGAATACATCTTAAAGCGCACCGCCGAGACCGCCGCGCTGGAGGATGAGATCGCCGACCTGGAGGATATCCTCGCCAAGCCGCAGCGCATCCGCCGCATCATCATCGACGAGCTCACCGACGTGCGCAAGAAGTACGCCGTGCCCCGCCGCACGGAGGTGGTGTTCCGCCACGAGGTGGAGGACGTGGAGGAGGAAGAGGCCGTGGAGGCCAGCCCCGTCACCGTTTTCCTCAGCCGGGAGGGCTATTTCAAGAAAATCAGCCCCCAGTCGTTGCGGATGTCCGGCGAGCAGAAGTACAAGGAGGGCGACAGCCTGCGCCAGACCTTCGAGACCGACACCGCCGCCGAGGTGATTTTCTTCACCGACCATCAGCAGTGCTACAAGGCCCGGGTGGGGGATTTCTCCGACGCCAAGGCCAGCGTGCTGGGGGACTATCTGCCTGCCAAGCTGAATATGGACGAGGGGGAGAACGTGGTCTACATGTGCCTTACCGGCGATTACAGCGGCCACGTGCTGTTCTTCTTTGCCGACGGCAAGGTGGCCAAGGTGCCCCTGCAGTCCTACGCCACCGCCTCCAACCGCCGCCGCCTCACCGGCGCGTACAGCGACAAGGGGGAGCTGGTGGACATTCGCTTCCTTGCCGCCGAAGAGGAGCTGGCCCTCATCACCGACGAGCAGCGCTGCCTGCTGGTCCACACCGCCACGCTGACGCCCAAGACCACACGCACCACCCAGGGCGTGAAGGTGATGACCATCAAGCCCAAGCACCGGCTGGAACGGGTGGCCACCTTGCAGGAGCTGCCCATCGCCAACCTGGGCCGCTACCGCACCCGCACCCTGCCCGCCGCCGGCGCGCTGCTGCGGGGCGAGGACCTGGGCCAGCAGCAGATGACGCTGCTGTAATGCGGCCGCGTCATGACGATAAGGCGATGTGGGGCTAAGCCCTTTCGGGAAAGGAGCGTCCCTTTGAAAAAGATTCTCACCCAATACGGCATCATCACCCTGGCCTGCGCCGTGTACGCCCTGGCCTTCAACTGGTGCTTTCAGGCCAACACCCTGAACGTGGGCGGCTTCACCGGCGCGGCCCAGATCATCCATTACTTTTTCCCCCGGCTGCCGGTGGGCACGGTGACGCTGGTGCTGAACGTGCCGCTGTTTCTGCTGGGCTGGCGAAAGATCGGACCCAGGCTGCTGGTGGCGTCGCTGTACGCCACGGCGGTGAGCTCGGTGATGATCGACGTGTTGGCCCGGCTCCACACCTTTACCCCCATGGACCCCATTCTGGCAGTGCTGTACGGCGGCGTGCTGATGGGCGCGGCCTGCGGCGCCATGATGCTGCAAAGCGCCACCACCGGCGGCACCGAGCTGGCAGCAAGGCTCTTAAAGCTGCGGTTTGAGCGGGTGAGCATCGGCAAGCTGTGCCTGGCCATCGACGTGACCATTACGCTGCTGTACGCCCTGATTTTCCGGGATCTGACCCGGGCGCTGTACGGCACGGTGGCCATGTATTTCATCTCCATTATGATGGACAAAATGGTCTACGGCGGCAACGCCGCCAAGGTGGCCATCATCATCAGCCCCCAATATGAGGCCATCACCCAGGGCCTTTTGGAGCTGGATCGGGGCGTGACGCTGCTCCACGGCACCGGGGGCTTCTCCGGGGAGGACAAGCAGGTGATCCTCTGCGCCTTCTCCCGGGGGCAGATCGTCACCGTGAAGCGGCTGGTGCGGGAGAAGGACAAGGACGCCTTTATGATCGTGTACGACGCCCACGAGATTCTGGGCGAGGGCTTCGGCGTGTACACGCCGGGGGGACTGTGAGAAAGGAGGAGCCCATGCGCAAGGCTATGGCAACGGTTCTGGCGGCGTTGGCCGTCTTTCTCACCGGCTGCGGCTTTCTGCACCGGTCTTACAGCAGCGTGTCGCCCCACAGCGCCACCTATTACGAGAGCGAGGATCGGTCGGTGCTGCGGGCGGAGACCTACCAGGATCTGGTGAACGATTTGCTGCTGCTGGTGGGCGGCCACGGGGAGAGCGGCACCATCCTCTACTACCCCAACGGCGGCCTCACCGGCAGCGACGCGGCGGAGCAGGCCTGCGCCGAGGTGCAGCACGAGACGCCCCTGGGGGCCTACGCCGTGGATTACATGACCTACACCGTGGACGACAAGGGCGCTTTCAGCCAGGTGGCGGTGGCAATCGCCTATCGCCGCACGGCGGAACAGGTGGCCGCCATGGTGCACACCACCAGCGTGTCCGCCCTGGAGGATCTGCTCACCGCCGCGGCGGAAAACGGCGGCGAGGCTCTGGTGCTGCAGCTGGGCTACTTCCGGGACCAGAGCCGGGACGTGCTGGACACGGTGGCCCGGGTGCAGGAAGAACTGGGCGTGGCGCCGGAGGCCTGGCAGGTGCATTTCTATCCCGACGCGGAACACGCGGGGATCATCGAGATCCTGCTGACGGCGGAGGAGCCGCCGGAAACGGCGGTAAACGAAGTTTCGCCGTAAAATGCATGAAGATTGTCAAGATAAATGCAAGATGAAGTGATATAAAAATATCACCCGGCTAATTGTGCAATTTGACGAAAGAATAGGTTATCAGCAGTTTCATAGCCGAGGACGCCGCGCCGCATGGTGTTCATAAAGTGCGCGACT
>JAFSMA010000122.1 GCA_017448145.1 Oscillospiraceae bacterium | reverse complement strand
TCCGATGGGTACGCCCAGCTGGTCGTCATACCCCTCCCGCTGGAAAGGCAGACACACCACCGTTTCAAAGCCGATACTGCTTAAAATCTCCTGGGACTGTCTGGCCACCGCCAGATCCTTGTCGCGATAGGGATTGGGGCATAAAATCACTTTTTTCATGTGTCGCTCCCTCCCTTCAATTCCTCGTGGGACGCCGCCACTACGGCGTCAATATCGTAGGCGCCGTCCGGCTCATCGGACTTGCGCAGATACCCTAAATATTCAATATTTCCCTCCGGCCCGCGGATGGGAGAATAGGTAATGCCAAGCACTGTAAAGTGATTTTCCTTTGCATAGCCAAGGAAGTTTCCCAGCACCTCTTTATGCACCGAGCTGTCCCGGACAACGCCCTTTTTGCCCACCTTTTCCCGGCCCGCTTCAAACTGGGGCTTGATCAGGCAGGCGATTTCACCACCCTCCCGCAGCAGAGCATACAGCGCCGGGAAAATCAGCTTCAGCGAAATGAAACTGACGTCGATGGACGCGAAATCCAGCGTGTCGGGAATCTCCTCATGGCTCAGATACCGGGCGTTGGTGCGCTCCAGGCACACCACCCGTTCATCGTTGCGCAGTTTCCAGTCCAACTGGCCGTAGCCCACATCCACGGCGTACACCTTCTGTGCGCCGTTTTGCAGCATACAGTCGGTGAAGCCACCGGTGGAGGCGCCGATGTCGGCGCAAATTTTGCCCTCCAAGGTGATGGGCCAGGTCTGCATGGCCTTTTCCAGCTTCAAGCCACCCCGGCTCACGTAACGCAGCACGTGGCCCCGCACCTCGATCTCTGCGTCATTGGCCACGGCGGTGCCTGGCTTGTCCACTTTCTGCAGGGCCACGAACACCTGTCCCGCCATAATGACGGCCTGGGCCTTCTGGCGGCTCTCTACCAAGCCCCGTTCCACCAGCAGCACGTCCAGCCTTGTTTTATTGCTCATGTACTGCCTCCTCGATGGCCTTTGCCACGCTGCCGCCGTCTAAACCCAGTTGGCGGTAGAGCTGGCCCACGCTGCCGTGGGACGGCACAGCGCCGCCCAGATTCTTCAACAGTAAGCGCCGGGGCGCGCAGCCCTTTTCCACCAGCATAGCGGCCACGCGCTGGCCCACACAGCCGGTGGCAAGGCAATCTTCCAATACCAGCAGGCACTTGGCCCGGCCTGCGGCGCGGCAGATGCCGTCCTCGTCCAGCGGCGCGATCTGATGCAGCTTCACCACGGCGGCATGGATGCCCCTCTCCGCCAGCAGATCCGCCGCGTCCAAGGCCTGGTTTACTAAAATACCGTAGGTTATGATCACGGCGTCGTCGCCCTCTCGCAGCACCGACACCGCCTCGTTGTCCCAATCGGCGGTATACCGCTCCTCCCCGCCCCGGGGATAGCGGACCGCCACCGGGCCGGAGGCGTCCAGCACAGCCCGCCGCAGCATAGCGCGCAGCTCCGCAAAGCTGGCGGGAGAATACACCGTCATGCCCGGGATCTGACAGAGATACAGCGCATCCAAGCAGCCGTGGTGGGTCTCGCCGTCGGCACCCACCAGTCCCGCTCTGTCCACGCCGAACACCACGTGGAGCCCATCCAGGGCCACATCCTGTACCATCATGTCGTAGCCCCGCTGCAAAAAGCTGGAATACACCGCAAAGACAGGCTTCAAGCCCTGCTTGGCCATACCGCCCGCCATAGCAACGGCGTGGCCCTCTGCAATGCCTACGTCAAACAACCGTTTGGGATATTTTTCCGCAAATTGCGTCAGTCCCGTGCCGTCAGGCATAGCCGCCGTAATGGCGCACACCGTTTCGTCCTCCCCCGCCAGCTCCGTCAGCGTCTTGCCGAACACGGAGGAAAAGCTGTCGCCAGAAAGCTTCAAAGTATTGCCCGAAGCCACGTCGAATGCACCGATGCCGTGGAATTTGCCGGGATCCCGCTCTGCGGGCGCATACCCCTGCCCCTTGGTGGTCAGCACATGGAGCAGCACAGGCCGGTCCAGGGTCTTTGCCAGCGTCAGCGCCTGGGTCAGCGCCGCCACATCATGGCCGTTTACCGGCCCCAGATAGTGGAAGCCCAGGCTCTCAAACATGGTGGAGGTGGGGTAGATGGAGTTTTTCAGGGCCCGTTTCAGGCTGTGGCTCACCTTATAGATCTGCTGGCCCACCGGGCTGCCCCCCAGGGTCTCCCGGTATTTCTTCTTAAACTCGTAGTACTCCGGCTTATTCCGCAGATTTTGCAGATGGTGGGAAACGCCGCCCACGTTGGGGGCGATGGACATACCGTTGTCGTTGAGCACCACGATCATGGGCTCCCGGGACGCGCCGGCGTCGTTAAGCCCCTCGAAGCTGAGGCCACCGCCCAGAGCGCCGTCGCCAATCAGCGCCAGCACCTGATAGTTTTCATGTCGCAGCGTCCGGGCCCGGGCCATGCCCAGCGCCACAGACACGGAATCGGAGGCGTGTCCGGCAAAAAAAGCGTCGTGGATGCTCTCATAGGGCTTGGGAAAGCCGCTGAGGCCGCCGAACTGCCGCAGCGTGGCAAACAGCTCCCGCCGTCCGGTCAGCGCCTTATGGACATAGCACTGGTGGCCCACGTCGAACAAAAGTCGGTCACGGGACGTGTCAAACACCCGGTGAATGGCCACCGTCAGCTCCACTACGCCCAGGTTGGAGGCCAGATGCCCGCCGGTCTTCGACACCTGCTCCACCAAAAACTGCCGCATTTCCCCGCAAAGCGTTTGCAGTTGTGTATCCGTCAGCTTCCGAATATCGGAAGGCTGCTTTATCGTCTCTATAATCATTTCTATCCTCAAATTCACCGATACAGGTGCAGCGCGTACATGATCAGCGCCACCCGGTGTACCACCCGGGTGCAGTCGTTAATGGCCACGGTTTTCGCCAGGGCCTTGCCGCCGATGGTCAGGCCGGAGATCAGCGCCGTCAGCGCGATGGAGATCAGCACCGACGTGGTACTGAAATCCTGCTGCAATCTGGTTACGATCACCGCAGCGGTGGTGCCGCTGACGATGCCGCAGATGTCGCCCACCACGTCGTTGCACACAGAGCTGACGCGGCTGGCATTTTGCAGCAGGCGGATAGCCTGCTTGCCGCCTTTTTCCTTATGGGAGGCCATGGAGTGGAAGGGCCTGGGATCCGCCGCCGTAACCGCCACGCCGATCATGTCGAACACGATGCCCAGCGCGATAAACGCCACCAGCACCGACACGGCCACCACGTATCCCGCCCCGGTGAGGGCCGTGGACGAGATGAGACTCAGCGCAGCGCTGAGGGCCACCGCCAGCACGAAGACCTGTACGGCCCAATGGTTGGATTTCTGTTTCTCTTTCCCCTTCAAGGTACACTCCTGTCTATTCCACCGCCAACGGGCGGAGAATCGTTAAATCACTGAACAGGGCAGCAGCGAAAGTAAATCTTACGGCTTAGGTACGGGTTGGCTTTCCCCGCAGCGCACCTCTCGTCGCCGATGGAGGCGGTTTCCCTTTCAGCACTGCTCTGCGCCGTTACCGCGTCGCAATACCCGACTGCCACTTAGTCCGCACTGCAATCCCTCCGCTGCCCCGCAAAGGACAGCCTAGGTGATTTCCACCACAGTCAAACCGTTTCTTATCCTCTTTTGCAGATGGGGTTTCAAGGGAATCGCTCTGCTTCCCCGGCCAGGGATCTCGAGCATCAGCTCCCCTATCCACCTTCTCCACGCAAGGCAGGCTACTCTGCACACAGCGTTCACGGCTTAAAGCCGGGTAGCACCGCAATGCAGGTTTCCATACATCTGCCTCGTACGCCGGTCGCTTACCACAAGGGGAGTACGCCGACGCACAACAGCAGGTCTCCACGACCGCAGGGTCGGGTCCTCCATGCCATTGGAGGGCGCCCTACGAGCGCAGGCACGCCATAAGCGCACCTTCCGTCCAGCACCCACCCCAAACTGGGCGTAAGAAGCAGGCACCAGAGGTTTCACAGTTGTGCCCTTTAAGGGATTTTTAGGCCCCTCTTAGGAAACGGAAGATCTGACTAGGATACTGCGCCTCTGTTCAGCAATTTATTATAATACCATAGCTTCTCCGTTTTGACAACAGTAAATATTCATCATATACGGTATATTTTTATGGTTTTCTTGTCCCAAATAACCCGCAGTGAAAAAGCGGCGCAGGGAACAGATTCGTCTCCTGCGCCGCTTGGGAATATACAAAGATATTTACTTGTCCCGGGCCACCATGCGGCGGGCCAGCTCCAGCAGAAATTCGCTGCCCTGCCAGGGGGCAATGGCGTCGCAGCCGCGCTTTGTGGTGGCCTCCACCTCCGCCTCGCAGCCATCAAGGCCCAGGAGGTCAACGTAAGTGATTTTCCCCTCCTCACGGTCGGAGCCGATGGGCTTGCCGAACACGGCCTCGTCCCCCATCACGTCCAGCATATCGTCCCGAATCTGGAAGGCAAGGCCCAGATTGTCGGCATATTGCCGGGCCTGGGCCCGCTGTTCACCGCTCATCCCGGCAGCCACGCAGCCCAGGTCGGCGGCGGCGGAGATCATCACGCCGGTTTTCAGCCGGTTCAGCTCCTGCAAGCCCTCACGGGTGTTGACGCGGCAAAGGGTATCCAGCACCTGTCCGCCCACCATGCCGTCGGCGCCGCAGGCATGGGACAGCACCCGCACCGCCTCCAGCTTCGTCTCGGCGGAGAGGCCCGGCGCCTCGGCCATCAGGCGGAAGGCCTCAGGCTGCAAGGCGTCGCCTGCCAGCACCGCCAGCGTCTCGCCGTACACCTTGTGGTTGGTGGGCTTTCCCCGGCGGAGGTCATCGTTATCCATGCATGGCAGGTCGTCGTGAATCAGCGAGTAGTTGTGAACCAGCTCCAGGGCGCAGGCAAAGGGCAGGGCAAGGTGCCAGTCGATGCCACCCAGCCGGGCAAATTCCAGCGTCAGCACCGGGCGGATCCGCTTCCCCCCTGCCAGCAGGCTGTACCGAATGGACTCATACAGCCGCCCATAGGGCTTGTCCGCGGTGAAAAGACCGTCCAGATAACCCTCGATGGCGGTCAGATATTCTTTATACTGTGCATCGTAGTTCATCGTCATTCCTCCACCGCAAAGGGCGCTTCATCCGCCCCGCCGTCTGCGTTGCGCATCAGCTGCACCACCTGCTGCTGGGCCTTGTCCAATTCCTCACGGCACTTGCCGATGAGGGCTGTGCCCTCCTGAAACAGCGCCATGCTCTCACTTAGCGTGGCGTCGCCCCGCTCCAACGCGGCGGCGATTTCCTCAATCCGTGCCATGCTCTGCTCAAAATCCATTTTCTTTGCCATGTCAGTCCTCCCTGCTCTCTACGCGGCAAACCGCCCCGCCGCTGTGAAACCGCAAATGCACTCTATCGCCCTCTGTGAGCTGACTAGACGCGCGGATGATCTGCTCCCTATCATCGGTAGCGATGGCATAGCCCCGGCCCAGCACCTTCAGCGGGCTCATGGCGTCCACCGCCGAGACAAGGGTAGCCAGCCGTTGTTCCTTCTGCTGCAAGCTGCGCTGCGCCGCGCCCTCCAGCCGTGCCGTTACGCTGTCCAGCGCCAGGCGCTTATCCTGCAACAGCGCCCCGCTGTCCTGCCACACCCGGCGGGAAGCCGCGCTCTCCAGCCGCTGCCGCCGGGCCTCTGCGGCACCCAGCAGCCCCTGGCGCATCCGTCCGTCCTGCTGCGCCAGCCGCCCCAGCAGCTCCGCCATGTCCGGCACGGCGATCTCCGCCGCGTTGGAGGGTGTGGAGGCCCGGGCATCGGCCACAAAGTCGGCAATGGTCACATCCGGCTCATGGCCCACGGCGGAGATAACGGGAATTGCCGAATCGTAGATGGCGTAGGCTACCCGCTCGTCATTAAAGGCCCACAAGTCCTCGATGGAGCCGCCGCCCCGGCCGGTGATCAGCACATCCGCCAGATGGTGTTCATTGGCGTAGGCGATGGCCTCGGCGATCTCCCCCGGCGCCTCCGTGCCCTGCACCCGCACCGGCAGTAACATCACCTTGGCAATGGGGTAGCGCCGCCGGAGAATGCGAATCATATCGTGAATGGCCGCACCGGCAGGAGAAGTGACAATGGCGATCCGCCCGGGGTACCGGGGCAGGGGCTTTTTATGGCCCTCGTCAAACAGGCCCCGGGCCAGCAGCTTTTCTTTTAGCTGCTCGTAGGCCACGTACAGGTCGCCCACGCCCGCCACCGTCAGCGATGCGCAATAGAGCTGGTACGCGCCGTCCCGGGGATACACGCTGACCCGGCCCGCCGCCACCACCTTCATGCCGTTTTCCGGGCGGAACCGCAAACGCATGGCGGAGGAGGCGAACATGACGCAGCGGATGGCAGAGTTGCCGTCCTTCAGCGTAAAATAATGGTGCCCGGAGGGATAGATCTTATAGTTGCTCAGCTCCCCCTGTACGTGGACGTTTTGCAGCGGCACAGCGCCGTCCAGCAGCGCCTTCACCAGCTCGTTCACCTGTGTCACGGAAAATATCTGCTGCCCTATGTCATCCACCTCCCCACATGGGAAAAAGGCAGAGCCACCGCTCTGCCCTCCCGATTACTCCTTAATCTCTTCCCGGACGAAGCTGCCCAGAATGCCGTTGACGAACTTGGCCGTCTCCGGGTCGTCGTATTTCTTGGCCAGCTCCACCGCCTCATTGACGGCGGCGCCGTTGGGAATGTCCGGCATATACATGATTTCGAACATAGCCAGGCGCATAATGGCGGAAGCCACCAGGGAGATGCGGTCAAACCGCCAGCCCTGGGCGTACTTCTCAATGTAGGTATCCAGCTCCGCCGCGTGCTGGGAAACACCTGTCACCAGCCGGCGGATGTAGGCCGCCTGCTTCTCATTGGGCAGTTCCTCATACAGCTCGCACTCCGGCAGCAGATCGGCAAAATTCTCGGCGTTAAGCCTGGCGTCCAGGAATTCCTCCACACCCAGGTCGGTGAAGCTGAGCTCATAAATCAAATGGGATGCGATTTCTCTGGCAGTATTGCGTGTCATATCTCTCTATCTCTCTATCCGTTAGTTGAAGCTGATGCCGCCCACGTGGACGTTGACGGTGGAAACCTTGAAACCGGTCATACCCTCCAGGGCGCTGAACACCACCTGCTGCACTTTTTTGGCCACCTCGCCCACGGCGCAGCCATAGCGCACGATAATGTAAAGGTTCACCACCAGGTCGCTGCCGTCCATCTCCACCTTGATGCCCTTGCTGGTCAGCTTCTTGCCGCCGGTGACGATGTCGGACACGTTGGCGCTCATCAGTCCGCCCACGCCGTCCACTTCTACGGCGGCGTTCACGGCGATGGAGGCCACCACTTCCTCGGAAATCTGGATATTGCCCATTTCCTCCTGGTGTACCAGATAATCTTTGCTCTCAGCCATAGCTGCCAATCTCCTTAATACACATTAGTGCATTCAGTATACCATTGGCAGCGGAAAAATACAACAGTTAATTTGCCTCCATCACCTTGATCTGGGCGGGTTTATAGTCCGTCTCCGTCATCACAATGTCCTTGATGCGGGCCACGTCCGTGGCGTCCAGGCCATCCGCGTCCGCCACCACCACGCTGATGGACTCCGCCCCCATGAAGGCCACGCAGTCGGTGTACCCCTTGGCGGTGACCAGATTCTCAATCTGGGCTTCGGCCACCGTGTAGGATGCCAGGACCTGCAGCGTCTGTGATGCCTCGTTCAGCACATCCTCCGAGGCGTGCTCGTCGATCTCCGCCTCCTGCAACATGGAAATGGCGCTGTCCCGAGCCTGCTTGCGGCTGAGCCGGGCGGTGGCAAAGTAGTCGTTCTCCTCCACCACCGGGCGGGACACCTCCGCCGCCTCCTCCTGCTCCGTCTCGTTTACCAGCGTGGCCTGGCCCAGTACCTTGGTGTTGGGCGCCGACTCCCCGGCGTAGCGCCAGTTCATGTAGAGGGATGCCCCCACCAGCACCATCACCGCCGCTACCACGGCATACCGTTTACCCATCTGCTTCGTCACCTTGACCTTTTTCATTGTCCGAATCCTCCCCATCTTTTATGATTGCCATTTTGCCACGGTTATCTTATCGCTGGAAAGCGATGTCAGCACCGACACCGCCTCCGTCACCTGCAAGCGCACCGCGCTGTTTCCTGCGCCGTCGCACACGATGACAGCGCCTTGAAACACGGGATAGCGCTGCTGCGTGATGACCACCTCCTGCATGCCGCTGCCCCGGTTCAGCTTCAGAATCTGGTTCTCCGTCCGCATCTCCGCGTCCCGCAGCGTCTCGTCCTTGTCGCTGGCCAGGGACAGCGTAGGCCCGGTGCGCAGCGTCAGCATCACCTTCACACGCCCCACGCCGTCTATACAGCCCACGATCTCCTCCATCTGCCGCTCCATGGCCGCCAGATCAAATTCCTGTGGGGGCGTCTCCTGGGTTGCCACAGCGGTTTTCTTCCCCAGCGGCAGCAGCATCAGCACCACGCCCAAGAGCAGCATAATTGCCGGAAGCTTATACCGGGACATTACTGTAAACCATTTTTCCTTCACGGTGAATCCTCCTGCCATATCTGCCGATCCTGTGGAATATCCAGGTCGTTTGCAATACAGTCGGACAGCGCTCCGTGAAAGGGAATGTCCAGCCATACCCGGTCGGGGAAAGGTACCCCCTGCCGCAGCGATGTAGAAACCGTTGGGTGGCACGTAAGCCCCATGGCCTCCGCTTTTTCCTGAATATATGCAGCCGTCTTGTCCGCTATGAGTGATGACAGCCGATTTTCCCCCGCGCCCTGCATTTCCAGCGACGCCGTCTCCATTTCGTCCTGCCACCGGCGAAAACTGTTCTCCCAGATGTGGCTATCCCAGTGCAGCGCAGGCCGCAGCAGCGCCAGCAGTAGCACCAGGCCGCCGCTACACCGGGCGATCACCAGCAGCTTGCCCCGGGGGATCAGGCTATACAGCACGCTTACCACCGCAGCGGCGGCAAACAGCCCCACAAGCCATGTCCGAATGTCACTCATGCCATCACCAGCTTCATCGAAGTAGATAGAGAAATTATCAGCACCAGCGCCCCTGTACCCACCATACCCAGCAGCAGCCCATACGCATTTCCGATGGCGTCCAAATACGATGCCACCGCGCCGCCCAACACTCCCGCCAGAAAGGAAACCGCCTTAAACAGAAAAAACTGTACCAACAGCGAGACAAACGGCCCCAGGCACATCCCCAGCACCGCCAGCAGCCCCGCCACACCCATGGCGTTTTTTATCGTTTCCGCCCCTGCCAGTACCACACCGCTGGCATCGGAAATGATGCCGCCCACCACCGGCACCGCCGCCGAGATGACGGATCGGGTGGCCTGCATCGCCAGCCGGTCGGCGCTGCCCGCTACCGCTCCCCCCACGGTGAGATACCCGGTGTACAGCACCACGCAGGCCGTCAGCGCCCAGGTCACCACCTTCCGGATGGCGGACGCTATGGCCTTGAAGTGGTGATCCGGCAGCATCACGTCCGCCGCCGATGCGCCGATGAGGCAGTACACCAATGGCAGCAGCAGCGTCTGCATCATCCCAATCAGCACCTGGGACAGGAACACCGTAGCCACCTGCCTCATGGACGCCGATACCACGCCGCCCGCCGCCGTCATCGCCGCCCCTATGGCGGGCAGCAGCAGCTCCGAGAGCACGTGAAGCCGCTCCAACGTTTCCGAGCAGGACGACGCCAGGCTGTGGAGCCCGCCCACCGCCGCGCCGGTCACCGCCAGCACTGCCGCCATAGGCACGTAGTTGGGCACCTTTCCGTCCCCTGCCGCCGTCATGGCGCCCTCCGCCACTGAGGTGGCAATAACGATCAGCAGCAAAGACGCCGCTCCCCGCACGCCGCCTGACAGCTCCTCCGCCAAAAGCGTTACTGCCTGCTCCCCCATCGCCCTAAAGCCCCTTTGCCAGCCGTAGCCCTCGGCATCTTCGTCCAGGTAGGCCGTCACTTCCGGCGGCAAATCCGCCGTTACATCTGCCCATTCCTCCGCCACAGCAGGTTTGGAAAAGCAGCATACCGTAATCAACACTGTAAAGATGATTCCCTTTACAATATGCTTTGTACCATGTGCCATACCGCCTCCCACAGGGGGATTGACACCCCCACCGCCACCATGGCCCCGGTCAGCTCCACCACCGCTGCGGCGCCGTTATACTCCGCGTCCTTGCAGATCTCGCTGCCGACACGCACCACAATACCCACGCACAGTATTTTCACCAGCGGCGTGAACACCGTCTCATCCATCCCTGTCAGCGCCATGATCTGACGGCAAAACGACGCCAAGCGCTCCACCTGTGCCGCCAGCAGGCACAGCGCCCCCACACAGGCGCCCAGAGCCACCATCAGCGCCATGGGCGGGCTTGTCTTTTTCAGCGCCGAGGCCAGAATGGCACCGATGACGCACAGCCCCAGCGCCTTCCACAGCACCGCCATCACAGTGAAAACAGGCTGCGGATCAGCTCAAACAGCTGGCTGATCTGCTGCACGAGGATCATCAGCACCACCACAAGCCCCGCCAGGGTGGTCATCAGTGCCTGTTCGTCCCGCCCGGATCGTACCAGAATCAAATTCAACACCGCCACCAGAATGCCCACCGCAGCAATCTTGAAAATCAAATCCACTTCCATTGCGATACCCTCAAATCAGAAGAATCATTAGTAATAGTCCCAGTGACAGCGCCCCGGCCAGCTGCACCTTCCGCTGGGAGCGCATGACCTCCCGCCACCGCGCCTCCGTCTCCAACAGTGCCTCCGCACCGCGCAGCAACTCGCCCAGCAGCTTTTCCCGGTCGCCCTGCCACGACAGGGCTTGCAGCACCCGCTTTACCTCCCAGTCCAGCCCCTCTATGGCCCTCTGCCAGCTCTCCGCCAACGCAGCACCCTGTTCATACCCTTGGCAGACCGCTGTAAACAGCCCACCGCACCAGAGACGAATCTGCTGCTGGGCCATGGCGTCAGGCAGCGTCAGACCGGTAAATCGCACGGCAGACGCCATATCCGACAATGCCTGTGCCAGGTCTTCAATGTACAACAGCTTTTGCCGTTGCCTGGAAAACCGCTCCCGGCACAGCAGCAGGCTGGCAGATAGGATCAGCAACGCACCTACGCCTTTAATCACGCCAAATCCTCCACAAGATATTGCCGCTGCGCCTCCAGCCGCTGTATCACCACTGCTTTTGTGAACACTTTTGCTTGCAATAGTCTGCGAAACAGAGGTTTTCGCCTCAATTCCGCCACATCAGCAGCGTGAATCGTTGCCAGCATCGTCACACCGCAGTTGGCAGCGCTTAGAATGGCCCTGATGTCCTCTGTCTCCGTAATCTCGTCCACCGCCAGCACCTGTGGGTTCATGCTTCGCAGCAGCATGGGGATGGCCATGGCCTTGGGGCAGCCGTCCAGCACGTCCGTGTGGCCCCCCACGTCCAGTTGGGGCAGGCCCTGGTACATGGCGGCGATTTCGCCCCGTTCGTCCGCCAGCGCCACCCGCAGGGGCCGCCGCCCGGCCTGTCCGTCTGAAAGGCAGCGGATCATGTCCCGCAGCAGCGTGGTTTTACCCCCGCCCGGCCCGGAGAGCAGCAGTGTGCCGGGTAATGTGCCATCGGGCATTAATTCTTTCAAAATAGGCCCTGCTACGTCCTTTACCTCCCTGCCGATACGCAGCGACGCCGAGGAGATGTCCCGCAGGTTGGCAACAACGCCCTCCCGCAGCACTGCCGTGCCGCACAGGCCCACGCGAAATCCCCCTTTTGTCTGGAGATACCCCCGTCCCATGGCGTCGGCGGAGGCATAGCGGGAATAGGCCGTCAGCATGTCACACAGCCGTTCCAAATCCTGATGGGTCACCGCAGGTGCGGCGTCAGGCACTACTTCCCCCTCCGGCAGCAGCACCGTCATATGCCCGCCGGCGCGAAGCCGTATTTCCTCACATGACGCCATCTGCTCCTCGGTCAGCTGTCGCAGCCCCCGTTGCCACTTACCCTCCAGCAGTTCCGCCGCCTGCCGGAACCTTGTCACCGCCGCCTGCTGTTCCACATAGCCCGCCCCTTTCCGTTCTCATGCTCTACTCTATGATGGCTCGTCCCGCAGTATGACAAAAAGAAGCCCTTGCACAGTGTGCAAAGGCTTATTACTTTACAGTATATGGTTTTACTTGGAAATAACCGCTTCCAGTATCTTGGAATACATCTTTTCCGGATCCCGCTGGAATCGGTCCGACAGTTCCTTACCCATGGCCTCGTCGGGAATCATCAGCGACAGGCGCATCACACTGCCCAGGTCGTCATCCAGCGCCAGATTGACGGTATAGCCACCCTTTTCGTTGGCGGTGACGCCGCTGCGCACCTGGGACTTCCGCAGCAGCATGGCGTTGTATGCTGCCAGCTCCTTGTCCGCCTTCAGCCGCACCGAATAGGGGATGTTGCTCTCGCAGATCTGGCTGTTCCGCACTCCCTTGGCGGTGATCAGGTACAGCCCGTCGTGCAGCGTCAGGTGCTCCGTGCGCACCAGGTCATTCAGACACTCGGCAAAGTCAAAGTACTCGATGCCACCGTCGATCATGGTGAGCTGCTGCACGCCGTCCATGGGAATGGGCGCCGTCACCCGGGACATCACATATAGTATCACAAACTTGATTTCCAGCTTGTCACGGATAAACCCTTCTGCCATACGCATCCCCCTTTCTTCTTTATTATTATACCCGATTTGCCCCGGTTTGTAAAGTCTGGCCGGAGGTGGCGCGCACATGGCGGCATACCCGGCATAGAATGTGATGAAGGCGCAATGCTTTCAATACTTATCAGGAGGTCAATAACATGCCCGAAACCGTAATGCCCGGCCCCGTCAGCGATCTGAACAGCGTGCGGGAGTCCGTTTGCATCCATACGAAAAAGGTATACGACTCTTGCCGTGATAAAGACTGCGTGGAGGATCTGCGGTTCTACCCCACCGTCAACGCTAAAAATCTGCTGGAAAACGCCCAGAACACCCGTGGCGGAAGCGCCGAGCTGTTGTACGTGTTCACCGACGTGGAGCCTGTGAACTTCAACCGGGGCTATTACAGCGTGGATATGCGGTTTTACTACCGTGTCCGGCTCCAGGTCTATACAGGCACACCCCGCTACACCGAGGCTGAGGGCCTGTGCGTGTTTGACAAGCGAGCCATCCTCTTCGGCAGCGAGGGCGCCGCCAAAATCTTCTCGTCTGACACAGTGCTGGAGGAGATGGACGTTCCCGCCCTGCTGCGCACCAACCTGCCCACGGCGGTGGTGGAGGCAGTGGATCCCATCGTACTGTCCAGCCGGGTGGTAGACACCACAAGCGGCTTCGGCGGTGCCTCTGCCGGCAATCTGACGGAGGTGCCCGCCTTTATCGCCCAGGCCTTTGGCAGTGAGTTGGTGCTGAACGACCCCGACCCCGTACGTTACTTCGTCACTCTTGGCCAGTTCACCCTGGTGCGGCTGGAGCGGGACTCCCAGCTGCTGGTGCCGGTGTATGACTACTGCATCCCCCAGACGGAGAACGCACCCTCCAACACCCAGGAGGACCCCTGCAGCCTGTTCCAGACGGTGCCCTTCCCTGTCAACGAGTTCTTCCCGCCCAACACGGTGGAGGTTCCCAGCGACTACAACGCCGCCCGCAGCCTGTGCGAAAACCGCAATTAACCCCAAAAAAAGGGACGCCCGAGGGCGTCCCTTTTTTGGGTTACGCTATGCCGCAAGGTCAGGCGTTGTTGTTGCCCTCCCAGTGGTTCACGCAGACGGCGCAGGAAGCATCGCCCACCACGTTCAGCGCGGTACGGCCCATGTCGAACAGACGGTCGATACCGTAGATGATGCCGATGTAGGTGGGAGGCACGCCCACGGCATCCAGCACCATGGCCAGCATGATCATGCCGGCGCCGGAGGTACCGGCGGTACCGATGGAGGCCAGGGTGGCGGTGACCACGATGATAATCATCTGGGTCAGGGTCAGGTCGATGCCGATGCACTTAGCCAGGAAGATGGCAGCTACGCACTGGTAGATAGCGGTACCGTCCATATTGACGGTGGCGCCCAGAGGCAGCACGAAGGAGGAAACCTCGCTGTCCACGTGCATATCGTCGCAGCACTCCCTGGTGATGGGCAGAGAGGCGACAGAGGAGGTGGAGGTGAAAGCGAAGGCAGCGGCGGGGAATACCTTCTTGAAGAAGGTGATGGGGGACATCTTGGCGAAGACCTTGACGGACATGCTGTACACCAGCACCACGTGAATGATGTAGCCGATGTAAGCAGCCAGCAGCACCAGGCCCAGGTGACCCAGGATTTTGGGACCCTGCGCAGCCACGACCCACACCATCAGGGCGAACACGCCATAGGGAGACAGGGCCAGGATGAAGCCCATCACCCGCTGGGTGACCTCGTTGAAGGAGGTGATGAAATCGCCGAAGGGCTTGCCCTTGTCACCGGCCACCAGGATGCCGCAGCCAAAGGCCAGGGAAATAACGATGATCTGCAGCATGGAGGAGCTGGACAGAGGCGCAATGGCGTTGTTGGGGAAGATGTTGACGATGGTGTCCATCAGGTTGGAGGACTTTGCCTCGTAGGCGGCATCCTCAGCCAGGCTCAGCACGGGGAAAGCGCCCTTGAAGATGTTGGCCACGATCAGGCCGATGATGCAGGCGATGGCGGTGGTCACCAGGAAGTACGCCACGGTCTTCCAGCCGATCTTGCCCACCTTACCGATATCGCCCATGGAGATGACGCCGTCCATGATGCTCAGCAGCACCAGGGGCACCACGATGAACTTCAGCAGGTTGACGAAGATATCGCCGAAGGGCTTGATGTACTTGGCGGTGAATGCACCGGCCGCGTCAGCGCCCATGGCCATCCAGAAGATGGCACCCACGATGATACCGGCCACCAGGCCGATCAGGATCTTCACGCCGAGATTCATTTTTTTCTTCTCTTGCATTTTACGACTCTCCTTTCAATAAAACACAATCGGCTTTCCCGATACTGAAAGTATACACGATTCGCACCCCGTTGTTAAGCCCATTTTCTTCCAAACAAAAACTTTTGGATAATCAAACAAAAATTTATGGATAGTTTCGCCAAAATCACGAAACTATCCATAAATAAATCGTTTCTTGCTAATTATAGACAAAATCAGAACTTATTCCTTCACTTCATAGCCGCAGAACCGGATGGCGGCCGCCGCCAATTCCGCCGTGGGGTCGATAAACGGCCCGGAGGCGTCCAGGTTGTCCGCCAGGATGGGCAACTCCGTGCAGCCCAGGATGAAGTAGTCCGCTCCCCTGCCCCGCAGCTCCTCCAGCAGCTTTGCCCACAGCTCTGCCGCCTCCGCCAGGGGCCGGGAGGCCTTTACCACATCGTAAATCAGATACATCAGCGTTTTCTGCTGCGCCTCGTCGGGTACCACGGTCTCCACCCCCGCCGCCGCCAGCGCCCGGTCATATAGCCCGGTGGACAGCGTGCCGGTGGTGGCCAGGATGGCGCCCCTCTTCCCCGGGAACCGTTGGGCCGCTTCCCGGGCGGAGATCTCCAGCATATTCAGAATAGGTGTGTCCGTCACCTCCTGGAGCCGAGGGATAAAGTAATGGGCCGTGTTGCAGGGCACAATGATGCAGTCGGCGCCGCACTTTTCCAGATTGCGCAGCGCCGAGACCATCTCCTCCGTGGGGTCTTTTCCGCCCCGGAGAATGGCCGCCGTACGGTCGGGAATGGCGGCGTTGTTGTCGATGAAGATGCGGATATGGTCGTTGTCGCTGTCCGCCTTGGTCATCACCACGATTTTACGGAACAGATCCGCCGTGGCCAGGGGGCCCATCCCCCCCAGGATGCCGATGGTTTTCTTCATATCCTTCCCCCTCACACCAGTTCCGTGATCACCTTTACCGCCAGCAGCGCCAGCACCACCAGAATCACCGGCTTCACGATTTTCGCGCCGTTTTTAATGGCCATGCCGGAGCCGATATAATGGCCCGCGATGGACGCCACCGCGCCGATGAGGCCCAGTACGATAAACACCTTTCCGCTTAAAAACGATGTCACCAGCGCGCCGATATTGCTGGCCAGATTCACCAGCTTCACGTTGCCGGAGGCGGTGCGCAAATCCATCTTCGCAAAGTTGCAGTAGATGAGGATGAGGAACGTGCCTGTACCGGGGCCGTAAAAGCCGTCATAGGCCCCCACAATCAGCGACGCAGCCAGTACAATGGCAGCCCGCCGCGTTTCCGGCATTTCGCCCCGCTCCTCCGGGAACGTCCTCTGCCGCAGCACCACCACCGCCACGATGGGCAGCACCACCAGCAGCAGCCATTTTAAGTACCGCTCGTCCAGCGCCAGTTGCAGTCGGGTGCCCAGATGGGCGCCGGCCAACGCCAGCACGATAGACGGCACCCCCAGCTTCCAGTCCACGTAGCCGCCCTTGATAAACCGCCCCGCCGACACAGCCGTGCCGATGCAGGAGGACAGCTTGTTGGTGCCCAGCGCCAGATGGGCCGGCAGGCCCGCGATCAGATACGTGGGCACAGAGATAATGCCTCCGCCCCCGGCCACGCCGTCCACAAAGGAGGCCAGAAACACGCCCACGATGACGATGATCACCATCTGCACCGTCATAGGCATAGGAAACAGCATCTCGCGTATCAATTCTGTCATGGCCTCACCTTCCCTTTTCTTCGCGTACTACCACGTTCTCCTTGCCCAGCCACTCCCGGCACTCGTCCAGCAGCGCCGGGTGATACAGGCAGTGGGTCAGCAGCATTTTGCCGGTGTCCGCCAGACGGATTTTCACCGGCGTGTCGCCCTCGAACATGGTCATTACCAATTTCAAATGCGCAAATTCCCGGCTCTCCAACCCCGGCACCTTCAAATAAACGGTGCGCTGCGCGGGTGTGCGGGGCCGCTCCCGCATCGCCGCCTCATAGGCGGCAAAGGCAGTGTCAATGGTTAAAAAGGTATTGCACATGATTTGAGGCGGCTTCTCATCCCGAATGGACAGCCTGCCCTGCACCGCCACAGCGGTGTTCACCGTCATGGAGCCACCGTAGAGTCCGATGCTCCTGTCGAAGCAGATGACCTCCATAGCCCCCGTCTCGTCCTCCACCGTCACATAGGCCATCAGCGTCTGCTTTTTGGTGGTCTGGGTCTTGCTGGCGGTAACGATGCCGGCGATGGTGATATCCTGCCCGTCCCGGAATTTCCGGGGCCCGTCCTCGGCGGAAAAGTCCTCCAAAATGGCGTGGATAGGCACCGCGCCGATGGCTTTGGCCTTATGGCGGTAGTTCACCATGGGGTGACCGCTGATAAAGAGGCCGGTAGTCTCCTTCTCCATAAACACAAGTTGGTCGGCGGAAAACTCCGGGATGTCCGGCAGCGGAATCATGCTGCCGCCGCCCCGGCTGCCGGAGGCCATGCCGAAGAAATCCAACTGCCCGTCCACGTTGGACTTGCGCTGCGACGCCACCGCGTCCAGCACCCGCTGGTAGACCTCCATCAGTTGGCTGCGCCGTGCGCCCAGGGAATCAAACGCCCCGGCGCGAATGAGGTTCTCCACCGCACGGCGGTTCATTTCCGTGCAGTCGATCATCTTACTGCAAAAGTCCTGGAAGGATACGAAATCCCCCTCCTCCTGTCGCTTGCGCATAATGGCCTGCACGAAGCCACGACCGATGTTCTTAATGGCCACCAGGCCGAAGCGAATGCCGCTGCCCTCCACGGTAAAGCGGTCGTCGGACCGGTTGATGTCCGGCGGCAGCAGGTCGATGCCGCAGTTTTTACACTCGGCGATGTACTCCGTCACCTTGTCGGTATTGTCCAGCACGGAGGTCAGCAGCGCCGCCATGTACTCCCGCACGTGGTGGCACTTGAACCACGCCGTCTGGTAGGCCACCACCGCGTAGGACACGGCGTGGGCCTTGTTGAAGGCGTAGTTGGCAAAATCGTAAATCTCGTCATAAATGGCGTTGGCGGTGGCCTCCGGGATGCCGTTGGCAATGCAGCCGCAGATGCCCCTGCTCTCGTCGCCGTACACGAAAGCCTGCCGCTCCTTCTTGATCTGCTCCGCCTTTTTCTTGGAGATGGCCCGGCGCACCATGTCCGCCTGGCCCAGGGAGAAGCCGCCCAACTGCTGGAAAATCTTGATCACCTGCTCCTGGTACACGATGCAGCCGTAGGTGATGTCCAGGATGGGCTTTAAGGCCGGGTGCTTGTAGGTAATCAGCGAGGGGTTGTGCTTGCAGGCGATAAACCGGGGAATGGACTCCATGGGGCCGGGACGGTACAGGGCGATAATGGCCGTGATGTCCTCGATGTTCTCCGGCTTCAGCCCCAGACACACGCCGGTCATGCCGCTGGATTCCATCTGGAACACGCCGGAGGTCTTGCCCGCCGTCAGCATGGCGAACACCTCCGGATCGTCCATAGGGATATTCTCCAGTCGGAAATCCGGCTCCACCTGCTGCACCATCTTCACCGCGTCGTCCAGCACCGTCAGATTTCGCAGACCCAAAAAGTCCATTTTCAGCAGGCCCAGCTCTTCCAGCGTGATCATGTTGTACTGGCACACAATGGCGTCGTCGTTCCGGGCCAGGGGCACGTATTCATACACCGGCCGCTTGGTGATGACCACGCCCGCCGCGTGGGTGCTGGCGTGGCGGGGCATACCCTCCAGCGACTTGGCGGTGTCGATGAGCTTCTTCACCCGTGGGTCGGACTGGTACATGTCGTTCAGCTGTTTGCTGATTTTCAGCGCGTCGTCCAGGGTGATGTGCAGCGCGTTGGGCACCAGCTTGGCCACCACGTCCACCTCGGCGTAGGTCATGTTCAGCACCCGGCCCACGTCCCGGATGGCGCCCCGGGCGGCCATGGTGCCGAAGGTGACGATCTGGGCCACGTGGTCGTCGCCGTACTTAGCCCGCACGTAGTCCACCACCTCGCCCCGGCGGGTGTCGCCGAAGTCCATGTCGATATCGGGCATGGACACCCGCTCCGGGTTCAGAAAACGCTCGAAATACAGGCTGTACGCCATGGGGTCGATGTCGGTGATGTACAGGCAGTAGGACACCATGGAGCCCGCCGCCGAGCCGCGGCCCGGCCCCACCGGGATGCCCACGCTCTTGGCGTAGCGCACAAAGTCGGACACGATGAGGAAATAGTCGGTAAAGCCCATTTTCTCAATCATGTCCAGCTCATAGGTCAGCTGTCCCCGGTACTCCGGCCTGTCGCCGTATCGCTCGGCAAAGCCCTTGTCGCACAGCTCCCGCAGGTAGGTGGGCGAGTCGTAGCCCTCCGGCAGCTTGAATTCCGGCAGGTGGTACTTGCCGAAGGTAAACTCCAGTTGGCACCGGTCAGCGATGCGCTGGGTGTTCTCCACCGCCTCGGGATAGGCGGCAAACAGCCGCTCCATCTCCTCCGTGGAGCGGAGATAGAAGTTCCGGGGCTCGTAGCGCATCCGGTTTTCATCGTCCACCGTTTTCCCTGTCTGGATGCACAGCAGCACGTCGTGGCTGTCGGCATCCTCTTTCCGCAGATAATGGGCGTCATTGGTACATACCAGCGGAATGCCCGTCTCCTCATGCATCCGCAGCAGCGCCCGGTTGACGATGGTCTGGTCGGCAATGCCGTGATCCTGCAATTCCAGGTAGTAGTTGTTCTGGCCGAACAGGGCGTTCATCTCCAACGCGTAAGCCTTGGCCCCCTCGTAATCGTTGTTCAAGATCCGCTTGGGCACCTCGCCGGCCAGGCAAGCCGACAGGGCGATCAATCCCTCATGGTGCTCTCGCAGCAGATCCATATCAATGCGGGGCTTGTTGTAAAAGCCCTCCACATAGGCCTGTGACACCATGTAGCTCAAATTCCGATAGCCCGTCTCATTCTGGCACAGCAGCACCAGGTGCCGGGATTCGCTGTCGAATTCATGGGTTTTGTCAAACCGGCTGCGGCGGGCCACGTAGACCTCGCAGCCGATGACGGGATGGATGCCCTCCGCCTTGCAGGCCCGGTAAAAGTCGATGACGCCGTACATGGCGCCGTGGTCGGTAATGGCGCAGGCCGTCTGCCCCATCTCCCGCACCAGCCTGGGCAGGTCGCGGATGCGGCAGGCGCCGTCCAGCAGGCTGTATTCCGTATGCACATGCAGATGTACGAAGGACATATCCGTTCTCCTTAGTTAATGGCGGTTTATTCCACCGTTTTTGCCAGCTCGCCGAGCTTCCGCAGCCGGTGGTTCAGGCAGGATTTGGTGATGGGCGGGTTGTGGAGCCGGGCCAGCTCCGCCATAGACGCCTCCATGTTGGCCATCCGCAGCAGCGCCGTAGTCTTGATCTGCTCCGGCAGGGCGTCCAGCTTCCCGGCGGCGCGCAGCTTCTCAATGTCCCGGCACTGGCTCTCCGCCGCCTTCAGCGTCTTGTCCAGGTTGGCGATGTCGCAGTTGGTGGCCCGGTTTACCTCGTTGCGCAGGGATTTGTTCACCTTGGCCGCCATGATCTCCGTGGCCGCCGCCGGGGCGCCGGTCATGGTCAGAAAGTCCTCAATGTGTTCTGACAGCTTGAAGTAGATCACTGCGTTGCCGCCCCGCATCACCGTGCGGGGCGCAAAACCGGTATCCTCCAGCAGCGTGGACACCTCCCGGCTGGCCTGCACGTGAGAGGAGGCCAGCTCCAGGTGATACCGCTTCTCCGGGTCGGTGACGCTGCCCCCCGCCAGGAAAGCCCCCCGCAGAAAGGCACAGCGGTCTGCCTCCTCCTCCAAAATGCCGAAGTTCACATGCTGCACCAGCATCTGCCGGGCGTCAAAGCCCAGGGCGTCGATGATGCGGCCCAGCTTTTCCCCATCGGTGATTTGGAAAATCAGCTTCCCCGCCGCGTCCTCCTCCGGCTGGCGATCAAAATGAACGCCGAAGGCCTTCTGGAACAGCTTGGGCAGCCGAGTGGCAAAGTCGCCGTTTTCCGTAACGATTCGCACCTCCCGGGTGGAGAAGGTGTTGCAGTACAGCAGCACGCCGTAGCACTCCGCCCGGGCAGCGGCTGTGCGCTGAATGGCGGTGCGGCACATCTCGTTTTTCACTCTTGCGGCAAAGGAAACCATCTTCCCGCCTCCGTTTCGTTATCTGGAAATATCCCTGTGGCTCTCGGTAGTGGGATAGCCCCCGGCGGAAATGGCCGCCGCCATCTCATGGGCAATGGCCACGCTGCGGTGGCGTCCGCCGGTACAGCCGAAGGCTACCGTCACCATGGACTTGCCCTCCTGGCTGTACTGGGGCAGCAAAAAGGCCAGTAAATCCTTGGCCTTGGTGAGGAATTCCTGGGTCTGGGCGAAGGACAGCACATAGCGCTTCACGTTCTCCTCCAATCCGGTGTGGTGCTTCAGCTCATCCACGTAATAGGGATTGGGCATAAAACGCACGTCCAGCACCAGATCCGCCTCCATGGGCAGGCCGTACTTAAAGCCGAAGGACATGACGTTCACCTGCAACGGCTCCTTATTATTCCCTGCCGCGAACATCTCCCGCAGCTCGCTGCGCAGCTTGGCAGTGGAATAGGTGGAGGTGTTGATCACCATGTCGGCGCTCTCCCGGACGGGGCGCATCAGCTTTTCTTCCTGGGCCACCGCGCTTTCAATGGTCATCCCCTCCTTGGCCAGGGGATGTTTGCGCCGGGTCTCCTTGTAGCGGTGAATGATGGTGGCGGTGTCCGTGTCCAGATACAGCACCCGGCACAGGGCGTTCATCTCCCGCAGCTTGTGCAGCGCCTCGCTGTATTCCTCTGCTGACTCGCCGGAGCGCACGTCGTACACAAAGGCCACCCGGTCATATTTCCCCTGGGACGCCACACAGAATTGGGCAAAGGCCACCATCATCTTGGCGGGCAGGTTCTCCACAATATAAAAACCAATATCCTCCAGGATCGCCGCAGCCGTCCGCTTACCGCTGCCGCTGAGCCCCGAAATCAGCAGGATCTCCATCTCTATCTCTCCCCGTTATCCTCTGTTGCTTTTCAGCGGTAAATCCGTACCTCCGGCTCCAGCATGACGCCGCTGCTGCGGTACACCGCCTGCTGAACCTGTTCTATCAGAGCCAGGATGTCCGCCGCCGTGGCGCCGCCCCGGTTGATGACGAATCCCGCGTGCTTTTCCGACACCTGGGCCCCGCCCACGGTGAGGCCCTTCAGCCCCGCCTCCTGGATCAGCGCCCCGGCAAAGTGGCCCGCGGGACGCTTAAAGGTGCTGCCCGCGCTGGGGAATTCCAGGGGCTGGCTGGCCTTGCGTCTGGCCATCAGCTCATCCATCTCCCGGCGGATCTCGTCCTTATCCCCCTCCCGCAGGTCAAACACCGCTCCCAGCACTACCGCCTCCGGGTGGTCGGTCAGATAGCTGTGGCGGTAGCGAAGGGAAAGCTCCTCCACGGTCATATACCGTGTCTCGCCGCCCGCCAGCACATAGGCCCCCGCCAGCACGTCTTTCATCTCCCCGCCGTAGGCCCCGGCGTTCATGCACACCGCGCCGCCTACGCTGCCGGGAATGCCGTGGGCAAAAGCCAGGCCGGAAAGGCCGTTTTGCTGGGCAAATACCGCCACCCGGGCCAGAGTGACCCCCGCCTCTGCGTAAAGCTGATTCCCTTTACGCAGCGCCATATCACACATTTTTCCGGTGGAAATCACCAATGCGTCTATGCCCTCGTCGGGGAAAAGCACGTTGGTGCCGTTGCCCAGCACGATGGTGCGGGCTCGGCACGCCTCTGCCAGCGCCAGCAGCGCCGTCAGCGCCTCTCCGCTTTGGGGAAAGGCCATCCGCTTCGCCGCGCCGCCTACCCGAAAGGAGATGTGCCCCGCCAGGGGCTCATCCCAGCGATAGTCCAGCCCTGGCAGCTGTTCTTTGATTTGGTTATCCAGGTCTTGATACCAGGCCATAGTTCCTCCTAAAAAGGGATTAAACCCGTTTCTTTTTCCCCAGCAAGGCGGCGCCGATGATGCCCGCCTGGTTGCCCAGCTCCACCTTCACGATTTTGGTGCGCTTGTCCTCGCTGCATGGGATGGTCAGCCGTTCCACCTCCCGGCGCAGGGGCAGCAGCAGCGATTTGTCCTCCTCGTTGCTGACGCCGCCGCCGATGGCCAGGGTGTCGGGCTGGAACAGATTGATAAGATTGGCAATGCCATCGGCAAGGTAGGCGATGTACGTATGGCAAATGGATTGTCCCACCGGGTCGCCCCGCCGTGCCGCAATAAATGCGGACTGGCCGGAGACGTGACCTGCGTTTTCATCCACCACCGTGCGCAGGATGCTGTCAGGATGCTCCGCCAGCACCCGGGAGGTCAGCCGCTTCAGCGCCGTGGCCGAGGCGTATCGCTCCCAGCAGCCCCGCCGCCCGCAGGGGCAGGGCTCACCGCCCATCTCAATGGACATGTGGCCCACCTCGCCGGCCATGCCGTTGGCCCCGTGGTAGATTTTGCCGTTGTGGATGATGCCTCCGCCGATACCGGTGCCCAGGGTGATGGTGATAAACCGCTTGGACTCCCGCCCGGCCCCCACGTGGTATTCCGCCAGAGCCGCGCAGTTGGCGTCGTTTTCAATCAGCAGCGGCATGGGAAGATACCGGTGGAACAGCTTCCGCAGCGGCACGTTTTGCAGCGGCAGGTTGCAGGTGTAGAGAATGGCGCCGGAGTGGATTTCCACCGTACCCGGCACCCCCACGCCCACCGAGGCAATCTGCCCGATGGGCACGTCCGTGGCCTGGCACAGATCCTGGATCAGCGACACCAGCGTCCACACCAGGGAGTCGTTGTCGCTGATCTGGCTCACCTTGATTTTCTTGGTGGCCAGCAGGTTGCCCATCTCGTCCACCAGCCCCGCCTTCAAATTCGTGCCTCCGATGTCGATGCCGATGTAGTTCACTTCTTCGCGCCCTCTTCCATCAGTTGGTCGATCTTCTTGTCAAACTGGGTCACAAAGTCGTCGGAGCTGTTGCCGCCGTAGGAGAGCTGGCGGTTCTTCATAGTGGCCAGCTCCACGATGCCGGCCAGGTTGCGGCCCGCGCTGACGGGGATGGTAAAGATGGGCAGACGCACGCCCAGGATGTCGATGGTCTCGTCGCCCAGGCCCAGCCTGTCGTAGAACTTGCCGTCCTCCCACTTCTCCAGCTGAATCACCAGGTCGATCTCCGTGTCAAACTGCACCGCCCCCATGCCGAAGAGCTGCTGCACGTCGATGATGCCCACGCCGCGGATCTCCATGTAGTGGCGAATCAGCTCCGGCGCCGAGCCGTGGAGGGTCTCCGACACACGCTTGATGTCCACCGCGTCGTCCGCCACCAGACGGTGGCCCCGCTTGAGCAGCTCGATAGCGGTCTCGCTCTTGCCGATGCCGCTGTCGCCGAAAATCAGCACGCCTTGGCCGTAGATGTTCATCAGCACGCCGTGGCGGGTGATCTGGGGCGCCAGCATACGGTTGAGGTAGTCGATGATACGGCTGGTGGCATCCACCGTCTCCATATCGGTGCGCAGGATGGTGCGGCCGTTGCGCTGGGCGGACTCCAGCATCTCCGGGAATGCCTCCATGTTGCGGGAGATGATCAGCGCCGGGAAGGGGTAGGACATGAGCTGATCCAGCGCCGCCTTGCGCTGGTCGGGATGCATCCGCTCCAGATACTTGATTTCCGTCAGGCCCATGATCTGCAACCGCTTTACGTCAAAGAAGTCGAAAAAGCCCACAAGCTGCAACGCGGGCCGGTTCACGTCGTACACAGTCACCTGCTCCGTGTCGAAGTTGTCGCCCTTCACCAGAATTTCCAGCTGGAATTCCTTTACCAGCGCCTTGAGGCTGGCCGGCGTCTTTTTCACTTTCTCCATAGTGCATTCTCCCCTCATATCGTATGCCCGCATTTCCGGGCCCTATACTAATTCAATATTATATTATAGCGGATAACCTCTTTTTCCGCAATGAAAAGCCGAAACAAATTTTTTCATTTTTTCTGAAATAGTTCTTGCAATTTCTAATTTTTTCTGCTACTATATTCCATGCTTGCAATGCAAGCATCCTGTAAGTCACGACAGCAAGGAGGTGCAACGGATGGCTAAGTGCGAGTTTTGCGACAAGGGCGTGACCTTCGGCATTAAGGTTTCTCACTCCCATCGGCGTTCCAATCGCCCCTGGAAGCCCAATGTCAAGCGTGTTAAGGCTATGATTAATGGTACGCCTCGCCATGTATATGTTTGTACCCGGTGCCTGCGTTCCGGTAAAGTTACCCGCGCAATCTGATTGGTTACAGCATAACGAACCCCTGCCCCATCGGGCAGGGGTTTTTTTGTCTATTTTTCAGTACCCAAAATAGTGCCAACGCAAAAAGTAGAGGAGCAAAAGATGCACCGGGTAGACGGCGTAAAAGGCGATTTGGGCCGTCTTGCTGCGGATGAATCCCCGCTTCCCGTTATACAGCGCAATGGGCACGAAGGCCAGTCCGGCGATCCAGGTGTTGGGCAGCAGGCACACCCCCGCCGCGGCCCGCAGCACCGCCCGCTCCCGCAGCACGTACATCATCAGTATAATGCCCACGCCCACGGCGCCGTAGTCCATCCGTCCCCAGAGTCCCGCGGCCACCACCGCCGCCAGCCCCAGGGCGTACAGAGCGCGATGCTCGGCATCCTTCTCCAATCCCTCCGCCAGACACAGCGCAATAAAGCCCAGCGCCAGCGTGAAGAACACGTTTTGCCGCTCATACAGCAGCCGCCCCGTGTGTACCAGGTTCCACGGAAGCTCGGAAATCACCGCAAAAACCAATAGCCGCAGCCCATACCGCCGCCTGTCGTGGGTGTGTACAAAGCCCTCCACCAGTAGAAAACAGTAGATGGGAAAGGCAAGCCGCCCAATGCAGCGCATCAGCGAATACACCGTCAGCCTTGTCCCCATAATCTGCCAGTATCCCACCGCCATCCGCTGCACCAGCACAAAGGCCACATGGTCGATGATCATACTCATCACCGCCATGGTCTTCAACGCGCTGCCGCTGAAAATGCGGTATTTCTCCGGTACCAGTCGCTCCATCGCCCCGTCCCCTGTCAATCTAAAACTACTCATCCCCTGGTCAGGTGGCTCATGGCGGTTTTCAGCATCAGCTTCTTGGTGCCCACGTTGTCGAAGGCCACCTCCAGCAGTGCATCGCCGCCCATAGGCCGCACGCTGAGCACCATGCCCTTGCCGAAGGCGCTGTGGTGCACCGTCTCCCCTGCCTTGATGTCCGGCAGCTTGGCGGCTGGCGTAGGCGCCTTGCGCACACTGTCCAGCGTATTTTTCACCTGCTGGCGATGGGCGGCGATATCCACATCCACCCGGTAGGCCACGCCGCCCGAAGCACCGTAGTCGTCAAAATCGTCAAACGCAGGCCGTTCCTGCCGGGGCTCCGGCTTGGACAGCCACTCCATATCGTTTTCGGGAATCTCATTTAAGAATCGGGACGGCATACTGGCAGCCGTGCGGCCGAACAGCATACGCTGACGGGCGTTGGTCAGCGTCAAGTGCTCCTTGGCCCGGGTCATGGCCACGTAGCACAGCCGCCGCTCCTCCTCCAATTCCTCCGCGTCGGACACGGCACGGTTCCCCGGGAAAATGCCCTCCTCCATGCCCACCACATACACATAGGGGAATTCCAGTCCCTTGGCGCTGTGCATGGTCATCATCAGCACGCAGTTGTCCCCATCGGTGGTGTCGTCCAGGTCGGTGTACAGCGCCACCTCGTCCAGGAAGCCCGCCAGGGTGGGGTTGTCCGGCTCGTGATCCAAAAAGGCGTGGATGCTGGAGCTCAACTCCTCCACGTTTTCCAGCCGGGCCAGGCTCTCCGGGTCATTTTTCTCCTGCAACATAGCCACGTATCCGGTGGTTTGGCACACATAGCTGTAATAGTCCACCAATTCCGCCCCATCCAACGCTCTCCGCATTGTCTCAATCAGCTCTGTAAAGGCTTTTAACTTTGCAGCAGTATTCTTCAGCTCCGGGTACTCCTCCGCGTGGGCAAACACCTCGTACAGCGTTCTTCCGTCCCGGGTGGCCAGCAGCTGGGCCTTGTCCACGGTGGCCGCGCCGATTTTCCGGGAGGGCACGTTGACAATGCGCCGCAGCCGCAGGTCGTCGGCAGGGTTGTTGATGACGCACAGGTAGGCCAGCATGTCCTTCACCTCGGCCCGGTCGAAGAACTTGGTGCCGCCGATGATTTTATAGGGTACGCCGTTGCGCTTGCAGGCATATTCCAGCGCGTTGGACTGGGCGTTCATCCGGTAGAGAATGGCGTTGTCCTTCCAGTTGGCCCCCCGGCGATAGGCCATCATGATCTGGCCCAGCACGTAGTTGGCCTCGTCGCTCTCGTTGAAGGTGGTTTTCACCGTCACCGTGTCGCCTGCACCGTTGTTGGTCCACAGCGTCTTGCCCTTGCGTCCCAGATTGTTGCGGATCACGCCGTTGGCCGCGTCCAGAATGTGCTGGGTGGAGCGGTAATTCTGCTCCAGCCGGATGGTGCGGGCGCCCTTATATTCGCTCTCGAAATTAAGGATATTCTCAATGTTGGCGCCTCGGAAGCGGTAAATGCTCTGGTCGTCGTCGCCCACCACGCAGATGTTACGGTGCCCGCCCGCCAGGAGGCTTGCCAGCTGGTACTGCAGGTTGTTGGTGTCCTGGTACTCGTCGATCAGCACGTAGCGGAACTTCCTCTGGTAGTATTCCCGCACCTCTTTGTGGTCCCGCAGCAGCCGCACCGTGTGCAAAATGATGTCATCAAAGTCCAAAGCATTGGCCTCAAACAGTTTTTGTGTGTAAAGCCTATATACTTTACCTATCCTGGTTTTACGCCATTCCCCGGCGCTCTCCCACTGCTTGCAGAACTGCTCCGGCGTCTGCATACGGTCCTTGGCGTCGGACATCACCGCCAGCACCTCCCGCACGGGAAACGCCTTCTCGTCCAGGTCGAGCGCTTTCAGGCAGTCCTTCACCACCCGCTTGCTGTCGTCGGTGTCGTAGATGGTAAAGTCCCGGGAAAAGCCCACATGCTCAATGTCCCGCCGCAAAATGCGGACACAGGCACTGTGGAACGTGGAGGCCCACACGTCACGGGCCTCCTCCCCCAGCATCCGCTCCAGGCGTTCCTTCAGCTCTGTGGCGGCCTTGTTGGTAAACGTGATGGCCAGCACCTCCCAGGGCCGTGCCGGCTCCACGGCGCAGAGGTATTCCATCAGCGGCTTCTGGGCCGGGTCGGGGTTCTGGATATACCCCTCCAGAAATTCCACTTCATCCCCGGTGATGGGCATGGGGATCTCCTCCGTGTCGCTGCCCCGTCCATATTTTAACAGGTTGGCCACCCGGTTGATCAGCACCGTGGTCTTGCCGCTTCCGGCGCCTGCCAGCAGCAGCAGCGGCCCCTCCGTGGTCAGCACGCCCTGGCGCTGCCGATCGTTCAGCTTGCCGTATTCCATGGCGATGGCCTGTCGCCGCGCCGCAATATATCTCTTTTCCAGTTCGGTCATATCTCTCTACCCTCAAGCCCTTGTGTTTGTTGCCCCCATTGTAATACAAAATCCTGCGCCGGTCAACAGCCATCCAAAGAAATCGAAATTTTGTTCGATTTTTGCTTGACAGAAACGCCTGTTCGACTTATAATGTCAATAGAACAGATGTTTTACGGAGGGATTTACCATGACAACAATCGGTATGATCTTCATTTTTATCGGTGCTGCTTCCCTGTCCATTGAGTTTATGCGGCTGATCGACAAGCTGGAGCATGGGCAGCCCCGCCGTCGCCGCCGCACGGCGTGATCGATGATGGACACGCTGGAAAAGCTGACCATACTGGCCGACGCCGCCAAGTATGACGCCGCCTGTACCTCCAGCGGTGTGCGCCGGGGCTACCAGGCCGGTAAGATCGGCAACACGTCCTCCTCCATCGCCGGATGCTGCCACAGCTTTTCCGCCGACGGACGGTGCATCACACTGCTGAAGGTGCTGATGACCAATAGCTGTGTCTACGACTGCAAGTATTGTGTCAATCGCCGATCCAACGATACCCGCCGCGCCGCCTTTGCGCCACGGGAGCTGGCGGAGCTGACCATTCAATTCTACCGCCGCAACTATATCGAGGGCCTGTTCCTGTCCTCCGGCGTGCTGCGCAGCCCCGACTATACCACCGAGCAGATGATTTCCTGTCTGCGGATTTTGCGGGAGGAATATCGCTTTAACGGCTATATCCACGCCAAGGCCATCCCCGGCGCCGCGCCGGAGCTGGTAAACGCCCTGGGTCTGCTGGCGGATCGCCTCAGCATCAATATTGAGCTGCCCTCCGAGCAGGGGCTGCGTACCTTGGCGCCGGACAAGTCCCGCAGCGCCATTTTTCGTCCCATGGCCCAGATTCGGGACACCGTGCGGGAGAACAAACGGGAGTTGGTGAAATACCGCCATGCTCCCGCTTTTTCACCGGCGGGCCAGAGTACTCAGCTGATCGTAGGCGCCACCGGTGACACCGACCGTCACATTCTCCATCTCACCGAGTCCCTCTACCAGACCTACCGCCTCAAGCGGGTGTTTTACTCCGCCTACGTTCCCGTGGTGGAGAATACCCTCCTCCCCTCCCTGGACACCAAGCCGCCCCTGCTGCGGGAGCACCGGCTCTACCAGGCCGACTGGCTGCTGCGGTTCTACGGTTTTCAGGCCCGGGAGCTGCTGGACGATTCCCGCCCCAATTTCAACCCCTACCTTGACCCCAAATGCGACTGGGCGGTGCGCCATCTGGAGCACTTCCCTATGGAGATCATGACCTGCGACTATGAGCAGCTTCTCCGCGTTCCCGGCATCGGGCAGGTCAGCGCCCAGCGCATCCTGGCCGCCCGCCGCGTGGGCACCATCCGGTGGGAGGACTTATCCCGTCTGGGGGTGGTGGTCAAGCGGGCCCAGTATTTCATCACCTGCGCCGGCCATATGCGGGACGGCCTGCGCTTCTCCCCCGCCACCATGGTGCGCCAGTTGGAGACCATCGAGCGGGGCCTTCTGCCCCATGCCGCCATGGAGCAGCTTTCCTTATTCGATGCCACGGGGTGATACTATGAACTGGCCGGAAGTGGTGTTTCAGTATGACGAAACCTTCGACGGCTTTCTCTGCTGCGTGTATGAGAGCTATGTGCACAAAGAATTCCCCATCGCCTTTTGCGGCGATGAGGAGTGTTGGTCGCTGTATTCTGTGCGCTATGTGCCCACGGATATCACCCACGCCCGCCGTGTCTACCGCAGCATTGTGCGTATTTCCCAGAATGCTGCGGATCTACTGCGTCGGGCCTTTCTCACCTGCCTGGAAGACAGGGAGATCAACCTGTACGCCTTCATCCGCAAGCTGTATGACGACGGCCCCGCCTTTCTCCGCAACCGGGCCGACGAGACCTATTATCCCATCGCCAAGGCCGTCCGCCACATGAACGGGGAGCTGGAAAAGCTGCGGGGCTTCATCCGTTTTTCCGACTACGACGGCGTGCTGGGCAGCGAGATCGAGCCGAAAAACCGTGTCCTTCCCCTGCTGCGCCGCCACTTCTGCGACCGTTATGCCAACGAGTCCTTTTTCATCTATGACCGCACCCACCGTGAGCTGCTGGTCTATTCCGGCGGAAGCTCCCGCCTGCTGCCGGTGGATCACCTGACGCTGAATCCCCCCGACGAGCAGGAGGTGCAGTACCGCACCCTCTGGAAGCGTTTTTTTGACACGGTGGCCATCGCCCAGCGGGAGAATCCCCGCTGCCAGAACAGCTTCCTGCCCAAGCGCTATCGGGGCACCATGACGGAGTTTCTCCCTGCCGACTACGGCGTCACGCCAAAAGCTGACGCAGCGCTGCCAGGCTCCGCCGCTCCAGCCGGGACACCTGCACCTGGGACACGCCCAGCACCCGTGCCACCTGCTGCTGCGTCAGGTGCTTGAAAAATCGAAGCAGAATCACCGTTTTCTCCCGCTCCGGCAGCGCCGCTATGGCCTCCCGGAGCGCGATTTTTTCCACCAGGGCGTCCTCCGGCGCCTCTGTGCCGATGCTGCTCTCCAGCGTCATGCCCTCGCCCGTCTCCTGCTGCAGCGATTCCGGCGCCACGTTGGCCAGCTCCACCGCGGCGATCTCCTCCGCCGTCATCCCCAGCTCCCCGGCCAGCTCCGACACGGTGGGCTCCCGCCCCAACTGCGTAGTCAGCCGCTCCCGGGCCGTCCAGAGGGTGTAGCCCTTCTCCCGCATGGTGCGCCCCACCTTCACCGCCCCGTCATCCCGGATAAACCGCCGTATCTCCCCCGCAATTTTGGGTACGGCGTAGGTGGAAAACTGTGTTCCGTATGTAAGGTCAAACCCCTTCACAGCCTTGATAAAACCAATACATCCAAGCTGATACAAGTCCTCCGTCTCCACGCCGCAGCCGCTGTACCGCCGCACCACCGCCCAGATGAGTCCGCTGTTCTCCTCCAGCATGGTGCCGCAGGCTGCCTCGTCGCCGTTTTGCGCCTTTTCCAGCAGCGATAGGGTGGCGCTCATCGCTTTGTGCGCTGGGAGATGCGTTTGCGCATCACCACCGTGGTGCCCTTATTCGGTGTGGATTTGATGCGCAGCACGTCCATAAAGCTCTCCATTATGGTAAAGCCCATGCCGCTGCGCTCCTCGCCCCCTGTGGTGAACAGCGGCTGCCGGGCCTGCTCGATGTTGGCGATGCCCCTGCCCCAATCCCGCACTACGATCTCCAGTGTGTTGCTCTCCAGCAGCTTCATCTTCACCTGAATCCGACCGATGCTGTCCGGGTAAGCGTGGACGATAGCGTTGGTCACCGCCTCGCTGACCGCTGTTTTGATGTCTCCCAGCTCGTCCAGCGTGGGATCCAACTGGGCGGCAAAACCCGCCGCCGCCACGCGCATGAAGCCCTCGTTGTTGCTGCGGCTTAAAAAGTCCATTGTCACATAGTTTTCAATGCGCTGCATATTCTGTCTCCTCCCCTGCGTTAATGGTCATCATCCGGCCCACGCCGGCTGTTTCAAATACCTTTCTCGGCTGGGGCGCCACGTGGGTCAGACGCATTTCTCCTCCCAGCTCCCGCATCCGCTGCCATCCCCGCAGCACCACGGCAATACCGGAGCTATCCATAAACGTCACCCCGCCGAAGTCCATGGTCAAAATCCGGGGCACATATCGCTCTATCGCCAAGTCCATCTGCGTCAGCAGCCCCTTGGCCCCATGGTGATCCAGTTCGCCTTTCAGTTGAATCTCCAGGGCCCTGTCCTTTCCGATGATGGATAATTCCATCTCGTCCTCACTCCTTCGTAAAAAAATAATCACCGCAGAATCCACTTCTGCGGTGATTATATGCTATTTTGCAGGTCTCTTTCCGTCGAAAGACGTCAGCGCTTACAGTTTCATTGCGGCGGCGGACTCGTCCAGCTTGGCAATCAGGGCACGGGCCTTGTCGGCCTTCTCCCGCTCGGCGTTGACCACCGCCTCCGGGGCCTTGGACACGAACGCCTCGTTCTTCAGCTTGCCCTCGATGCGCTGCAGGTTCTCCACGGCCTTCTGGCGCTCCTTCTGGATGCGCTCCAGCTCCGCCGCCACGTCCACCAGCTCCGCCAGAGGCAAATACACGTTGGCGTCGTGGGTCACTACGCTGACCATGCCCTTCAAATCCTCCGGGGCGGTGGTGGACACCGTCACCTCGCTGGCGTAGGCCATGCGCTTGATGAAGTGCTTGCCCTCCTCGTAGTTCTCGGGCCGCGCCGTTACGATAATGGTCTGTGCCTTCCGGGAGGGTGCCACGTTCATCTCGGAGCGCCGCGCACGCACGGCGGAGATGGCGTCCTTCACGTCCTCCATAGCCGCCTCGTCCTGGGGGAAGTTCAGCGCCTCACGGTACTCCGGCCACGCCGCATTAATCAGGAACTGACCCTCATGGGGCAGCGCCTGCCAGATCTCCTCAGTAATGAAGGGCATAAAGGGATGCAGCAGCTCCAGAATCCGCAGCAGCACGTAGCACAGCACGTTCTCCGCCGCCAGCCGGGCCTGCTGGTCCTCGCCATTGAGACGGGTCTTGGTCAGCTCGATATACCAGTCACAGTAGGTGTCCCAAATGAAATCGTAGATTTTGGCCGACGCCACGCCCAGCTCATAGGCCTCCAGATTCTCCGTGACCTCCCGAATCAGCGTGTTCAGCTTGGACAGGACCCACTTGTCCTCCAGCTCCAGCTTTTCGGGCAGTTCCACCTTGTCGATGGTGAGGTTCATCATCACAAAGCGGCTGGCGTTCCAGATCTTATTGGCGAAATTGCGCATTGCTTCGCATTTCTCCACGAAGAAGCGCATATCATTGCCAGGGCTGTTGCCGGTGATCAGGTTAAACCGCAGGGCGTCGGCACCGTAGGCGTCCGCCATCTCCAGGGGATCGATGCCGTTGCCCAGGGACTTGGACATCTTGCGGCCCTTATCGTCCCGCACCAGGCCGTGGATAAACACGGTCTTGAAGGGCTCCTGCTTCATCTGCTCCATGCCGGAGAAGATCATCCGGGCCACCCAGAAGAAAATGATGTCGTAGCCGGTGACCATCACGGAGGTGGGGTACCAGTACTTCAGATCCTCCGCCTGGGTGTCGGGCCAGCCCATGGTGGAGAAGGGCCACAGTGCCGAGGAGAACCAGGTGTCCAGCACGTCCTCTTCCCGGGTCAGATGGGTGCAGCCGCACTTCTCGCACTTTGTGGGATCCTGGCGGCTGACGTTGATGTGGCCGCACTCGTCGCAGTACCACGCCGGAATCTGGTGGCCCCACCAGAGCTGGCGGGAGATGCACCAGTCATGGACGTTCTCCATCCAGTTGGTGTACGTCTTGGTGAACCGCTCGGGCACGAACTTGATGGTGCCGTCCTCCACCACGCGAATGGCCTCCTTGGCCAGGGGCGCCATCTTCACAAACCACTGGGCGCTGATTAGCGGCTCTACGTCGTTGTGGCAGCGATAGCAGGTGCCCACGTTGTGGGAATAGGGCTCCGTCTTCACCAGATAGCCCTGCTCCTCCAGGTCCTTCACAATGGCCTTGCGGCACTCGTAGCGATCCATCCCGTTGTACTTGCCGCCGTTTTCGTTGATGGTGCCGTCGTTGGCGATGACGCAGATGACCTCCAGATTGTGCCGCAGGCCTACCTCAAAGTCGTTGGGGTCGTGGGCGGGGGTCATCTTCACCGCGCCGGTGCCGAAGCCGATCTCGCAGTATTCATCGCCCACAATGGGGATCTCCCGGTTCATAATGGGCAGCACGCAGGTCTTACCGATGAGGTGCTTGAACTTCTCATCCTCCGGGTTCACCGCCACGCCGGTATCGCCCATCATGGTCTCCGGCCGGGTGGTGGCCACCACGATATCGCCGCTGCCGTCGGACAGCGGATAGCGGATATACCACAGATTGCCCGGCTTATCGGTGTACTCCACCTCCGCGTCGGACAGAGCCGTCAGGCAGTGGGGGCACCAGTTGATGATGCGGCTGCCCTTGTAGATGAGGCCCTTCTCATACAGGTTGCAGAACGTCTCCCGCACGGCCTGGGAGCAGCCCTCGTCCATGGTGAAACGGGACCGGCTCCAGTCGCAGCTGGCGCCCATCTTCTTCTGCTGCTCCACGATGCGGTTGCCGTACTTCTCCTTCCAGGCCCACACCCGCTCCAGGAACTTCTCCCGACCCAGGTCGTATCGGGTCAGGCCCTCGTTGTTCCGCAGGTCCTCCTCCACCTTGATCTGGGTGGCGATGCCGGCGTGATCGGTGCCGGGCAGCCACAGCGCCTCGTAGCCCTGCATCCGCTTAAAGCGGGTGAGAATATCCTGCAAGGTGCAGTCCAGGGCGTGGCCCATGTGGAGCTGGCCCGTCACGTTGGGGGGCGGCATCACAATGGAAAACGGCTTTTTCTTGGGATTGACCTCGGCGCGGAAGCAGTCGTTGTCCATCCACATCTGATAGATCCGATGCTCCACTTCCCGAGGATCATACACTTTCGGCAGCTCTTTACGCATAAAATCTCTCCTTTTTCGGAAATCGGCAAAACAAAAAGCCCCGTTTTGCCGTCAAAGCAAAACAGGGCGAACGGTCGTCCGCGGTACCACCTGTCTTCGGGATCGCTCCCGCACTCACGGATGCTCACGCATCCCACCCCGCTAACGGTGGGCCTCCGATACGGCCTACTGCCACTTCAGCCGACAGCTCCAGAACGACACATACGGCGCCTCACGGGAGCTTGCACCATCCGCTCCCTCTCTGCGCATCCGCAGCCGTATGCCTTTCCCTCATTGCATTTCTCCAGTAGTATAAAGGAAAGGTGCCAAAAAGTCAAGTAATTGCCAAAATATCGTCCTCCGCCCCTTTTCATTTCCACTTCTATAAGGTATAATGCAAATTAATTGGACAGGGCTTTGGCACCTGTCAGAGGAAAGAGAGGAAACGGTATGGATCTGTTTGACATTTTGGGCCCCATCATGGTAGGGCCCTCCAGTTCCCATACAGCCGGTGCCGCCCGCATCGGCAATATGGCCCGCACGCTGCTGGGCACCCAGCCCCGCCGTGCCGCCATCCACCTCCATGGCTCCTTTGCCGAGACGGGCCTGGGCCACGGCACGGATCTTGCCATCATCGGCGGCTTGCTGGGCATGAAACCCGACGATCTGCGCATCCCCTTCGCCCTTGAGGAGGCGGAAAAAGAGGGCTTGGAATACACCCTTGATGCCGTGGATCTCCGGGACGCCCACCCCAACACCGCTCTTATTGAGCTGTGGGGCGACGGCGACGCTCATCTGGAGGTGCAGGCATGCAGCATCGGCGGCGGTGCCATCGAGGTACACATGCTGGACGGCATCGAGGTGTTTTTCACCGGCGACCACAACACTCTGGTCATCCGCAACCAGGACGAGTTCGGCACCCTGGCCGCCGTTACCACCATCCTGAACCAGCTCCACATCAACGTGGGCAACATGAGCGTCCACCGTGACCGCCGGGGCGGCGACGCCCTCATGGTGCTGGAAACCGACCAGCACCTGAAGCCCAGCCAGGTCCAGTTCCTCCGTGAGCTGCCCGGCGTCATCTCCATCACCTATTTCGATAAGGAGGTTGAGACCTATGGCACTTGATTCTATTCGTGAAATCCTGGACGAGGCCCATGCCTCCGGCACCTCCTTCTGGGAGGTGGTGTTACAGGCGGACATGGAGGAGCGGCAGGTCACCCGTGAGGCCTCCATGGCCAAAATGCTGACCACCTGGATGGCCATGCAGGAGGCGGCGGACGCCTATACCGGCACCCGTAAGAGCGTCAGCGGCCTGGTAGGTGGCGACGGCATGAAGATGCGCCAGTATAACTTCCGTGGCGAGGCCCTCAGCGGCGGCTACGTCAGTGAGGTGATCGCCGAGGCCCTGTCCATGGCGGAGTCCAACGCCTGTATGCGCCGCATCGTGGCCTGTCCCACCGCCGGTGCCTGCGGCGTCATGCCCGCCGTTATGCTGCCCCTGGTGAAGAATTACGACATCAAGCAGCGCCAGATTCTGGAGGCCCTGTACGTGGCCAGCGGCGTGGGTATTGTCATTGCCAAAAAGGCGTGCATCGCCGGTGCCTCCGGCGGCTGCCAGGCGGAGATCGGCACCGCCTCCGGTATGGCGGCAGCGGCCCTGGTAAAGCTCCGGGGCGGCAGCGACGAGACCGCCGCCCACGCGGTGGCCATGGCTCTGGCCAATCTGATGGGCCTGGTCTGCGACCCCATCGCCGGCCTGGTGGAGGTACCCTGCGTCAAGCGCAACGTCATCGGCGCCGTCAATGCCGTCAGCGCCGCCGACATGGCCATGGCCGGTATTGAGAGCTTCGTACCCGTGGACGAGGTCATCGAGGCCATGGGCGAGGTGGGCCGTCACATGCCGGTGGAGTACCGGGAAACCGCCCTGGGCGGCCTGGCCAACACCCCCACCGGCCGCGCCGTCAAGGACAGCATGCGCCGCCTGTAATCCTTATGTCAAAAGCAAAGCCCCACTTCCTGGGAAGTGGGGTTTTTCTTATGTGCATCCATACGGGCAATTACTTCTCCAGCCCGTCCTCAAACGCCTGGAGGCCCGCCAGCATCTGGTCAAAAGCGGAGCCGCTTTCACTCTCCACCATGTTCTGGGCCTGCTGTAACTTTTGCAGCACGTCCTGCTGCACGATGTCGTAGCGCTGCCGCTCCCGACCGCACCAATCCCGCTGCTGGGCCACCATGGAGCGCAGCTGGTCGATGGCCTTGGCCCGGAACTCCTCCGTCCGCTTGTGGGCGCTGATCTCGATCTCCGCGATGTGATCCCGCAGCTTCTCGTACTCCTCCGCAGGGCCCTTGCAGCGTTCGTACGACGCCTGCAAGCCGCTGCACTGCTCCGTCAGCGCCGCCACCTGGCCCCGCAGGGTCAGCACCTCGTTTTCCGCCCGCTCCAGCCGGTCGGCCCGCTCCCGCAGCGTCTCGCAGGCAGCCGCCAGCTCCTTCAGCTTGTCCCGGAGGTCAGACTTCTCCTGGTTCAGCGCCGCCACCTCGTCCGCGTGCTGCTTGGCCTGCTCCTCCAGATAGGACACCACGTCCTGCTTGTCGAACCCACCGAACACACAGGTTTTGAAATTATGACTCATAGCCTTATTCCTCCCGGCTAACGATTCTCTACACCATAAAATACCACAAATTTCGGCCACTGACAACAATAAAATGAGACTATCCTCTAAATTGCGTCCGTTTTTTTGATTATACGCCAAATCAGTCTGTTTCCCGGTTCAGTACCCGCTCCACCCTGTTCAGCGTGTCAAAAAAACGATACGTGGCAATCATGGGCCCAAAACAGAGGCACCCCAACATATTCCACCAGAACATATGCCGCCAGGACGTGTAAGGGCCGTCTATATGAAGTGCTATCGCTTTACACTTTAATTCCTCCGCGATATTCGCCATCCACACCAACGGGTAAATGAACAGCGTAGGAATGCCCAGCAGATACGCCTGCCAGTAGGGCATCACCTTGTGTCCCAGCACCTCTTCCAGCTCCTGCTGCAAGCCGCCCAGCGGCATATAGAACAGGAAGAAAAGCCCCGCCGTAAAGAAATCCACAAAGCCCAGCCAGAATCCAGGCCGGTTGGTGTGTTTATACTTCATCGTATTCTCCGTATTCGCAGCCGATGTGCGTGGCCTCCACCTCGTCCACAAGCTGCCACCGACCCTCTTCCCCGTGGTAGAGCTTCACCGTGCCCCAGCCGTTGCCGCCGTTCCACAGGCGGTTGTGCTTCTTCGCGCCGTCCGGCGCCTCATAGTTCACCAGCAGCATGTCCTCCTTCCGGCAGAATACGTCTGTCTCCATGGCGGCCTCCCGGTTCTCCTGGCGTATATGCCAATGTACCAATTTCTCCTGCTCGTCAAAGGAAAACTCTGTCTTTACGTTCAGCCATACGTGGGAGAAGTTGAAGTCATATTCCCTGCCCTCGTAGTAGAACACGCCCAGCAGTCGCCGATCCAGGGGCACGAAATAGATTTTAGGCCGCCCGCCGCCAATGTCAAAGACGCTGTTGGTCAGCATCTCTCCCGTTTTCCTGCTTTTCAGGCAGTTGGAGGACAGCCACACCCAGGGCGAGGTAAAATCGCGGCCCCAGTTCTTGTCGGCGTACCCGAAGCTCTTCTCCGGCGTTACGATATAGCGCCGTCCGTTGCACACCACCGTGCCGCTATAAGCCGTTTTCATGCCCTCGGCGTGCCAGTACATGGCAAAGGCCTCCGCATCCCGCAGCGGGCGGCTGGCGCCATATCCCACGTTAAAAGCCACCTGTTTGTCGAGGTGCAGATCCCATCGCATTTCGCCTGCATCGCACATCCATTCCGGATGGCCTGCCGCCTCCTCCGATGTAATAGTCACGCTGCCCCGCAGCGCCGTCTCCGAGGCAAAGCAGTCGGCGGCCTCCACCTCGTAGGGCGCACCGCCGTGAATGCGGGTGTCCTGCAAGGAAAAGAACCGATGCAGCTGGCATTTGCCCTGGCCCCAGGTTCCCGCCTTGACCATCAGATAGGAGGGCCGCTTTCCGGCTGCCTTATTCTCCGGCAGCTGGCCCAGGGTAGGTGTCGCCTCCGCCAGAGCGGGATTGCAGATGAAAAACTCGATAAAGAACGGCTTGTCCTCGCCGGTCTCCGCATCCTGGGCCGTAAAGGAGTGCCACCACCAGTCATAGCCGTGGTGGGCCAAAGGCCCATGGAGCATAAACGCGTTTCTTGATATATCATGTTGGTTAAACATAGCACACCTCACCAAAACACATAAAACAAAAACCGACGTGTTTGCACACATCGGTTTTTGGCACGCCGTGAGGGATTCGAACCCCCGGCCTTCTGGTCCGTAGCCAGACGCTCTATCCAGCTGAGCTAACGGCGCATGTCTCTCTCAGACAGCTTAAACATAATACCACGCTGTTAACGAAAAAGCAAGATATTTTTTTCATTTTTTCAAAAAATATTTCCTCTTGCGTTTTTCCCACTATGGGCGCAAAAGAGAGACCGTCCTGTGGACGGTCTCTCCTGTTTGCGCTCAAATCAGTCAATGGCCACCAACTGGCCCAGCACCACGTACCGGGGATCACTGTACCCGGAGGTGTAGTCGCAGGTGGACAGCGTCACAATTTTACCTGTGGGCGTGCCGATCTTGGCCTTAAAGGTGGACTTGGCCACGTAATTGGCCAGCGTATCGGCGTCCACGGAGGTGGCGTAGATGTCCGCATCCCCCTCCACCACACAGCCGGCGAACAGGTCGATACGGTAGTTCTGGCTCTCGGTGTAGATATACATATAGGGATGGGCGTCGTAAAAGCTCTGGCTCTTGTACTGCTCCAGCGGGGCGAACATAGCGCCGGTCTTCATGTGGTGGCCGTAGATGATGGTGTTCTGGCTGCCGAAGTTCTCGTCGCACAGCGTCTCAATGAAGATGGCGCCGTTGTTGTTCTTGCTGCCGTCAATACTGTGATTCAGATAGAAGCTGTTGTCGCTGCCCTTAACGATAGGAAAATTGATACCTGTTTTATTTCCGTTGATGGCTGTATTGGCACAATAAATGTAGCCCTTCACATCGGGGTACTTAGCCTTCAGGCCAGCCAGGTCAACGGTGATGGTGTCAGGCTCCGGCACATACACCGCCTCCTGCTGCTTATCGTTGCCGCTCTGGGAATCCCCCTCGGAGGCGGTATTGTCCCCCTCACTCTGGGTATCGTCACCGGTGGACTCCCCCTGCTGGCTGTCCGTGTTGCCGGGGGTAACGAAACTGTCGATCAGATTCTGCTGCTCGTTTTCGCTGGCCCAATGCTGACTCAGGTAGCTGATGATCTTCCCGGCGCAAAACACCAGAATGCCCAGCAAAACGATCAGTACAATATAATACAGCAGCCTGCTGCTGTTTCTGTTTCTTTTTCTATTGTGCGAGCGGCGGCGAGGTGCCTCCTGCTCGTGATCCATTTCTCTACTCATGTAGTCGCCTCCTTGACCGATTTATTTTATCAGATATTTTTCTATATTGCAAGTCAAAGCGCCAAAACTCTTTGACTATTTCGTGAACATGCTGTAAACTATGGCTATCAAAGGGAAAGGAAGTGTCACGCGATGATTCATTTCAACAGCGACTATCTGGAAGGCGCCCATCCCAAAGTCCTGCAAGCGCTTATCGACACCAATATGGAGCAGACCGTCGGCTACGGCGAGGACCCATACTGTGCCCGTGCCCGTGAGAAGATAAAAGCCGCTCTGCATGCCCCCCAGGCCGACGTGCATTTCCTGGTGGGCGGCACCCAGACCAACACCACCGTCATCGCCTCCGTGCTGCGCCCCTATCAGGGGGTGCTGTCCGCCGTCTCCGGCCACATCAACTGCCACGAGACCGGCGCCATCGAGTCCACCGGCCACAAGGTCATCACCCTGCCCACCTCCGACGGTAAAATCACCGCCAGCCAGATTGCGGACTACGTGGACTGGCACCGCAATGACGAGAGCGTGGAGCATATCGTCTACCCCGGCATGGTGTACATCTCCTTCCCCACCGAGGGCGGCACGCTGTATACCAAGACGGAGCTCCGGGAGATTTATGACACCTGCCGCCGCTGCGGCCTCTATCTGTTCATCGACGGCGCCCGTCTGGGCTACGCCCTGGCCGCTGATGAATGTGACGTAGCCCTCACCGACCTGCCCGCCCTGTGCGATGTCATGTATATCGGCGGCACCAAGGTGGGACTGCTGTTCGGCGAGGCGGTGGTCATTTTCAACGACGCCCTGAAACAGGGCTTCCGCCCCATTATGAAGCAGCGGGGCGCCATGATCGCCAAGGGCCGCCTGCTGGGCGTCCAGTTCGACGCCCTGTTCACCGACGATCTGTACACCAAAATCGCCCGCAACGCCATCGACATGGCCCACCAGATCCGTGACATCTTTGTGTCCAACGGCTATCCCCTGCTGTTCGACTCCCCCACCAACCAGCAGTATCCCATCCTGCCCGATGCAGAATTGGCCATTCTGGGCAAGGACTTCGGCTACGAGTATTGGCAGCGGGTGGATGAGACCCACAGCGGCGTCCGCTTCTGCGCCAGCTGGGCCACCACCCAGGAGCAGGTGGATGCCCTCCGCCAGGCAGTCAACGCCCTCCATAACCGCTGAATCGTTTTCCTAACAATAGACGGAAACCCGTTTCAAATTGTTCCGTCTGTTCCCAAAATGTGCGCAAAAATGCCGCAGGCTTTCGCCTGCGGCATTTTCCAGATTGTCAAAAAAGCATCGCAGATTTCGCGCCCGCAGGCGCGAACCCATGAAATCCGAAAAAAGTGACGACATGCGCGTCACTTTTTTCACATCTCAGGCTACGAAGTGTGCGAATAGTGCGCCAAAGGCGTACTATTCGT
>JAFSMA010000121.1 GCA_017448145.1 Oscillospiraceae bacterium | reverse complement strand
GAACCTTGAAGGCGTCGTCGTCCTCGCCGATGACCAGGCTGTCACCGATGGAGGTGAGATACAGCCGCAGGGGCTGGAGATCCACAGGGCCCTTCGTTTTGCGGACGATGAACACCGTGTCGAAGGTGAAGGTGATGTCCTCCTGGCTGAGGGCGTCAAAGTCGGCCCGGGTGCGGCTCTCGGAGCCGTTCAGCTCCGGCATGGGCTCGCCCTTGAGGCACCGCAGCATACCCTCTAAAATCACCAGATAGCCCTTGCCGCCGGCGTCTACCACGCCGGCCTTTTTCAGCACCGGGTTCATCTCGATGGTCTCGGCCAGGGTGGTCTCGCCGGCCCGAATGGCCTGCTCCAGCACGTAGATGGGGTCGTTGTGCTCGGTGGCGGCCTCCACGGCACGGGCGGCGGCCAGGCGGGACACGGTGAGCACCGTGCCCTCGGCAGGCTTCATCACCGCGCCGTAGGCGGTGGTGACACCCTCGCTCATGGCGGCGGCAAGCTGCTTGCCGTCGGCGCTCCGGAGACCCTTCATCACCTTGCTCATGCCCCGGAACAGCAGGGACAGGATGACGCCGGAGTTGCCCCGGGCGCCCCGCAGCAGGCCGCTGGCGGTGATCTTGGCGGCCTCGTCCACGGTGGCGGGGTCGTGCTTTTTCAGCTCGTCCACGGCGGTGGAAATGGTGAGGCTCATGTTGGTGCCGGTGTCGCCATCGGGCACAGGGAATACGTTGAGATCGTTGATCTCCTGCTTCTGGGCGGCGATGCACGCCGCGCCGAACAGCACCATCTGCTTGAAGGTACTGCCGTTTACGGTTTCAATCATGACGCTGCGTTCCTCCTGTTAGCCGATATTGACGGAGTCCACGCAGACGTTTACGTCCCGTACCTCCACGCCGGTGTTCTGAGAGACCATGTACTTGACCTCTTTCATAATGGACCGGCAGACGGTGGTGATATTGACACCGTTCTCCACCACAATGTGGAGCTCAATGGTGACGGTGTTGTCGTCGTTATAAAAGACCTTGACGCCCTTGCTCATGCTCTGGGGCTGCAACAGATGCACCAGACCGTCGGACACGCTGCGATAGGCCATGCCCTTGACGCCGAAGCAGTTGGTGGCAGCGGCGCCGGTGATGGTGGTGAGAACGGCGTTGGAAATGGTGATCTCGCCGCGCTCGGTGGGAACCTTTATCATAGTCAACTTCCTTTCTCCGTGGAGATGGGGGAAAACTGTCTTTTCGCAATGTGACAGTTTATTATACACGCATTCCTTTGGAAAAACAAGAGCGAAATCCGTTATTTCAGCAGTTCCAGCGTCCGGCACACCAGGTCGTAGAGCCGCGCCACGGAGGCCACTCCCAACCGCTCCTGGCAGGTGTGGATGTCACGAAGGTCAGGGCCGATGGATACGGCGTCCAGTTGGGGCATTTTGCCGATGAAGAGGCCGCACTCCAACCCGGCGTGGATGGTCTCGATGACGGGCTCCCGGCCCGTCTGCTGCCGGTAGGCGGCGGTGAGGGCGTCACGCAGGGGGCTTTGGCGGCGGAACTGCCAGCCGGGATAGTCGCCGTGGGTGGTGACGGTGCCGCCGGAGAGGGCGAGAATGGCGGTGAGCTTGCGCAGCAGCCACTGCTTCTGGCTCTCCACGCCGGAGCGGATGGAGAAGCTGGCCTCCGCCCCCTGCTCATCCAGCCGCAGCACGCCCATGTTCAGGGAGGTCTGCACCAGGCCGGGCACGTCCCGGCTCATGGCTTGTACGCCCTGGGGCAGGGCGAAGAAGCAGCGGAGGATCCGCAGCGTGTCCGCCGCCGTCAGCGCCTTATCCGCGGTTGCGGCGGCGCAGGTCAGGGACAGGGTGGGTTCGGTGACGGCGAACTCGTTTTGCAGCGTGTCCTGCCAGGCGGCCACGAAGCGGGGGAAGTCGGCAGCGGCGCTGTGGGGCACCACTACGGTGGCGGCGGCCTGGAGGCAGATGGCGTTGTCCACCTTGCCGCCCTCCATGGCGGCCAGGCGCAAGCCGGGGAACTGCTCCGCCCCGGCGCACAGCACCCGGAGGATGCCCTCGTTGGCGCTGAGGCGGCCCTTGTCGATCTCCGTGCCGGAGTGGCCGCCGGTGAGGCCGGAGAGGGTGAGGACAAAGGCGTCGCCCTCGGCGTCGGTGGCAGCGGCGTCTATGCGGCAATCCGCCCGCATACCGCCGGCGCAGCCCACAGTGAACACGCCCTCGGCCTCGCTGTCCAGATTCAGCAGCATTTCCGCCTTCAAGTCGGTGCAGTCCAGGCCGGCGGCGCCGTACATGCCCGTCTCCTCGTCCACGGTGAACACCGCCTCAATGGGGCCGTGGGCCAGGGTGTCGTCCGCCAGAATGGCCAGGATCATAGCCACGGCGATGCCGTCATCGCCCCCCAGGGTGGTGCCGTCGGCCCAGACCCATTCCCCGTCGGTGCGGACGTCCAGGCCCTCACGGGCCATGTCCTTCTGGCAGTGGGGCGCCTTGGCGCACACCATGTCCATGTGGCCCTGGAGCATCACCACCGGGGCATTTTCATAGCCGGGGGAGGCGTCCTTCCAGATAATGACGTTGTTCAGCCCGTCCTGGCGGTACCGCAGGCCCAGGTCACGGGCAAAAGCTACGCACAGGTCGCTGATGGCCTTGGTGTTGCCGCTGCCGTGGGGCACGGCACACAGGGCCTCAAAATAGGTAAATACCGCCTTGGGCGACAGATTGGTTAACACTCCCATGATAGAATCCTCCTTATGAATTGAGCAGCATGTCAATGGCGCCGCGCAGGGAGTCCTCCTCCACCGCGCCCACCTGATAGGCGAACAGATTGCCCTCCGCGTCCACCAGGGCGGTGACGGGGATGGCGTTGATGCCGTAGGCCGCGGCGCCGCTGCCGTCGCTGTCCACGTAAACGGGGAAGGTGTAGCCGCCCTCGGCCACGAAGCTCTCCACCTCGTCCACCGCTTCGCCGCCGCACTCCACCATTAAGAATACCACGTCGTCGCCATACTGCTGCCAGGCGTTTTCAAAGCCGGGCAGCTCCTGGCGGCAGGGCGGGCACCAGGTGGCCCAGAAGTTGACGACCACCGGCTTGCCGGCAAAGTCCGACAGCCGTGCCGCCTCGCCGGTGAGGGTGTAGACGGTGAAATCCGGGGCGGGGTAGACCTCCTGCTCCGCCGGGGTGGTGTCCGGGGCAGTCTCTGCCGCGTCCGTCATGGGCACGATCTCCTGCACGCCGTCGGGGCTGGAGATGACCCCGCCCCGGTGGGTGGACAGATACCGATAGCCCACGAAGGCCAGGGCCAGCACGGCCACCAGTGCCAGGGCGATGCCGATTGTCTTTTTCATGCAAAAACCTCCATTATATCAGAGCCGTCAGCAGCCGGTGGAGCACCCCGGTGGCCATCAGCACACCCAGCACCATGAGCCCCATGCCGCAGACGGTATTGATGATGCGATAATGGGCCTTGACCCAGTTGAAAGCGCCTTTAAGCTGTTGCAGCAGCGCCGCCGACAGCAAAAAGGGCACCCCCAGGCCCAGGGAGTACACCACCAGCAGCACGCCGCCCTTGACGGCGCCGCCGGAAGTGGAGGCCAGCATCAGCGCCGAGCCTAAAAACGCCCCCACGCAGGGCGTCAGGCTGACGGAGTACACCACGCCGAACAAAAAGGCGGCGGCGCCGCTCTCCATCCTCCGCCCGGCGGCCATCCCCTTGAACATGGGCAGGGGAATGACCTCCAGATACCCCAGGCCCAGCAGGGCCACGATGAGGCCGCAGACGATGTTCAAAACCCGCCGGTAGCGGGCCAGGGCGGCACCCACCGTGCCGGCGAACACCCCCAGCACCGTGAACACCACCGTGAACCCCGCCACAAAGCAGGCGGCCCGCAGCAGCGTGCCCCGCTTCTCCCCGGCGGCGAAATAGCTGACGTACAGCGGCAGCAGCGGCAGCATGCAGGGGGAGATAAAGGACACCACGCCCTCCAAAAAAGTGATGACGTATTCCATTGTGCCTCCTCCCTGCCGCCTTTCGCGGCGGCTGCGCCATAATAAAGCAGTATATAGTATACCAAAAATTCATGCCTGCCACAAGGCCAAAGGCCCATAATTCCCGATTATTTCACAAATGCAGAGGGAAATCATTACCAGCGCCGGGGCAGGTATATCTCCGCCGGGGCGGCGCAAAATAGGCTTGCGATAACCCAACAAGCGAATCGCGCAACGAATTGGAAAGGAGAAACCAACAATGTCTGCTAAGAATACCAATAAGCTGAACGTCCCTGAGGCCCGCGCGGCCATGGACCGCTTCAAGATGGAGGCTGCCCGCGACATGGGCGTGAACCTGAAGGACGGCTACAACGGCGACCTGACCTCCCGCGAGGCCGGCAGCGTCGGCGGCCAGATGGTCAAGAAGATGATCGAGTCCTACGAGAAGGGTCTGTAAGACAACCGAATCGTAGCTCCGGGAAAAGCGGTGTGCGTTGCACGCCGCTTTTTTCTGCTTATGCCATAACGGCGTTGCCGTTTTTTGCAGGCGCAAGGATGTGCGTTGCACGCCGCTTTTTTCTATGCTATACTATAAGAGATTTTTCGGAAAATATCCGTCATGGGAGGCTGCGCCATGCACTTTTTTGACCATTTGCACACCGTGAACCGGCACCGCCGCCTGGTGCGGAAATACTGCTTCCGGCTGGGGCTCTACTGGCAGGGGCTGACCCACGACCTGTCCAAATACAGCCCCTATGAGTTCTTTCGGGGCGTGAAATACTACCAGGGCTACCGCAGCCCCAACGACGCCGAGCGCATCGCCACCGGCGTCAGCCTGGCCTGGCTCCACCACAAGGGCCGCAACCGCCACCACTACGAATACTGGATCGACTACTGCATCGACCCCGTGGACGGCCATGTGTATACCGGCGGCAACAAGATGCCCAAAAAATACGTGGCGGAGATGGTGTGCGACCGCATCGCCGCCTGCCGGGTCTACCAGGGGGACAAGTACACCGCCGCCTCCCCCTACGACTACTACCAGCGCAGCAAGGGCAGCATCCTCATCCACCCCGACACCAGCGAACTGCTGGATCGGTGGCTGCTTTTGCTGAAAGACAGGGGCGAGGACGACGCCCTGGCCCAGATCCGGGCCGAGCTGCGGGATGAGCATTTCCCATACTGACATTGTGAATAAGTAAACGACCCATTTTTGTGGATTTGCCTTGCTTTTTCTTACAGCGGAGGGTAAAATATCCGTTGGAACATTGATAAGTGAGGAATCATCAACATGGATCACCACCCCTACAAGACCAGAGAGGGCGGCGCCACGGTGACGGTATTCGTGCCCTACGACTGCCAGAACCACTGCCCTTTCTGCATCAATAAGCAGGAATACGCCGACTGCTCCGGCTTCAGCCTGGCGAAAATCATCGACAGCATCCGCACCATGGACGCCATCACCCCTCGGTGCGACTTCGTGTTCACCGGCGGCGAGCCCCTGGCGAACCTGGACGCCCTGCAACAGATGCTGGACGCCATCCCCGCCACCCACAAGGTGTACATCAACACCACCTTCCCCGTGCAGCAGCACACCTCGCCGGAGGAGATGATTGCCTTCACGGAGCGGAACCGGGACAAAATCACCTGCATGAACATCTCCCGCCATCTGCAAAAGTACGTGGAGGAGGGCCCGGATGAGCTGCTGGGCCGCATCGCCTGCCCCACGCGCATCAACTGCGTGCTGTACCGCAATTACCCGGCTCACAAGCTGGTGGACTACGTGGAGCGGTTTTTGCCCTACGGCATCCCCATCCAGTTCCGCTACGACTACACCGCCACCACGCCGGAAAACCTGTATGAGGAGGAAAACGACAAAATCCTCCAGGATTTGCGCCGCCTGTTCACCTACAAGGGGCTGGACGGCTGCCGCATGCGCAACGGCTTCCACTTCCAGTACAAGGGCCTCCACATGACCTACCACAAGACGCTGCCCTACTCCACCATCGTGGAGACAGACGAAAACGGCGTGACCTACGACATCCTCTATGACATCCTCATCAAGCAGAACGGCGACATCCACAGCGACTGGACCGGCGTAAAGATGGACGTGGAGGGCTACCGCCACGTGGTGTTTGAGCCCTATGATTTGCACGTGATCAACGGTAACGTTGATTTTTAATTGTATCAAACACAAAGCTACGGCCACCCGAAATCGGGTGGCCGTTGGTTATTCATGGGAGGCCAGGTCGATTTTTCCGTGCTCGGCCTCAAACTGCCGGATATGCTTGCGTATCAGCTGCTCCAGCTCTTTATTCTTGGTGCGGCCCTCATAGGCGGCCACATAGCCCAGCTTGTCCAGCAGCTCCTGGGAGACGCGCAGCGTAAAGTGACTTAACGAATCCGCCATTGTGACACCTCCACGACGTATTATTGACAAAATTGTACCGTCGTGATATGCTCTTTGGCGGAAATGACTTCACTTTGACTCATGAATGGAGAGTTATTTATGTATTATCGGGCAATGTATCTGCACATGCTCCGGGAGTGTGAGCGGGCCACAGCGCTGCTGGAAGAGGCCAGCGCCATCATTGTCGCCGCCCAGCAGGCCTGCGAGAAGCTGCGTCAGAAGGCGGAGGATGATGAAAGCCGTCGGGCCGGCACTCCGCCCGAGCAATGGTGAGACACACAGGTGCCGCCCTACGGAGGGGCGAGGCGTTTTAGAACGGGGTGTTAAATGCACCGTGTACTTATCCAAAGTGCTTCCTCCGCAGCGCCGCCAACTGCTCCCGGGCGTCATACGTCACACCGTCTCTCGCCAGCTCCGCCTCCGCCTCCGCAATGGCGGCGTCGCTCATGGCCAGCTCCAGCAGCTCGTCATAGGTGTCCATGCTCATGACCACCATGTCGCCGTAACCGTTTTTGGTGATGAAAATAGGCTCCTTTTTGGCGTGGCACAGGTTGGAAATCTCCGTTGTATTGCGTAAATCCGTGATGGGGCGAATCTGCGGCATAATATGCACTTCCTTTCTGCACATAATCATAGCATAATTATGTGTATTTTACAACCGTTTTTTCACTATCCCTATACCCATCCTCCGCGCGTCCCGCAAGACGGCACAGCGCCCCTGCCTTCGGCGAAGGCAGGGGCGCTGTTACTATGTATCTATTCCGTTACTTATTGCTCAAATACTCGTGGATGGACTTGGCGCCCAGCTTGCCGGCGCCCATGGCCAGGATCACCGTGGCAGCGCCGGTAACGGCGTCGCCGCCGGCATACACACCGGTGCGGGAGGTGAGGCCATCCTCATTGACGATGATGCCGCCCTTGCGGTTGACCTCCAGGCCCTGGGTGGTGCTCTTGATCAGCGGGTTGGGGCTGGTGCCCAGGGACATGATGACGGCGTCCACCGGCAGGTCGAACTCGGAACCGGCCTTGGCCACAGGGCTGCGGCGGCCGGAGGCGTCGGGCTCGCCCAACTCCATCTCGATGCAGGTCATGGACTTGACGCAGTCCTCGGCGTCGCCGTTGATCTGCACGGGGTTATTCAGGGTCTTGAAGATGATGCCCTCCTCGATGGCGTGCTCCACCTCTTCCTTACGGGCGGGCAGCTCCTCCATGCCGCGGCGATACACCACGTACACGTCGGCGCCCAGGCGCTTGGAGCAGCGGGCGGCGTCCATAGCCACGTTGCCGCCGCCGACAACGGCCACCTTCTTGCCCTTGAGATCCATGATGGGGGTGTCGGAGTCGGCGCGATAGGCCTTCATCAGATTGATGCGGGTGAGGAACTCGTTGGCGCTGTACACGCCCTTGAGATTCTCGCCGGGGATGTGCATGAACATGGGCAGCCCCGCGCCGGAGCCGATGAACACGGCCTCGAAGCCGTACTGCTCCATCAGCTCGTCGATGGACACCACCCGGCCGATGACCATGTTGGTCTCCACCTTGACGCCCATATCCTTCAGGCCGTCCACTTCCTTCTGCACGATGCTCTTGGGCAGACGGAACTCGGGGATGCCGTACACCAGCACGCCGCCGGCCAGGTGAAGGGCCTCAAACACAGTGACCTCATAGCCCAGCTTGGCCAGGTCGCCGGCGCAGGTGAGGCCGGCGGGGCCGGAGCCGATGATGGCCACCTTGTGGCCGTTGGGGGTGGGACGGGGGGGCACCTCACAGGTGTGGGCGTTGTGCCAGTCGGCCACGAAACGCTCCAGGCGGCCGATGCCTACGGGCTCGCCCTTCTTGCCCCGGACGCAGTGCATCTCGCACTGGCTCTCCTGGGGACATACGCGGCCGCACACAGCGGGCAGGGAGCTGGTCTGACGGATGACCTGGTAGGCACCCTCAAAATCGTGGGCCACGATCTTCTGGATAAACTCGGGGATGCGCACGTTGACGGGGCAGCCGTCCACGCAGGGATGGGCCTTGCAGTTCAGGCACCGCTGGGCCTCGTCCAGGGCCTGGGCCTCGGTGTAGCCCAAGGCCACTTCCAGGAAGTTTTTGTTGCGGATATTGGGGTCCTGGGAGGGCATTTCGTTCTTTTTAAGGCTCATATTCGGCATGTCACTTTACCTCCTGCTTATACAGATTGCAAACCTCGTCATGCTTATGCATCTCAAACTCCCGGTACATCTGGTTGCGCTTCACCGCCAGGTCCCAGTCCACCTGGTGGCCGTCGAAGTCAGGGCCGTCCACGCAGGCGAACTTGGTCTCACCGCCCACGGTCAGGCGGCAGCCGCCGCACATGCCGGTGCCGTCGATCATAATGGGGGACATGGACACGGTGGTGGGGATGCCGTAGGGCTCGGTGGTCTTGGACACGAACTTCATCATGATCATGGGGCCGATGGCGAAGATCTCGTCATACACGTTGCCCGCGTCCAGCAGCTCCTTCAGCGCGTCGGTGACCAGGCCCTTCTGGCCGTAGCTGCCGTCGTCGGTACATACCTTCAGCACGGAGGACACGGCCTTGAACTTGTCCTCCAGGATGACCACGTCCTTATTCTTGAAGCCCACCACCGCGTGGACCTCGGCGCCGTCATCGTGGAACTTTTTCAGCACCGGGTAGGCAATGGCGCAGCCTACGCCGCCGCCCACCACGCAGACCTTCTTGCGGCCTTCCGTCTCGGTGGGCTTGCCCAGGGGGCCTACGAAGTCCTGCAGGAAATCGCCCTGCTGCTTGTGGCTCAGCTTCTCGGTAGTGGCGCCCACCGTCTGCACGATGATGGTGACAGTGCCCTTCTCCCGGTCGAAGTCATGGATGGTGATGGGCACCCGCTCGCCGTTTTCATCCACCCGGAGGATGATGAACTGGCCGGGCTGGGCCTTCTTTGCCACCATGGGGGCCTCGATCTCGTAGAGGATGACCGTGGGCTTCAGCGCTTCCTTCGTCACGATACGATACATAAGTAATCCCTCTTTCCACAATAGTTATTCTTACGCGGAATATCTGAGTTGGGTTGTTCCAATGATATATTGTACCACACAGTGGGTGAAATCGTCAATCCATGGCGATGCCCCGCCGCGGCAAATTTACGCCGTCAGCCGCACCTGCCGCCCCTTCACCTCCACGATGCCCTCGGCACGCATCTTTTTCAGCTCCCGCATCATGGCGCTGCGGTCGGCAGAGATGTAGTCGGCCAGGGCGCTGAGGGTGAAGGGCAGGGTGAACGCGGCGCCGCGCCCCTTGGCGGACTGCATGGCAAAGTAGCACAGCAGCTTGTCCCGGATGCTGCGGCGGGACAGCACCTCCACCCGCTCGGAGAGCATGGTGGCCTTGTCCGCCACCAGGGTGAACATATTCTCCACCAGGCGGCTGTGGTGGTCGCAGGCGTTTTCGCACCGCTTGGTCAGGGCCTGGTAGGGCATAAAGCACACCCGCCCCGGCTGCTCGCACAGCACACGGATGCTGTCGCCGTGGACGTTGGCGAACATCAGCATTTCGCCGAACACGCCGCCGGGGGTGAGATGCTCCAAAATGGCCCGGTTGCCCTGGGCGTCGATGCGCTCCACCATCGCCGACCCGGACAGCACAATGCCGATCCTGTTGCCGCCGTCACCGAAGTCGTAAATCACGTCGTCAGGGCGGTAGCTGCGCTCCACCACGCCGAAGCACCGCTGCATGTCCTGCCACTGCTCCGCCGTAATGTTGCGAAACAGAGGAAACTGCTCCATGGATGTCACCCTTTCTTTTTTCGGTATTCATTATTTTACCACGCCCTGCCCACCTTGCCTACCCATTTGTGGCAAATGTCACATTTTATTTACAACTGCCCCTTGCCACCTGCCGCGAAATCCCGTATACTGGGGGTACGATTTTTGACGAGGAGGCATTCCCCTATGACCGTATTGCACCGCGAGGATCTGGCCCGGCAGCGCCAGGTGAAGCTGACCATTCAGGTGGAAAAGGACGTGTGGCAAAAGGCCCTGATGGACGCCTATGAGGGCGTAAAGACCCTGTTCCCGGTGGACGGTGAGGTGACAAGGCAGAAGCTGGAGGCCGCCTACGGCGGCGACTTCCTGTACCAGGAGGCGGTGAACGCCGTGTACCCCCAGGCGCTGGTGGACGCCATCGCCGCGGAGGACATCCAGCTGGCCGGCACCCCCACCCTCCACGTGGACGCCATCGACAGCGACGGCTTCTCCTTCACCGCCCTCATCGACCTGTACCCGGAGGTAACGCTGGGGCAGTACAAGGGCCTGGCCGCCCCCTACGGCGCGGTGGAGCTGTCCGCCGAGGACACGGAGCAGGCCATCCGGGACTTTTTGCAGGACAACCTGGTGGAGGAGCACCCGGACAGGGCCGCCATGGGCGACGAGGTGACCATCGACTTTGAGGGGTTTTTGGACGGCGTGGCCTTCCCCGGCGGCAAGGGGGAGCAGTATCCCCTGCTGCTGGGCAGCGGCATGTTCATCCCCGGGTTTGAGGAGCAGGTGGCGGGCATGATCGTGGGGGAAGAGCGGGACGTGAAGGTAACGTTCCCCACGGAGTACACGGCGGAGCTGGCAGGCAAAGACGCGGTGTTCCAGGTGAAGTGCCACGCCATCACCCGCCGCAGCGCGCCGGAGCTGGATGATGCCCTGGCGCAGGCCCTTGACTTTACCGACGCCTCCGCCTTGCGCCGCCACATTATGGAGGACGCCCTGGCCCGCCGGGCAGCCCAGCGGGAGAGCGAGTGGGCCGACGCCCTGGTGCAGCAGGTCATCGACAACATGACGGCGGCCCTGCCCCCTGCCATGATTGAAAACCAGCTGGACGGGCTGCTGCAGGAGCTGAAAAACCACATGGCCGCCCAGGGCATGGCGTTGCAGGACTATCTGGACGCCTCGGGCCTCACCATGGACGACCTGCGAAGCCACTCCCGCTCCCAGGCGGAGAACGCCGCCCGGTACGAGCTGGCTATGACGGAGATTGCCCGGCGGGAAAACCTGGACGTGACGGAGGCGGAGCTGGCGGAGCAGTACGACGCCCTCGCCGCCCAGTATCAGATCCCCAAAGAGACCATCCGGGCCCAGCTGCCCCCGGTGCGGCTGCGCCACGACCTGCGCCTTGCCAAAGCCAGAGCCCTGGTGACGGAGAGCGGCAGGCGGCTTTGACGGGTACTTGCAGAATTTTCATTGCGCCTGTATAGATAAAAGGAACGGTGCTCTGGAGCCCAGGAAAATAAAGCCGGCTGAGATAAGAAACGAAATTCTTGTCTCAGCCGGTATTTTTGTCACGAAACGCCGCAAACAGGGAATTTGTACTGCAAATTCCAAAAGTGAAATCTTTTGCCTTGCGGCAAAAGGTGAAGGCAAAGACTTACGCCTTTGGTGAAATCGAACGCTGACGAGTCCGGTGAAATGAAATCCACCCACCTGCCGTCGAGGCGGAATTCACTGCCCGTGGGGCAATTTCACCGCCGAAGGCGATTTCACCCACCCGAAAGGGTGGATTTCGTTGCCGACTGCCCTTTAGCGCAGTCGGCAAAGGCCGTTCCTTTTTTCTTTGCATTAGATTACGCCGCCGGAATCTCCCGGACGTAGGTGAAATAGTGGGTGTCCTGGCCGTTATCCAGCGCGCCTGTCAGATTGGGCCGCACCAGCCAGTAGTGGGTGGTGCCGTAGAGGGGCATCACATAGCCGCTGTCGATGAGCAGCTCTTCGGCGTCCACCAGGTAGGCGTCACGGGCCTCGGCGCTTTTGGCCGCGGCGGCGCAGCGCATCAGCAGGTCGTAGGCACTGGAGTGGTAGCTGCCGAAGTTGCCCTCAGCACCGGTGGAAAACCGGCCCAGGAAGCCCAGGGCGTCGTTGCGGTCGGAGGTCAGGTCGGTGAGGGCCAGGGCGAACTCGCCCCGGGTCAGGGCGGCGGCCAGGCTTTCGCTGTCCATGCCCCGCAGCAGCACCCGCACGCCCAGCTTGTCCTTCCACACCTGTTGCAGCGCCTTGGCCACCTCCTCGTTGCCCGACTCATACACCAGAGAAATCATACCGTTCTCCGTCTCGGAGATGGTGGACAGAGCGCCGCTCTGGGCCAGGGCAGCGGCGGCGGCAGAGGCGATGGTCTCATAGTTCTCGGGGGTGTTGTCAATGGGGTCGGTGGACAGATCCCGGAAGGCGCCGCCCTGGGTGGCCACGGTGCCCCGGGGCACGATGCCGCCCACCGCCACGCACCCCTCCCCTGCCAGGGCAGCCAGGGCGTTGCGATCAATGACGGCGCTGAGGGCCTGGCGCAGCGCCTCGCTGCGGAGGGAGCCCGCCATCTGGTTGGCCAGCAGCACGGTGGTCTGGGGCAGGTAGGACAGCACGGCGCCGTCCTCGCCGGTGGCATCCATCACCACGTCCAGCTCCCCGGCATCGTATTGGGCCATGGCGGTGGCGGTGTCCACATTGTAGGTGAACTGCAAGGTGGTCACGCCCAGGCGGCCGGCGTCATAGTAGCCCTCCGCCGCCGTCAGCGCCACGCCGTCCGCCGTGCGGCGGGACAGGACGTAGGGGCCGTTGGTGGTAATGGCAGCCAGGTTCATATCCCAGCCCGGCTGACCCACCACGTCGGCCCGTACCGGGCAGGTGGCCGCAGCGGTGCAGACGGTGGAGAGGAAGTAGGGGCAGTGGCAGTTAAGGGCCACCACAAGGGTATGCTCGTCGAGGGCCTCCACCTGCAGGGCGTGGACATCGCCGGCGCGAGCCTCCTCGTAGCCCGCCACCATGTCCAGCAGCGCGGCGTTGGGGGAGGCGGTCTCCGGATCCACCAGCCGCTGCCAGGCGAAAACAAAGTCGCCGGCGGTGACGGCCCGCCCGTCCGACCAGGCCACACCCTCCCGCAGCGCGAAGGTGTAGGTCTCGGTGCCGTCCAGATTGTCCGTCACCTCATAGCTGCGGCACATGGCGGGCATCACGCCCTCGGGGGTCAGCTTCATCAGATTTTCAAACAGGTGGCCTGCCAGGGTCTTCTCCGTGTCGGTGGACACCAGAGCCGGGTCCAGCGTGGCGGGGCTGTCGGCCATGGCAATGCGCAGCGTAAGGCCCGGCGCGGTCTCTCCGGCGCCGCAGGCCGTCAGCGCCAGCACCAGGGCCAGGCCCAGCGCCAGCAGCCGTATCACTCGTCTCATGGGCAATCTCCTTTGCTTTGGGAATCATTACGTCAGCCCAGTATACCCCAAAAACCTTATTTTGTAAAGAAAAGGGCGGCCCGCAGGCCGCCCCTTGGGGAATAAATTTACAGTTGCGTCACATTCACAGCGTCTTGATGACCAGCTCGGCGATCTGCACGGCGTTGGTGGCGGCGCCCTTGCGGACCTGATCGCCGCAGCACCAGATGTTGAGGCCGTTGTCGGAGGTCAGGTCGTCCCGGATGCGGCCCACGAACACGATGTCCTGATCGGAGGTCTCCAGGGGCATGGGGTAGCGGCGGTTTTTCAGGTCGTCCACCAGACGGCAGCCGGGGGCGTTGGCAATTAACTCCTTGGCCCGCTCCACGGAGATTTTCTCCTTGGTGCGCACCACGATGCTGACGCTGTGGCTGCGGACCACCGGCACCCGGACGCAGGTGCAGCTCACCCGCAGCTCGGGCAGGTGCATGATCTTGCGGCCCTCGTTCTGCATCTTCATCTCCTCGGAGGTGTAGCCCTCGAAGGCCTCGCCGCCGATCTGGGGGATGACGTTGTAGGCGATCTGATACTGGAACACCTTGGGCTCGTAGGTCTTGCCCTCCCGGAGGGCCTCCACCTCCGCCATCAGCTCCTTGGGGCCGCCGGCACCGGCGCCGGAGGTGGCCTGATAGCTGCTGGCCACGATGGTCTCAATGGGGCTGTCCTGGTTCAGTGCGTTGATGGCCACCAGGGAGACGATGGTGGTGCAGTTGGGGTTGGCGATGATGCCCTTGTGCCACTTCACGTCCTCGGGGTTGATCTCCGGCACCACCAGGGGCACGTTGGGGTCCATGCGGAAGGCGCTGGAATTGTCCACAAACACGGCGCCGGCCTTGACGATGGCGGGGGCGAAACGCTGCGCGATGTCGTTCTCCGCCGCGCCCAGCACGATGTCCATACCTTCAAAGGCCTCGTCGCAGGCCAGCTCCACGGCGATCTTTTTGCCCCGGAAGTCCAGCTCCTGGCCCACGGACCGCTCCGAGGCCAGCAGGTGCAGCTCCCCCACGGGGAAATCCCGCTCCGCCAGAATCTTCATCATCTCACGGCCCACAGCGCCCGTGGCGCCCAAAATCGCTACTTTATACTGTTTCATCGCCTAATCCTCCTATTTCACAAAGCTGTTATACAGCACGCGAATGGCGTTTTCAAAATCCTTGTTGTCCACACCCACAATGATGTTCAGCTCCTCGGGGCCCTGGGTAATCATGCGGATGTTGATGTGGTTCTCGCCCAGGGCGGCAAAAATCTTGCCGGAGATGCCGGGCTTGAACACCATCTTGCGGCCCACCGCCGCCACCACCGCCATATTCTCGGTGACGTGGATGTTGTCGGGCTTCAGCTCCTTTTGCAGGTCGCCCAGCAGGGCGTACAGGCAGGGGGAGACCCGGTCGGCGGCCACCACCACGCTGACGCAGTCGATACCGGAGGGGATGTACTCCACGTTCTGGTTGTACTTCTCCATCAGCTCCAGGATCCGCCGCAGCGTGCCCACCTCGTTGGACATGCCGTTTTTGGTGATGGTGATGACGGTGAAGTTCCGCCGGCCGGCGATGCCGGTGATGAACCGATCCCCCGCCTCGGGCATATCCTCGAAGGACTCCCGGATCATGGTGCCGGGGTGGTCGGGCTGGTTGGTGTTGCGGATATTCAGGGGGATGTTCTTCTCCCGCACAGGGAAGATGGTGCCCTCGTGGAGCACCTGGGCGCCGATGTAGCTCAGCTCCCGCAGCTCGGCGTAGGTGATATGCTCGATGGGCTCAGGGTTGGGCACAATCTTGGGGTCGGCCATCAAAAAGCCGCTGACATCCGTCCAGTTCTCATACACGTCGGCGTCCAGGGCCGCCGCCGCCAGGGCGCCGGTGATGTCGCTGCCGCCACGGGTGAAGGTCTTGATGCTGCCGTCGGGCATGACGCCGTAGAAGCCGGGGATCACCACCTTGCGGCCCTCGGCGTACCGCTGCAACGCGGCGTAGGACTGCTCCGTGTCCACGGTGCCGTCCAGGTGGAAGTGGAGCCACAGGGCGCTGTCCACAAAGTCGTAGCCCAGGTAGTCCGCCATCAGCCTGGCGGCGAAATACTCGCCCCGGGACACCAGCTCGTCCTGGGAGATGCCGCCGTTCAGCTTGTCCCACAGCGCGTCAAACGCCGGCTCCAGCGGTGTGGCCAGGCCCAGCTCGTCCCGGATGGTGATGTACCGGTCACGGATCATGCCGAAGATGCCCTCGCAGCTGACGCCGTACTTCACGTGGGCGTGGCAGAGATATAATAAATCGGTGATCTTATGGTCGTCCTTGTTGCGCTTGCCCGCCGCGCTGACCACCACGCAGGTGCGGCCCGGGTCGGACTGTACAATGGACTTCACCTTGGCGAACTGCGTGGCGTCCGCCATGCTGGAGCCGCCGAATTTCAACACTTTTCGCACGGAAAACCCTTCTTTCCCCTGCCGTCCGGGCCTCTCGCATCCTGTCTCCCGGCGACAGAAATTTGGATTTTGTTTTTATAGGAAAAACACTTGCTTTTTTATCGGGGACAGTGTATCATATCCATATTGAAAATGCAAGAGAAAAACATTGGAGGTTTTCCATGAAATATCACAGCACGCGCAACCGCAATTTGACAGCCCTGCCCTCCCAGGCGGTGTTGCAGGGCATCGCCCCCGACGGCGGGCTCTATATCGGCGACGTGGCCCATCTGGACGTGGACTGGCGGGAGATTATCGCCTGCGACGCCCAGACCATGTCTGCCAAAATTCTCCACGCCATGCTGCCGGACTTCCCGGACATGGCGGGGCTCATCCGCCGCAGCTACGCCGGCAAGTTTGAGTCTGAGGAGCTGACCCCCCTGGTACAGGTGGGGGACCGCTACGTGCTGGAGCTGTTCCGGGGCCCCACCAGCGCCTTTAAGGACGTGGCCCTCAGCGTGCTGCCCCATCTGGTGACGGAGGCCCAAAAGGTGCAGCATCAGGACGGCGACGTGGTGATTCTCACCGCCACCAGCGGCGACACCGGCAAGGCGGCGTTGGAGGGCTTCCACGACGTACCCGGCACCCGCATAGTGGTGTTCTACCCCTACGGCGGCGTCAGCGCCGTGCAGCAGTTACAGATGACTACCCAGGCGGGAGGCAACGTGAAGGTGTGCGCCGTGCGGGGCAACTTCGACGACGCCCAGACCGGGGTGAAGCACGTGTTTGCCGCCTGCGCCGGCAGGGATTTGGGCGGAGCCCATCTGTCCTCCGCCAACTCCATCAACATCGGCCGCCTCGTCCCGCAGGTGGTCTACTACTTTGCCGCCTACTTCGACGCGGTGCGCCTCGGCCGCATCCGG
>JAFSMA010000120.1 GCA_017448145.1 Oscillospiraceae bacterium | reverse complement strand
GATGGTGCCGTCCGTTTTGGCCTCAAGGGTCAGAGGGGTCTCCAAATCGGAGGTGGCGGGAACGTCGGTAGGGGTTGTGTCGGTGGGGGTGGTGTTGTTGATCGCCACATTCCCTGCGAGGCTGCCTGTGGTGTCGCCTGTGGGGCCACCTGCCCAGGCCGTAACGGTGACGGCGGGGAGCAGGGTCAGCACCATCACCAGCGCCAGCAGAACGCTCAGGTGTTTTCGCATCGTTTGCTTCATGTAGTTTCCTCCTGTCGTAATTGGGATACGCCGCGGATGGCGGCGGAAAAGAGTTTGCGGGGGTATTGGCCTTCCCCTCGGGGGGAAGGTGGCGCGGCCTGTAAAGGCCGTGACGGATGAGGGGGCGACGTCCGCCCAGGTGCCGAAAGTTGCTGCTTGTCGCCCCCTCATCCGCCCCAGTTTGAGAACTGGGGCACCTTCCCCCCTGGGGGAAGGCGGGGGCGGTTGCGGATGCTGTGTGGCATTCAATCGGCCTCGGCGGTTGTCGTTACCGGGGTTCGGGCGCTTCGTGAAGCGCCCCTACGGTGGGGAACGATGCCGTTTTCCGTGCAGCCGGGCCTTGGGGTTTTCGTTACCCTGGGTTCGGGCCGCCGGGGGCGGCGGCCCCTACGAACGGTTATCGCCGGGGTTAACTGCCTTGGTTGTGGTCGGAAAGCCTGTACTCGGCTTCACCGTCCACCGCGTCTCCGGGATTTACCCCTTTATAGGTATATTCTCCATCCCTTTTGGCCAGTTCGTACACATTCATATAGTACACCCGCGTGGGGAAATCGAGGCTACACGACCAGCCGCTGTTTTCGCTGTGGTTGGTAATGGCTTCCTGCCAGGTCTCACCATCGGCAAAGCAGAAGGTCGTCTCACCATCGAAGCCCAGCTTGATGGAGATCGTCTTGGCCGCGTCCACCACCTTTACGGTGAAGGTGACGGTGTCTTCATAGGTACCGGCGGGCATATCGGTGTAGTCCTCCACGATGACGCCCATGGGCAGGGTCTGGGCTTCGGCGGTGACGCTGTCGAAGGTCCAGACGGCGGTGGGGGCGGCGTCGGTGGCGGTAGCCAGGGCGTAGGGAATCTTCTTTTCGCTGTTCAGGTTGTTCACCAGGGCGAACTCGCCGTCAGAGGAGGCCGTCACGGACAGGGTCTTGCCCTGGGGCAGCTCGCCGGAGGCGCTGATGCCGTCAGTGGCATTCCAGCCCGGGGCGGTGATGTTCAGCGCGGAGGGAATGGTGAGGGTGTAGGTGCCGAAGAGAGGGGCCGCGGGCTCGGTGGCGACGGCGGGGGTGACAAGAATGCAGCCCTCGTGCCATTCGGGGCCTCCCTGGCCATCGTAGCGGAAACGGATGTCATAGACGCCGTCCTCAGGGACAACGTATGCGTTTTCCATTCCATCGGGATACCAGGACACAACGCTCTGTCCATCCGCCGAACTCACGATCTTGAATTCGCAGTCCTTTTGGAGGGTGACGCCCTCGATGTACATCTCGTCCGCGCTTGCGTCGAATGTCATCAAATAGTCGTTGCTGATCGTCCAGTTGCTCATGCTGCCGCACACATAGAACGACAACAGCTCGCTTGCCTGGGCTGTTACGGTAAGGCCCGGCAATAGGGCCAGCACCATCACCAGGGCCAGCAGAACGCCAAGGGTCTTGCGTGTGAGTTGCTTCATGTGGTTTCCTCCTTTGTTTTCGCGCCGCCGGGGGCGGTGCGTGGTATGCGGTATGGGCGATAATTCGTATTCTACCCTGCATTTTAACGGATAACATTATAGCAGAAACGGACAAGGGTTTTCAATATTTTTCTTGCTGTGACGGGAATTTTTCCAAGGGGATTGGGGGAGGGCGGAGGCGCGGGCGGAGCAGCGCCAGCGACCCTCGCAACCCCGCCAACCGGCAAACGGGCGCGACCTGAAGCGCCCCTACGAAAAAACCGATGCCGCCACGATGACACCGTAGGGGCGATTCACGAATCGCCCGCCGCCCAGGTAACGATACCAACCCAGGCCGGGTGGATAGTGAGCAGTAACAAAAACCGCCCCGCCTTCCCCTTGGGGGGAAGGTACCCCAGTGCGCACACTGGGGGGAATGAGGGGGCGTGCGGGCACAGCGCCGCCGGCGCCAGCGACACACCGCGAGGACACGAGCGGATTGTGGAGCCAGTGCCCTTGGGGTATGGCGGATGAAGCGTGCCCGCCGCAAGACAGCGGCCCGATTTTCACGGCCCGAAGGGTCTGGAAATCGGTTTGCCGCAACGAGAGCACGAGATATTTCGGAAAGCTGCCGGTCATCGCCCCCTCATCCGTCACGGCCTCCGGCCGTGCCACCTTCCCCCCAAGGGGAAGGCGGGCCGCCGGGGGCGGCGGCCCCTACGGCGGGGCGGGGACGGGTGGCGTTCAGTCGGGCGGGGTGGGTGTTGTTACCTGGGTGACGGGCGCTTCGTGAAGCGCCCCTACGGCGGGGACGGGGACGGGTGGCATTCATCCGGGCGGGGCGTTTGGCGGGACACACAGGTCCCGCCCTACGGATGGTTGTTACCGTTTGCCATTTAACCGGGCGGGGCGGGATTTCTTTTTTCGGGAGGCGGTTGCCATTTGGGAAAATTCCGGTATAATGGGGAGGCGATTTTTCGCGGGATTCTTGACGAAGGAGGCGGCGGCGATGCGCTGGTATGACAATGCCGTTTTTTACCATATTTATCCCCTGGGGCTGACGGGGGCGCCGAAACAGAACGACTATGGAGAGGTAGTCCACCGGCTGGACGCCCTGCTGCCCTGGGTGGACCACATGGCCGCCCTGGGGTGCAATGCCCTGTACCTGGGGCCGGTGTTCCAATCCGGCAGCCACGGCTACGACACCACCGACTACCGCACCGTGGACGGGCGCCTGGGCATCAACGACGATTTGCGCCGTCTGGTGGCAGCGTGCCACGAAAAAGGCATCCGGGTCATTCTGGACGGGGTATTCAACCACGTGGGGCGGGACTTTTTCGCCTTTCGGGACCTGCGGGAGCGGCGGGAACAGTCCCCCTACCGGGACTGGTTCTGCAACGTCAACTTTTACGGCAACAACGAGTACGGCGACGGCTTTTCCTACGACAACTGGGGCGGCTACAACCTTTTGGTGAAGCTGAACCAGCGCAACGACCAGGTGCAGCGCTACCTGTGCGACGCCGTCCGAGGCTGGGTGGCCGAGTTCGACATCGACGGGCTGCGGCTGGACGCGGCGGACGTGCTGGACTTCGGCTTTATGCAGGTGCTGCGGCGGCTGGCGGAGGAGGTGAAGCCGGATTTCTGGCTGATGGGCGAGGTGATCCACGGGGACTATACCCGGTGGGTCAACGGCGGGATGCTCCACTCCGTCACCGATTACGCCCTCCACAAGGCGCTGTATTCCGGTCACAACGACCACAATTATTTTGAAATCGCCCACACGGTGAAGCGGCTGCGGGACATGGGCCTCAACCGGCCCGGCGGGGCCAAGCTATACAGCTTCGCCGACAACCACGACGTGGACCGCATCGCCAGCAAGCTGCAAAACCAGACGGATCTGCTGCCGGTGTACGTGCTGCTGTACACCCTGCCGGGGATTCCGTCGGTGTATTACGGGTCGGAATTCGGCCTGGAGGGGCGGAAGCAGCGGGGCTCCGACGACGAGCTGCGGCCCGCCATCGACCTGAACGACTACGCCGACGCGGCCCTGTGGAACCCCTGGACGGGGCTCATCGCCGCCCTGGGGCGGCTGCGGCGCAGCCTGAATGCGCTGTGGGACGGCGACTACCGGGAGCTGCACCTGACCACGGGGCAATTCGTATTCGCCCGGGAGAAGGACGGACAGCGGGTCATCGTGGCGGTGAACAACGGCGACGCCGAGGCTACCGTGGGCATCGGCGCCGGGGACGGGGATCGGTATTTCGGCGCTCTCTCCGGGCAGACGGTCACGGCGGCGGAGGGCCGCGTCACCTTCACCATCCCCGGCCACGGCGGGGAGATATGGGTGAGCGAAGGGGCGGCGAGCGGCGAGACGGCGGAGGAAACGCCCCGGGTGATGCCCGCGGAGGCCATCAAAGCGGCGGTGGCGGAAAAGGCGGCGGAGAGCGCCGCAGAGAACGAGGCCCTCCCCTCCCCTGCAGACCACTCCCCTGCTCCCCCCGCTCTATCGGCGGCGCCCAATAAGCCCTACGAGGAGATGACGGTGGAGGAATTGCAGAATGCCATACTGGAAAAGCTGGCGAAAAACGGCCCCGTCACCGACCAAATGCGCCGGGACGTGGCGGACAACGTGTGGCACGACTCGCTGGTGAACTGGGTGAAGAGTTTTCGGTAGGGCGGTGGAAAAGCGGCCCGGCGGCGCTTCGGCTGTAGGCCCCCCAGGGGAAGGCGGGTTCTGATCGCCCCCTCATCCGGCACGGCCTTTGCAGGCCGTGCCACCTTCCCCCAAGGGGGAAGGCGATTGAGGGGTTGCATTCCCCTCTCTTTTCTGATATGATACCTTCGCCCCGCAGAGGGCCGACAGTTCATTGGTACCTTCCTGTCGATAAGCAAAACCGGGACCACCTTTGCCTGGGGCCTTTTGGGGGCTGCGGGCGTGCGTGGCTTTGCGTTTTGCGCAAGGCCTTTATTTTTTACCCGAAAAAGGAGTTTTCCATGTCCAACGAATTGCTTTTTATCCTCACGGTGGTCATTTACCTGGGGTGCGTGCTGCTGTTTTACCGGCTGTTCGGCAAAAACGGGCTGTTCGCCTTTGCCATCTTCGGCACGCTGCTGGGCAACATCGCCGTGTGCAAGAACATCGACCTGTTCGGCGTGGCCACCACGGCGGGCAGCGTGCTGTACGCCTCCACCTTCCTGGTGACGGACATCCTGTCGGAGAAGTACGGCAAGCGGGACGCCTCCCGGGCGGTGGCTTACAGCTTCGCGGTGATGGTGCTGTGGATGGTGGGCACGCAGCTGATCCTGTGGTTCACCCCCAACGGCAACGACTACATTGACGGCAGCCTCCGGGTGGTGTTCGGCCTGGTGCCGCGGATTACCATTGCCAGCCTGGTGGGCTTTATTTGCAGCCAGAACATCGACGTGTTCCTCTACCATTACATCTGGCGCAAGACCGGGGAGGGCCGGGGCAAGCTGTGGCTGCGGAACAACGGCAGCACCCTGTTGAGCCAGCTTGTGGACACGGTGCTGTTCACCACGCTGGCCTTCTGGGGCGTATATCCCCGGAGCGTTTTCATCAGCATTCTGCTGACCACGTATCTCTTCAAGGCCGTGGTGGCCTTGCTGGACACACCGTTTATCTATCTGGCGCGGCACATCGCGCCCATGAAAGGAAAGGATGATTGACTATGCGGGAAAAGGAAAATCTGACCAAGCTGGGCAGCGCGAGAACCGAGTATAAAACCGATTACGACCCGTCGGTGCTGGAATCCTTCAGCAACCGCCACCCGGGCAACGACTACTTCGTGAAGTTCAACTGCCCGGAGTTCACCAGTCTGTGCCCCATCACCGGGCAGCCGGACTACGCCACCATCATCATCTCCTACGTGCCGGACGAGCGGCTGGTGGAGAGCAAGTCGCTGAAACTGTATCTGTTCACCTACCGCAACCACGGCGACTTCCACGAGGACGTGGTGAACACCATTATGAAGGACTTGATCGCGCTGCTGGATCCCAAGTATATCGAGGTGTGGGGCCGGTTTCTGCCCCGGGGCGGCCTGTCCATCGACCCCTATTGCAACTACGGCAAGCCCGGCACACGCTGGGAGCAGACGGCCTGGGACCGGATGCGGTACCACGACATGCTGCCGGAAAAGGTGGACAATCGGTAAGCGTTATATGGGACAAATGAGGAAAGCACCCCCGGATGGGGGTGCTTTTTTCGTGAAGAGAGAAGAGGGGCGGGGGCGGACAGGGTCGTCCGCCCCTACGGACAAAATCGTGCCCTTCGCAACCAGCGGTGCCTTTCCGCAGCCCTGCTGCCGGGCGTGGCGGGACACGCAGGTCCCGCCCTACGGGGGGATTGGGGCGGGGTGGTTTTTACCCGGCGGGGATGGGGCTGGG
>JAFSMA010000119.1 GCA_017448145.1 Oscillospiraceae bacterium | reverse complement strand
ATGCACGCCCAGGACGGCCGCAACTTTGAGAAGTTCAAGCGCTGCTGGGCCTATGAGACTGCCTTCACCATGAAGGCGGAGGGCAAGCTGCGCCATGTGGGCATCTCCTTCCACGACACGGCGGAGGTGCTGGACGAGATCCTCACCACCTATCCCCAGCTGGACGTGGTGCAGCTTCAGTTCAACTATGTGGACTACGACAGCCCCGCCGTGGAGAGCAAAAAGTGCTACGATGTCTGCGTCAAGCACGGCAAGCCCGTCCTGGTGATGGAACCGGTGAAGGGGGGCCACCTGGTGGAGCTGCCCGCCGAGGCCCAGGCTGTGTTCGACGGTCTTCACGGCGGCTCCAATGCCAGCTATGCCGTTCGCTTCGCCGCCAGCTTCCCTAACGTCTGCGTGGTGCTGTCCGGCATGAGCAGCATGGCCCAGATGGAGGACAATATTGCCACCATGGCCGATTTCCGCCCTCTGGATGACGCCGAGCGCATCGCCATCGACCGTGTTCGCGGCGTGTTCCAGGCCCAGCGGCTCATTCCCTGCACCGGCTGCCGCTACTGCGTCTATGAGAACACCTGCCCCCAGGGCATCCAGATTCCCGACCTGTTCTCCTGCTATAATCTCAAGAGCACCTTCCACGATTGGAACCAGGATTTCTATTATCACCAAATCCTCACCGCCCAGGGCGGCAAGGCGTCCGACTGCATCGGCTGCGGCGGCTGCGAGGCGGTGTGCCCCCAGCATCTGGAAATTCGTTCCCTCTTGCAGGATGTGTCCGCCTCCTTTGACAAATAAAACGATAACGCTATAAAATGAGCGCCCCTGCCCGGTAAAAACAGGCAGGGGCGTTGTCATATCGTAATGGTAAAGTGTTATTCCTTGCCAGCCAATTCCCGCTGCAAAGCCTCGTTCTGCCGCCGCAATTCCTCGTTCTGCGCCTGCAATTCGTCCAGCTTCTTGTGAACGCTCTCCAACTGCTTCTTGATTTCCCGGCCCACGGCGGCCTGGTATAGCCTGTCATGGCTGATGCTGGCCGCCAGCGACACCACTGCCGCCGCGCCCACCGCCGCGATGGCCAGGCGCTTCATGTTCCGGGGCTCCAGCAGCTTGGCCGCCCGACGCAGGGTCTTCTGGTCGATGGGGAGCTGTTCCAGCAGTGCCTGTCCGGCCCGCGCCGCCAGCTCCTGCTTGCCCTTCTCCGCCTCCTGGGCCAGATGAGAGGAAATGAACTTCATATCGTGTACTCCTTTCCGCGTTTTCTTTGTCCATAGCATACCACCATTGGCCCCAAATGGCAACTCCCTGGGAAATAAAACATCTGTTCCATTTTTCTTGACACCAAAACGGGAATGGTATAGGATAATAGATGTAATACTACTGCAAAGAGGGGAGGCAATAAGGAAATGAGCCGCGTCTATATGGCCATTGATTTGAAGTCCTTTTATGCCTCCGTGGAGTGCCGGGAGCGGGGCCTGGATCCCCTGACCACCAACCTGGTGGTGGCGGACAGCAGCCGCACTGACAAGACCATCTGTCTTGCCGTCACCCCCTCGCTAAAAAGCTACGGCATCCCCGGCCGTCCCCGGCTGTTCGAGGTGGTGCAAAAGGTGGCGGAGATCAACGCCCAGCGCCTGCGCGCCGCCCCCGGCCACACCTTCCGCGACAGCTCCATCCACGGCCCCAGCCTCCACCGCGACCCCACGCTGAAGCTGGATTACCTGGTGGCCCCGCCCCAAATGGCCCGCTATATGGAGGTCAGCACACAGATTTACGATATTTACCTCAAATACGTGGCCCCGTCGGATATCCACGTCTATTCCATCGACGAGGTGTTCATGGATGTCACCGATTATCTGAAAACCAACGGCAAAACGCCCCACGACTTCGCCATGGAGATCGTCCGCCACGTCCTCCGGGAGACAGGTATCACCGCCACCGTGGGCATCGGCACCAACCTGTATCTTGCCAAGGTGGCGATGGACATTGTGGCCAAGCACATCCGCCCGGACCGGGACGGCGTCCGGGTGGCGGCGCTGGACGAGATGCGTTACCGCAAGCTCCTGTGGAGCCACCGGCCATTGACGGATTTCTGGCGTGTGGGCCCCGGCTACCAGCGCAAGCTGGAGCAAAACGGTCTCTTTACCATGGGTGACGTGGCCCGCTGCTCCCTGGGCGGGCCGGACGACAGGTGTAATGAGGAATTACTTTACAAGCTGTTTGGCGTCAATGCCGAGCTGCTTATCGACCATGCCTGGGGCGTGGAGCCCTGCACCATCGCCGACATCAAAGCCTACCGCCCGGATAACCACAGCGTCGGCGCCGGGCAGGTGCTGCAGCGACCCTACGACTTCGCCGGCGGCAGGCTGATTGTCCGGGAGATGACCGACCTGCTGGCCCTGGATCTGGTGGATCAGCACCTGCTCACTGACCAACTCGTTCTCACCGTGGGCTATGACCGGGAGAGCCTTTCTACGCCGGAGCAGCGCAAGGCGTACCAGGGGGAGATTACGACGGACTACTACGGCCGCGCCGTGCCCCGCCACGCCCATGGCAGCGCCAACCTGGGGGCCATGACCTCCTCCACCCGCCTCATCACAGACGCCATGATGGCCCTCTATGACCGCATTGTGGATCCTGCCCTCCTGGTGCGCCGGGTCAACGTGGTGGCGGCCCACGTGGCCACGGAGTCGGAGGTGGCGGCCCGGGGCCCGGCCATGGAGCAGCTGGATTTGTTCACCGACCCCGCCGCCCAGGCGGAGCAGCAGCGCCATGAGGAGGAGCGGCAGAAAAAAGAGCGGAGACTACAGGAAACGGTGCTGCAAATGAAGCGGAAATACGGCAAAAACGCCGTCTTAAAGGGTATGAATTTAGAAGAAGGCGCCATGACCATAGAGCGCAATCGCCAGATCGGCGGCCATAAGGCGTAGGGGAGGGGAGCGCTATGCAGGACCAGTTCGACCACCGCTATGACGACATCATCCAGTTAGACCGCCCCGTGTCCTCCCGCCACGCCCCCATGTCCCGGCTGAACCGGGCGGCCCAGTTTTCCCCTTTCGCGGCCCTCACGGGCTACGACGACGCCATCGCCGAGACGGAGCGCCTCACCACGCCCCGCATCGAGCTGGACGACAGCCAGCGCGCCCTCATCAGCGATAAGCTCTCCCGCCTCCGCCGGGGCGATGCGGTTTCGATCACCTATTTCGTCTATGACGAGTATAAATCCGGCGGCGCCTACGTCACCGTCTCCGGCCCCGTGAAAACCGTAGACCCCGTCACCCACACCGTCACCATGCAGGAGGGCACCGTCATCCCCATGGAGGATATCCTCACCCTTACCCCTCAGCCGTGACCCCTTTGTCTTTCACCTGATGCTATCGAAAATTCGGCTGGATTGACAATCTTGACGAAATTTGATACTATACAAGAGAAGTACTATGCACATTGCATAGCATGCAGTAGCGTCCGGCGCGACGTGATTCCCGTCGTTCGCCGCAGAATGAAGGCAAAGGAGAGAAAACATATGAAGCGTAGCGTAAAGCGCCTGCTGGCTCTTGTGCTGGCGGCAGCATTGAGCCTGTGCCTGTGCGCCGGCCCGTTGAGCAACACGGCCTGGGCATGGCAGACGTACACCACCAGTCAGACGAATCTAAGCTGGATATCCGGCGATGTATATGCCGTCACCGGAAATGCCACGTATTCTTTCAAGAATTCCGGGAGCTATGTGGTGCTGTACCAGGTGGTAGGAGGCACAAGAAGTTTCCATGAGAACTCCACCGCGACGATTGATAAGAACGGCACCCTTTCTGTTTACAATGATAAGGGTACATTTACTTTCAGCCTGCCTACCGGGAATAACGCCTGGGAGCTACGTATCAGCGACGATGAATGCTCCTTTGAGGCAACCACCGTTGACCTGAGCCGCACCGTCACCATCTCTGGCGGCGCCAATGCCGCCAGAAGCGGCGGCGCCACCAGCCAGACTGTCTCCGGCGCCATCACCACCGTGACCTACACCGCCAATACCGGTTATCATTTCAACGCCTTTTCCGCCACCACTACCAACGGCATTACCGTGACGCGCACCAGCGATACCACCGTCACCGTGTCCGGCACGCCGACCGCCAATACCAATGTCACCGTGCCCAACGCGGTGCTCGCCTCCTATTCCGTCACCCTCAATACCAACGGCGGAACGATTAAAAGCGGCAATGTGACAAGTTATACCTACGGCACAGGCGCCACGCTGCCCACCAACGTGACTCGCACCGGCTATACCTTCAACGGCTGGTATGGCAACAGTGGCCTTACCGGCAGCGCCGTCACCGCCATTCCCGCCAACGCCACCGGCAATAAAACCTATTATGCCAAGTGGACGGCGCTGCCTGCCACCGCCCCCACCATCACCGGTACCACCGGCACTTCTCTCATCTACGGCTATACCTCCGGCAGCGTCTCCGTGTCCGCTACCGCCCCTGCCGGACACACCCTGTCTTACCAGTGGTACAGCAATGGCAGCACCAACAGCAATTCCGGCGGCACCCTGATTTCCGGGGCCACCTCTGCCTCCTGCCCGGTGCCCACAGGTAAGTCGGCGGGTGATTATTACTTCTACTGTGTTGTCACCGCCAAGCGCACCGACAACAATCAGACGAAATCCGCTACTTCCGCCCCCGTTAAGGCAAGCGTGGCTGTGGCGGACATCAGCCCCACAGTTTCGCTTAACGGCTGGACGTATGGCTCCACTGCCAATATCCCCTCCGTTTCCGGAAACATCGGCAACGGCCAGATCACCTATACCTATTCCGGCACCGACAATGACAACAAGGTCTACGGCCCCAGCACCGCCATGCCCACAGACGCCGGTAGCTATACCGTTGAGGCCGCTGTTGCTGCCACGTCGAATACCAATTCCGGCCAGGCCACCAAGAGCTTCACCATCAGCAGGGCAGACATCACCCCCGTGGTGTCTCTCACCGGCTGGACCTTTGGCGATACAGCCAACGTGCCCTCCGTTACCTCCGGCAATCCCGGCGGCGGCGCCGTGACCTATCAATATAAGCTCAAGAACGCCGCCGACGGCACCTATTCCGCTGCCGTCCCCACCTTCGCCGGCAGCTACACCGTTAAGGCCACCGTGGCCCAGACCCCCAACTATAACGGCGCCTCCGCCACCGCCGACTTCATCATCGCCAGGAGGAATCTCACCGTTACCGCCAATGCCCATACCATCAGTTATGGCGACGATGCGGCCAACAACGGCGTTTCCTACGATAACCTGGCCCCCGGCGACACCGCGGCCTCCCTGGGCGGCACGCTGACATATATGTATTCCTACACCAAGGGTGACGCCATAGGCGATTACACCATCACGCCCAGCGGCCTCACCTCCGGCAATTACACCATCTCCTATACCTCCGGTGTGTTGACCGTGTCCCCCAAGCCGCTGCATCGCGCTATGCTGTCTCTGTCCCAGGATCGCTTTGTCAATCCCCAGACGGAGGTTGGCCCCGAGATCACCATGACCGACGGCGACAGGACTATGGGCGAGGCGGACTACACCTTGTCCGGCGACCTCACCGCTGGCGACTTTGGCACTTGGTTTATCACCATTGAAGGCAAGGGCAACTATACCGGTACGCTGATAACAAGCTGGGAGCTGGTGAACGAGGACAACGCCGAGGCCACCGCTACCGACATTACCGCCAGCGTCCATGTGAAGAAGGACACCCCGGAGACGACGGTGGATAATCTGACCGTGGAGTTGGCCAAGACACTGCTCACCAATGAGGAAGCGGAGCGCTACGAAAACGGCGAAAAGGTCAGCGTCTATTTGGAGGTGCAGGCAGTGAATGAGGAGGCCGTCCCCGATGACGACAAGACCGCCATCGATGAGGAGATGGCAAGAGCGAAAACCACCCTTGGCACGTACCTCGACATGACGCTGTGGAAGAAGATCGGCAGCGACGCCGCAGAGACGATCAGCACGACAGGGGAGGACATTGACGTTACCGTCATCGTGCCCAAGGAACTGCGCAATATCCGTGCCAATACGGAACGGATTTTCTACATCGTCCGCTGCCACGGCGGCGAAGCGGAGGTGCTGAAGTCCACTGCGCGGGAAAAGATCACCTTCAGTACGGACAAGTTCTCAACCTACGCTTTGACCTATGTAGATCACTACGTGCCGCCCGTAGATTGGGAGGGTTTCAAGGTTAAGAGCCCCACCACCGCCGACCCCGGCGTGACAATCTACGGCCTGCTGGCCCTCACCTCCACCCTGGGCCTGGCCTGGATGGGCAAGCGCAAGAAAGACTGACCATCACAGCAAAAAAGCAGGAGCTTTCGCTCCTGCTTTTTTGCTGTCATAAACAGATAATCATTGCTTCTTATGCACCCCGTGGAGCCAGGCGAAGACGATGCCGCCTGCCGCGTTGCCCACCGTGATCACCAGCAGACAGCCCACCGCCCGCAGGCTCCACGCTCCCGCCATGGAGAAGTAGAACATATCCGCCACGCAGTGCTCCGTGCCGCAGAGGATGAACACCATCACCCCCAGCACCAGCGCCATGTACTTGCCCAGGGGGTGGGGATTACTCTTGTAGCCCTCCACCGCGATGTAGATGAAGATGTTGCACAGTACCCCCAGGAAAAACAGGCTCACCAGGCTGTCGTTCACCTTCACGGCGCACAGCGCTGCCGCCCGCTCCTGCACCGCCGGGCCCACTCGCGTCAGCGACGCCGCGCCCGCCACCAGGCCGGTGCCCACCAGATTCCCCAGCCATATCAGGGGAATACTGAGCGCATAGCTTTTATCGTTTTGCAGCACGTAGCAGACCTTCCCCGTAAAGAGGTGAAACCCCATGGTACACACGCAGAATAGCCCGATGGCGAACAAAAACGCTCCTATAATACGGTTTTCCACCGAGAGAAACACCAGCCCGCCAAAACCAATGCTCAAGCCCGCCAGCACGGCGGAGAGAAAAATGCGCCCGCTTTTCATGTCATTCTCCCTTCATCTCATCTGCAATCTGTTTCGCCAACGCCGCCGCCCGGGGCCCAAATTCCGCCACAGTCGCCGCCGTGCGTTCTTTCAGCGCCCTGGCTTCATCATCCTCCGGCAGCGTCCGGGTGTTCACCCACACGTTGATGGCGGCGCACTCCATGGCCGCCCCCGCCAACGCCGCAGCACACCCCACGTCGGACAGCAGCAGCGCGCTGCATTTGCCTCGCAGCTCTTCCAGCAGCACCACCATGTCCCGGCACCGCGCCACCATAGCATAGGGCGCCGCCGCCGCGTCCAGCGTGGCCTGCCGCAGCCGCTCCCGGTAGTCCGGCAAACTCCTGTCCATGGCGTACACCTGGGCCAGCGGCGCAAACCCCGCCGCGTCGGCGTCCATCAGCCCCAGCAAATCCATCCGCAGCGCGTCGCACGATGCAATGATCCGCCGATGATCCGCCTCAAAGGGCAAAAATTTCTTCTTCCCCTCCGTCAGCCGGGCCGCCATGCCCCCCAAAGCCGCCGCCAAAGCGCCGCAAAGGGCCGCCGCGCCGCCGCCCCCCGGGGTGGGGGAGGCCGAGGCCAGCCGTTCCGCCAGCGCCTCCACCGTCATCTTTCCAAAGGATTCCGCCATGTCAAGCCTCTCCTTTCTCCAAAAGCGGGAACACCGTCCGTACCCGGCCCGCCAGATACAGCGACCCGAAGGCCACCACCGGTCCCGGCTCTGCCGCCGAACGTGCTACGCCCGCCTCGATGGTGTCACAGCTCTCTGCCGCAAGGCCCATCTCCCGGGCCACCGCCGCCAACTCCGACCCGATCAGTGCCCGGGGGCTGTCCGGCGTCACGCAAATCAATTTCTCCGCGTAGGGTGCAATCAGCCCCAAAATCTGCCGGTAGTCCTTGTCCCGCAGTACCCCCAGTAAAAAAGTCACCTTCTGCCCCGGCAGGTAGTCCGCCAGGTTCCGTGCCAACGCCTGGGCGCACTGGGGATTGTGTCCGCCGTCCAGGATATAGAGAGGCTTGCGCCGCAGAATTTCAAACCGTGCCGGCCACTGCACCTGCCGCAGCCCTTGCTGCACAGCCCGTTCCTGTATGCACCAGCCCTTCTCCCGCAATACCTGCACCGTTTCCAGCACCACGGCGGCGTTTCGCAGTTGATGGGCCCCCAGCAGCGGCAAATCGTAGGCCCTGCCGTCCCAGATAAACTGCTGCCCGTCCAGCGACCGGCTGACGCCCACCGCGTCCCCCTCCCGGGAAAGCCGCATCTTCGCCCCCCGCTCCCGGCAGATGTCTTGCAGCACCGCCATGGCCTCGTGGTCGCACTCATAGCATACCGCCACGCCGCCGGGCTTGATAATGCCGCCCTTGGCCGCGGCGATCTCCGCCAGCGTGCTGCCCAGGTATTCCGTATGCTCCAGCCCCAGATTGGTGATGACGGCCACCTCCGGGCAGGGTATCACGTTGGTGGAGTCCAGCGCTCCCCCCATGCCCACTTCCAGCACCACGATGTCGCACCGCTGCTGCAAAAAGTACAGCATGGCGATGGCGGTCACCAGCTCGAACTGGCTGGGGTGATCGGCCATCTCGTCCGCCACGGCCCGCACACGCTCCGTCAGCGCCCCCAAATCCTGGTCACTGATGTTCTCACCGCTGACCTGCATCCGCTCACCGAACTGCTGAATATACGGCGAGATATACAGCCCTGTCCGATACCCGGCGCAGCGTAGGATCCGTTCCAGCATGGCGCAGGTGGAGCCCTTGCCGTTGCTGCCCGCCACGTGGATGAACCGCAGCTTTTCCTGGGGGTCCCCCAGGGCATGGAGCAGCGTCCGGGTCCGCCCCAGCCCCAGCCGGGTGGTGCTCCAGGTGTAGCGCTCAATATAGGCAATGGCCTCTTTTCCCGTCATCGTGCCACCTTCTCTCCGTACCGCTTCAACAGCCGCGCCACGGCGTGGATCACCGGAATCTGCACCGCCGTCAAAAGGGCGCTTTGTGCTGCCCGGACAGGCAGCAGCGCCCCAAAGGGCGACTTATACAGTACAGCAATCCAATAGGTATTCAAGAATAATCCCAAAATGAATTGGTTGATAACCACCGCCGCGGCGATGCGCCACCAATTCTGCTCCCGCCGTAAGAATAGCCCCAGCACTGCGCCCATGAGGAACGCCGTCAGCGTAAAGCCGGGGAAATAGGGCCCGATGGGGAACAGGACGGCCCCCAGAAAGTCCGCCACCGCCGCCGTGATCCCCGCCGCCACCGGCCCATACAGCATGGCCGCCACGGCGATGGGCACGAAGCTGAATCCGATTTTCACGTTCCATACGCTGAAGGATAAAAACCGTGACAACACGATTTCCAGCGCCGTCAAAAGCGCCAGATTGGTGATGGATTTTACTGTAAAACGAAATTTTTCCATAGAAAAATGCTCCTTTCGTGACCTATGCCACAAAAGGAGCCCTTCTCCCCCGGTGGCAGCGGATGCGGGCAAGCACCGCGCGGCATCCGCCGCTTCGTCCGGCGGCAACATCCCATCCGCCGGCACTTAACGCGCTAACCCTATTCTGACAACGTATTGTAATATAGTTTATAACGATTTCTCGGCAGCCTCAATGACATGGCGGCACAGCACCGCCGTTGTCACCGCCCCCACGCCGCCGGGCACGGGGGTAATGGCCTCCACAATGGGCGCCGCAGCGTCAAAGTCCACGTCGCCCACCAGGCGCTCTTTGGCCTGGCTGTAATGGATGCCCACGTCCACCACCGTCTGTCCGGAGCGGAAGCACTCCGCCCCCAAAGCCTCGGCCTTGCCCAAAGCGGCGATGACGATATCCGCCTCCCGCACAATGGCCGGTAAATCCGCCGTGTGGGAATGGCAAATGGTAACGGTGGCGTTTTCTCGCAGCAGCAGCATGGCGGCGGGCCGCCCGATGACGGCGCTGCGCCCCACCACCACGGCCCGCTTTCCGTCCAGGGTCACGCCGTAGTGGTGCAGCAGCGTCAAACAGGCCTCCGCGGTACAGGGGGCGCCGCCCCGTCCCTCATATACCGCCGCCATGGCCCCCGGCGTGACGCCGTCCGCGTCCTTCCGTGGGTCAAGTGCGGCGCATACCGCCGCCTCGTCCACGCCCCGGGGCAGGGGCCGCATGATAAGGCAGCTATGCACGGTGTCATCCTCGTTGATGTCCCGGATGGCGTCCAAAACCGCCTCCGTGTCCGCGACCTCCGGCAGCACGATCTGCCGAACGGCAATGCCTACGGCATCGCACCGCTTCATGGCGGCCCGTTCATAGGCAAGGTCGTCGTCTCTGGCCCCCAGCCGCACGATGGCCAGGCAGGGCACCACGCCCTTTTGCCGCAGGGCGCCCGCCCGACGTGTCAATTCCTCTGTCAGCACCGCCGCTGCCGGCGCGCCCTTTATAATCTCCGCCATGGCTTAAAACAGTCCCGTAATGCGTCCGTTTTCGTCCACATCGATTTTCTCAGCTGCCGGCACCTTGGGCAGTCCCGGCATGGTCATAATGTCGCCGGTCAGCGCCACGATGAAGCCCGCGCCGGCGCATACCTTCATGTTCCGCACCGTTACAGTAAAGCCCCGGGGCGCCCCCAGCAGGGAGGGGTCATCGGAAAAGCTGTACTGGGTCTTGGCCATGCAGATGGGCAGGCCGCCGAAGCCCAGCGCTTCCAGCTGCTTTACCTGTTTCACCGCCTCGCCCACCAAGGCCACGTCGTCTGCCCGGTACACGTTCCGGCAGATTTGCCGCAGCTTGTCCGCAATGGGGGCGTTCACGTCGTAGCTCTGGCGGAAATTGCCCGGCGTGTCGCACAGCCGCACCACCTCCCGGGCCAGCGCCTCACCGCCTGCGCCGCCCTTGGCCCAGACCTGGGACAGGGCCACATTGACCCCCAGCGCCCGGCATTTTTCCTCCACCAGCGCCAGCTCCGACGCTGTATCGGTGGGGAAAGCGTTAACAGCCACCACGCAGGGCAGGCCGAACACGTTTTTGATGTTGTCCACGTGCTGCAAGAGGTTGGGCAGCCCCTTCTCCAGCGCCGCCAGATTTTCCTGCCCCAACTGATCCTTTGCCACGCCGCCGTGGTATTTCAGCGCCCGCACCGTGGCTACGATCACCACCGCCGAGGGCGTCAGCCCCGCCATGGGGCACTTGATGTCCAAAAACTTCTCTGCCCCCAGGTCGGCGGCGAAGCCCGCCTCCGTCACCACGTAGTCCCCCAGCCGCAGCGCCATGTCGGTGGCGGCCACGGAGTTGCACCCGTGGGCGATGTTGGCAAAGGGCCCGCCGTGGATAAAGGCCGGCGTGCCCTCCAGCGTTTGTACCAGATTGGGTTTCATGGCGTCCTTCAAAAGGGCGGTCATGGCCCCCTCCGCTTTCAAATCGTGGGCGGTAACAGGCCTTCCCTCATAGGTGTAGCCCACGATGATCCGCCCCAGCCGGGCCTTCAGATCCATCAAATCACCGGCCAGGCACAGCACCGCCATCACCTCGCTGGCCACGGTAATGTCAAAGCCGTCCTCCCGGGGCACGCCCTGCATCCGCCCGCCCAGCCCGTCCACGATGTGGCGCAGCTGCCGGTCGTTCATGTCCACGGCCCGCTTCCAGGTGATGGCCTTGGGGT
>JAFSMA010000118.1 GCA_017448145.1 Oscillospiraceae bacterium | reverse complement strand
TAGCCCGCCGGGTTTTTCTCCAGATACCGCTGGTGGTATTCCTCCGCCGGGTAGAAGTTCTCCAATGGCTTCAGCTCCACCATAAAGGCCGCCGCCCCCGCCTTTTCCATCTCTGCAATGCGCAAAATCGCCTCCCGGTCGTCCTCGTCGCTCCAATAGATGCCGGTCTGGTACTGGTCGCCGATGTCGCCGCCCTGCCGCTTCGCCACCGTCACGTCCACCACCGCGAAAAAGGCCAGCAAAATCTGCCCCAGAGGCAGCTTTGCCGGGTCGTAATGGATCTGCACCGCCTCCCGGAAACCGGTGGCCCCGCCGCACACGGTGGGGTAGTTGGCGTGGTCGGCGCTGTCGCCGTTGGCGTAGCCCACGGTCACGTCCCCCGCTCCCAGGGCGCGATACAGCTTCTCCATGCCCCAAAAGCAGCCCCCGGCCAATGTGATGGTCTTCATAGTCCCGTCCTCCTGCGTCTCATTTTTGCCATCATACCACATATTTTAATGTGTGACAATCGGGGCAGAGGCGAGACTAAAAAAACTTAAAACATTTTTTGTTTTTTCAGTTTCCGTTAAGGTATGCCGGGTAATATACAGCCATCGAAAGGGAAACACCCCTTCGCAAACGACGAAAGGAGGAGCCAACCATGAAACGCTCTGCCAACATCTTCCAGCGTGTGGAGAAAAAATACCTGCTCACGAAGGAGCAGCAAGCCGCTCTGATGGAGCGTATCGGCAGCTATCTGGCTCCCGACCCCTTCCCCCACGCCACCATCTGCAGCCTGTATTTAGACACACCCGACCACCGCATCATCCGCCATTCCCGTGAGGCGGTGGATTATAAAGAAAAGCTGCGGCTGCGCAGCTACGGCACCCCCAATGATGACAGCACCGTGTTCCTGGAGCTGAAAAAGAAGTTTGGCGGCGTGGTGTATAAGCGCCGTGAGGCCATGCCCCTCCATGAGGCCCTTACCTACCTCTCCGGCGGCCCCGCCCCCCGGGACACCCAGATCATGCACGAGCTGGACTACGCCATGCAGTTTTACAACCAGCCCGCCCCCGCCATGTTCATCGCCTACGAGCGGGACGCCTGGTTCGTCCGTGACGACGAGCAGATTCGCATCACCTTCGACAGCAACGCCCGCTACCGGGCCACGGGGTTAGACCTCCGCGCCGGCTCCGGCGGCACGGCCCTCTTACCCGAGGGCACCGTGATTTTGGAGGTCAAGACCATCGGGGCCATGCCCCTGTGGCTGGCAGACGCCCTCTGTGACTGCCACATCCTCCCCGGTTCCTTTTCCAAATACGGCGCCGCCTATGAGCGCACCCAGCGCCACGCCATCACAATGACACAAGGAGAGTACGATCATGTCAGCAATTTTTAATTCCATCCTCACCACCGAGGTCACCCTGACCACCTTCCTCACCGCCCTGGGCGTGTCCGCCGCCTGCGGCGTGCTGACGGCCCTGGCCAGCAGCTATAAAAACCGCGTTTCCCGCAGCTTTTTCATCTCCCTCATCGTCCTGCCCATGGTGGTGGCCACCGTCATCATGATGGTCAACGGCAACGTGGGCACCGGCGTGGCCGTGGCGGGCGCCTTCTCCCTGGTGCGTTTCCGCAGCGCCGCCGGCCGGGCCAGCGACATTACCGCCATCTTCCTGGCCATGGCCGCAGGCCTTGCCTGCGCCGCCGGGTACGTGGCCATCGCCCTGCTGTTCACCGTCATCGTCTGTGCCGTGCTGCTGGTGCTGAACCGCCTGCCCTTAGGCAGCGACGCTCCCATGGAGCTGCACATCACCGTCCCCGAGGATCTGGAGTATGCCGGGGCCTTCAACGATCTCTTTGATAAATACACCCGCCAGTGCCGCCTGGTAAAGGCCAAAACCTCCAACATGGGCAGCCTCTATAAGCTGACCTACCGTGTGGACTTAAAGGACACCGCCCAGATGCAGGAATTCATCGACGCCCTCCGCTGCCGCAACGGCAACCTGGAGATCGCCATCAGTGAAGCCTTGGAAGGAGCTGATACACTGTGAAACACCGTAAAATCACCGCCTTTGTGGCGCTGACTCTGGCCGCCGCCCTGGCCTTCACCGGCTGCGGTGCCGCCCAGAGCAATACCACCGACACCCCCACCATCACCGCCGTGGAGATCGTCTCCGACGACAGCGATACCGCCAAAACCGTTACCACCGTAGACAGTGTCTACGACCTGGACATCTCCGACCGTGACGATTCCGGCGACTACGACGCCGCCTCCGCCGTCACCCTGGACCCCAGCGGCGATCTGACCATCACCGCCGCCGGCACCTATCTCCTCTCCGGCACCTATTCAGGCACCATCGTGGTGGCCGCCGCCGAGGACGCCAAGGTGCAGCTGGTGCTGTCCGATGCCACCATCGCCGTGTCCGACGGCCCCGCCATCTACGTGCAGTCCGCCGACAAGGTGTTCCTCACCGCCGCCGACGGCACCACCAACGCCATCTCCGACGGCAACAGCTATACCTATACCGACGGCGACACCGATGTGGACGCCGCCGTGTTCAGCAAGGCCGACCTGACCGTCAACGGTTCCGGCAAGCTGACCATCACCGGCAGCGCCAAGCACGCCGTGGTCTCCAAGGATGACCTGGTCGTCACCGCCGATAACCTGACCGTCACCGCCGCCAACGTGGCCTTGAACGGCAAGGACAGCGTGAAGATCGTGAACGCCACCGTCACCGCCACCGCCGGCAGCGACGCCGTCCGTTCCGACAACGACGAGGACACCTCCCGTGGCTACATCTACGTGGCCAGCAGCACCCTGACTCTCACCGCCGGCAGTGACGCCCTCCAGGCCCAGACCGGCATCGTCCTGGTGGATGCCACCATCGACGCCACCGCCGCCGGAGGCCACACCGGGCGCAGCGACGAGTCCGGCAAGGGCCTGAAGGCGGTTGCCGACATCACCATCGCCGGCGGCACCTACACCTTCGACACCCTGGGCGACGCCGTCCACGCCGATGGCAGCGTCACCGTCACCGACGGCGCCATCACCATCGCCACTGCCGACGACGGCATCCACGCCGACAATACCGTTACCATCGCCGGCGGCACCGTCACCGTCACCACCAGCAACGAGGCCATCGAGGGCGTCAACGTCACCCTCTCCGGCGGCACCACTTACCTCACCGCCTCTGATGACGCGGTCAACGCCACCTCCGGCGGCACCCTCACTGTCTCCGGCGGCTACCACGTCCTCGCCTGCGGCGGCGACGGCCTGGACGCCAACGGCACCATCCACATCACCGGCGGCGTCACCCTCATCAGCGGCCCCACCAACAACGGCAACGGCAGCCTGGACTACGACGCCACCGCCACCGTCACCGGCGGCGTGGTCATCGCCCTGGGGAGCACCGGTATGGCCATGAGCTTCACCTCCGCCGAGAACCAGGGCGCCATCCTGGCCTCCGTGGGCAGCCAGTCCGCCGGCACCAGCTTCGCCGTGGTGGACGAGAGCGGCAACGTAGTGGCCTCCTTCACCTCCGCCGTCAGCTATGCCTGCGCCCTGGTCACCGCCCCCGGCATCCAGTCCGGCAGCAGCTACACCCTGGTGTGTGGCGGCACGGTGTCGGGCGCCGACGAGTACGGCTTCGCCACCTCCGGCACCGTCTCCGGCGGCACCACCGTCACCACCGTGGACATGACATCCAACCTGTACGCCACCTCCGGCCTCTCCATGGGCCAGATGGGCGGCCAGATGGGCGGCATGGGCCAGATGAGCGGCCAGATGGGCGGCTTCGGCGGCCCGGGCCACAACTGATACCACTAATATAAAAAAGAACCGCCCAATGGGCGGTTCTTTTTGTGCCCGGAGAAAAAATTTGCCATTTACCGGGACAAGGGCAGGGGAGATGTGTTATACTGTGAAAAAACACGTCAACGGGAGGAACGACTATGATCTGCAACGCCCCGATCACCACCTGGCGCAAAGGCGACGAGGTGGAGGGCTTCTACCTGCTGTCCGACGCGGCCCTTAAGACCTCCAACGCCGGCAAGCCCTTTTTGAGCGCCAATCTCCGTGACGCCACCGCCGCCATCGCCTTGAAGGCGTGGGACTATGCCGGGCCCATCGGCGAGGGGGACAGCGGTGCCGTGGTAAAGGTACGGGGCCGCGTTCAGGACTATAAGGGTACGCTGCAATTGGTGGCGGACAGGCTCCGCCTGGCCGAGCCCACCGACGACTACGACCTGGGCGACCTGGTGCCCTCCGCCCCCATCGACCGGGAGGCCGCCTGGCAGCAGGTGCTTTCTCTGGTGGATTCCATGGCCGACCCGGACTTTCAGGCCGTGGCCCGGGCGGTGCTGGCCCGTCACGAAGCTGCCTTCCGGGCCATTCCCGCCGCCAAGTCGGTGCATCACGGCTTCGTGGGCGGCCTTCTCATGCACACCTCCCGGATGCTGTCCATCGCCGATTTCCTCACCCGCCTCTACCCCGACGTGGTGAACCGGGACCTGGTGCTCACCGGCACCCTCTGCCACGACATGGCCAAGGACGCCGAGTTCGCCTTCTCCCCGGCGGGCCTGGTGACGGACTACACCGTCACGGGCCGCCTGCTGGGCCACTCCGTCATGGAGGCCCGGGAGATTGCCGACTTGTGCGAAGCGCTGTCCGTCCCGGCGGAGAAATCGCTGCTGCTGCAACATCTCATCCTGTCCCACCACGGCCAGCCGGAGTTCGGCGCGGCGGTGATCCCCCAGTGCGCCGAGGCGGAACTGCTGCACCATATCGACCTCATCGACAGCCGCATGGAGATCTACGCCGAGGAGCTCTCCCATCTGGACAAGGGCGGCGTCAGCGGCCGCGTCTACGCCCTGGATAAGCGCATCTACCGTCCCGACCTGGACTGACGGCCCCGGATTTCACGCCATCGGAAAAAAGCATCGGCAGTTAGCTGATGCTTTTTCAAAATATTGTGCCAACCCCCATTGACAACCCCTTTATTCAGTGCTACATTTAGTGTTAACCGCAATAATTTATACACAAGATATTGATTATATACGAAGGAGAGGAACCGACCATGATTCAGTTGATCGTCAAGCGCGACGGCCGCGTGGTGCCCTATGACCGTGAGAAGATTGCCCTTGCCGTGCTGACCGCCATGAAGGCCGCCGCCGAGGGCACGGTGGCCGACGCCGCCCGTGTGGCCGAGTCGGTGGAGCAGGCGCTGGAGAGCCGCTGCGGCGCCGAGCCGCCCCAGATCGAGCTGATCCAGGACATGGTGGAGCAGGAGCTGATGCAGCGGGAGTTCCATTCCGCCGCCAAGGCTTACATCCTCTATCGCGCCAAGCGCACCCGTGCCCGTGAGTCCAACACCACCTTGATGAAGACCATCGACGAGATCGCCAGCAAGGACGCCCGCCTCTCCGACCTGAAGCGTGACAACGCCAACATCGACGGCAACACCGCCATGGGCGCCATGCTGCAAATCGGCTCCGCCGGTGCCAAGGCCTACAACGAGGCCTACCTCCTGCGGCCCGAGCACGCCAAGGCCCACCGGGAGGGCGACATCCACATCCACGATTTCGACTTCTACGCCCTCACCACCACCTGCACCCAGATCGACATCATCCGCCTGTTCAAGGACGGCTTCTCCACCGGCCACGGCTTCCTGCGGGAGCCCCAGTCCATCATGAGCTACGCCGCCCTGGCCGCCATCGCCATCCAGTCCAACCAGAACGACCAGCACGGCGGCCAGTCCATCCCCAACTTTGACTACGGCATGGCCATCGGCGTGGCCAAGACCTTCCGCAAGCAGTATGTGAAAAAGCTCACCGAAATTGTGGAGGACGCCCTGGACGCCGAGGATTTGGCCGATAAGGTAAAGGACATCGTGTCCGCCGCCGTGGCCGACAAGGGCGAAAACGGCCTGGAGCCCCCCGCCGGGTTTGACGCCGCCGTGGCCGCCCGCCTGGCCGCCCATCTGGATATGGATTCCGCCCAGGCCGCCCATCTGGTGGCCCGTGCCCGCCGCCGGGCCGAGGCCCAGACCCAGCGGGAGACGTACCAGGCCATGGAGGGCTTCGTCCACAATCTGAACACCATGCACTCCCGCGCCGGCGCCCAGACCCCCTTCTCCTCCATCAACTACGGCACCGACACCACCCCCGAGGGCCGCATGGTCATCCGCAATATCCTCATGGCCCTGGATGCGGGCCTGGGCCACGGCGAGACCTGCATCTTCCCCATCCACATCTTCAAGGTCAAGGAGGGGGTCAACTATAACGAGGGCGACCCCAACTACGACCTGTTCCGCCTGAGCTGCCAGGTGTCCGCCAAGCGGCTGTTCCCCAACTACGTGTTCCTGGACAGCCCCTATAACCTGCAATACTACAAGCCCGGCCATCCCGAGACCGAGGTAGCCACCATGGGCTGCCGCACCCGTGTCATCGGCAACGTGTACGACCCCTCCCAGCAGATTTCCTACTCCCGTGGCAACCTGTCCTTTACCTCCATTAACCTGCCCCGCATCGCCATCGAGAGCCACGGCGACGAGGCGGTGTTCTACCGCAAGCTGGACGACATGCTGGAGCTGGTGGCCCAGCAGCTGATGGACCGCTTCGAGATCCAGGCCAAGAAGCGGGTGTATAACTACCCCTTCCTCATGGGCCAGGGCGTGTGGCTGGACAGCGACAAGCTGGGCCCCTACGACGAGGTGCGGGAGGTGCTGAAGCACGGCACCCTGTCCATCGGCTTCATCGGCCTTGCCGAAACCCTGACGGCCCTCTACGGCTGCCACCACGCCCAGGACCCCGCCATCCAGGAGAAGGGCCTGGCCATCATCAGCCACATGCGTCAGTTCTGCGACGAACGCTCCCAGCAGGTGAAGATGAACTACACCCTGCTGGCCACCCCCGCCGAGGGCCTGTCCGGCCGCTTCACCCGGGTGGACCGCCGCCGCTACGGCAAGATCCCCGGCGTCACCGACCGGGAGTATTACACCAACTCCTTCCACGTCCCCGTGTGGTACCCCATCGGCGCCTTCGATAAGATCCGCATCGAGGCTCCCTACCACGCCCTGTGCAACGCCGGCCACATCAGCTACGTGGAGCTGGACGGCGACACCGCCAAGAACGTGGAGGCCTTCGAGAGCGTGGTGCGCTGCATGCACGACGCCGGCATCGGCTACGGCTCCATCAACCACCCCGTGGACCGGGATCCCGTCTGCGGCTATGTGGGCGTCATCGGCGACGTGTGCCCCCGCTGCGGCCGCCGGGAAGGGGAGGCCATCCCCCACGAGCGCATGGAGGAGCTGCTGAAAAAGTTCCCCCAGATCAAGAGCTTCATCGGAATCGAATAATAGAAACGACGATAAGGAGGATACGACCATGACAGTGGCAACGAAAGAGAGCAAAATGGGCAAGGGCGTGGGCTTCGAGCGCATCCGCCGCATCACCGGCTACCTGGTGGGCACCATGGATAAGTGGAACGACGCCAAGAAGGCCGAGGAGCGTGACCGTGTCAAGCACGGCCTCAACCAGAAATGATCATTCAAATGGCCGGTGTAGCCGGTGACTCCATTGTGGATGGCCCCGGCATCCGCACCGCCTACTTCTGCCAGGGCTGCCCCCACCATTGCGAGGGCTGCCACAATCCCGAAACCTGGGATTTTGCCGGCGGCACCGCGGTGGACACGGCGGAGTTGGCGGACATCGCCCGCCGCAACCCCCTGTGCCGGGGCGTCACCTTCTCCGGCGGCGAGCCCTTCGCCCAGCCGGAGGGCTTCGCGGAGCTGGCCGACCTGCTGAAACAGGAGGGCTACGAGATCGCCAGCTATACCGGCTACACCTTCGAGCATCTCCGGGACAGCGGCACCCCCGCCCAAAAGGAACTGCTGCGCCGCCTGGACGTGCTGATCGACGGCCCCTTTGTGCTGGCCCAGCGCAGTCTGGATCTGGTGTTCCGGGGCAGCGCCAACCAGCGCATCATCGACGTGCCCCGCAGCCTGGCCACCGGGGAAGTGGTCCCCGCCCCCAAGCGCTGGCAGGGCGAGTATTAACACAAGGCCTGCTTTTGGCTTGGCCAAAAGCAGGCTTTATCTCGCGTCCACCGGGCGCCATAATGCCGCCGCAGGCGGCAAATCATGCGCTGCGCGCAAATCATGGAGCGCAGCGAGAAATCATGCCGCGAAGCGGCAATTCATCGCAAAAAAGAAGTACGCCTCAGCGGCGTACTTCTTTTTTAGCATAACGCAATCCGCGATTAGAACGCGCCCTTGCCGGGGTACACAGCACTGTCGCCCAGGGCCTCCTCGATGCGGAGCAGGCGGTTGTACTTGGCCACGCGCTCGCTGCGGGAGGGAGCGCCGGTCTTGATCTGGCAGGTGTTCAGGGCCACGGCCAGGTCGGCGATGGTGGTGTCCTCGGTCTCGCCGGAACGGTGAGAGGTGACGGCGGTGTAGCCGGCCTTGTGGGCCATCTTGATGGCCTCCAGGGTCTCGGACACGGAGCCGATCTGGTTCAGCTTGATGAGGATGGAGTTGCCGCAGCCCAGCTCGATGCCCTTGCGCAGGCGCTCGGTGTTGGTCACGAACAGGTCGTCGCCCACCAGCTGCACCTTGCCGCCCAGCTGCTTGGTCATGCGCTGCCAGCCTTCCCAGTCCTCCTCGTCCAGACCGTCCTCGATGGAGGCGATGGGGTACTTCTCCACCAGGGCCGCCCAGTGGGCGATCAGCTCATCGGAGGTGAAGTCACGGCCGCTCTTGGGCTGATGATAGAAGCCCTTGCCCTTGGGGCTCTTCCACTCGGAAGCGGCGGCGTCCATGGCCAGCATGAAGTCCCGGCCCGGCTCGTAGCCGGCGGTACGGATGGCCTTGAGGATCAGCTCGATGGCGTCCTCGTCGCCGCCCAGGCTGTTGGGAGCAAAGCCGCCCTCGTCGCCCACGGCGGTCACGTCCTTCATGTCCTTGATCAGCTTCTTCAGCGTCTGGAACACCTCGGCGCACCAGCGCAGGCCCTCGGCGAAGCTGGGAGCGCCCACGGGCATCACCATGAACTCCTGGGTATCCACGGAGGAGTCGGCGTGTGCGCCGCCGTTGAGGATGTTCATCATGGGCACGGGCAGACGGTTGGCGTTCACGCCGCCCAGGAAGCGGTACAGGGGCAGACCGAAGGAGGTGGCGGCGGCCCGGGCGGTGGCGATGGACACGGCCAGGATGGCGTTGGCGCCCAGGTTGCTCTTGTCCTTGGTGCCGTCAGCCTTCAGCATGGCGGCGTCCACGGCGTACACGTCCGCGGCGTCCAGACCCACAACGGCCTTGGCGATGACGGTGTTCACGTTCTCCACGGCCTTCAGCACGCCCTTGCCGCCGAAACGGCTCTTGTCGCCGTCCCGGAGCTCCAGGGCCTCAAATTCGCCGGTGGAAGCGCCGCTGGGGGCAGCGCCCAGGGCCACGGTGCCGTCGGCCAGGGTGACCTCGGCCTCCACGGTGGGATTGCCGCGGGAGTCAATGATCTGGCGTGCCCAGACCTTTTCGATGATGGTGTTCTTCATAAGGGATAAACTCCTTTCTCAATGTGAAGCGGGGGCAGGCCATAGCCATACTCCGTCAGCTTATCATGAATACTTTACCATATTTTCGCCCGATTGCAAGGCCACATTTGCCCTCTGGGAGGAAAAAATTTTGTCGCCGCCCCGGCGCGCTCCGTCATTTTCACCAAAGCCCGCCGCCCCGTCACCGCTGTCCATTCACAAACTCCCTAAATATGCATCTAATAAAGAATATTTATTCATTTTATCCTTGACATTCTGTATATCGTCCGTTATAGTATGCATTGTCAATCAACACAAATTGTTTTTCCCGCCCCTGCGGCGGAAATAGAAAGGAAGTACCCCCCTATGAAAAAGTGTTTCGCTCTCCTGCTGGCCCTGGTCATGGTGCTGGCCCTGGCCGCCTGCGGCAGCAGCAACAGCGCCGCCCCCTCCGGCGACGATGCCTCCGCCCCCTCCGTCCTGGTGATGGGCACCTCTCCCGACTATCCCCCCTATGAGTTCTACGCCGACGCCGCCCTCACCGAGTTTGCCGGTATCGACGTGGAGGTGGGCAAGTACATTGCCGACGCCATGGGCATGGAGCTGCAAATCGAGGCCATGAACTTCGACAATCTGGTCACCTCCCTGGGCAACGGCGACTTCGACATGGTGCTGGCCGCCTGCGAGTACACCGAGGAGCGGGCCAACAGCGCCGACTTCTCCGACCCCTACTACACCGACCTGCCCCCCGTCATCCTGGTGAAGGCCGACAACGCCGCCGCCTACACCTCCGAGGACGACATCAACAAGGCCTCCGTCATCATCGGCGCCCAGAAGAATACCACCAAGGCCATGGCTGCTGCCGATAAGTTCGACGCCGCCGCCGACGGCATGGTGCTGGAGTCCGTGGTGGGCACCCTGATCACCGAGCTGAAGTCCGGCCAGATCGACCTGCTGGTGCTGGACGGCAACGTGGGCGTCCAATACGCCGACCAGAACGATGACCTGGTGGTGCTGGAAGGCGTGGTAGACTGGGGCGAGACCGAGCCCTACCGCGTCCTGGTGCAGAAGGGCGACCCCAAGGGCTTGCTGCCCGGCATCAACGCCGCCATCGCGGAGCTGACCGCCAATGACGGCGCCAAGATCGCCGACATCGAGAACCTGGTCGCCGCCCTGGATACCTACATTGCCGAGTAACATCGACACCCCCAACGCAATCCCCCCGGTGCAGCGCCGAAAGGCGCTGCACCGTTCACCCTGTTTATGAAAGGAACCAACGCCTATGTGGTCCGATCTCTTTGCCAATATGGACTCGGCCTCCTTCTTCAATTTTTCCTTCCTGCCCAAGTATATCCCGGCCTTCGTCCGGGGCCTGGAATACACGCTGCTGCTGTCGGTGGTGTCGGTGGCCCTGGCAGTGATCCCCGCCCTGGTGCTGGCCATCATGCGCCTGAGCAAGAATAAGGTGGTTCGGGCCATCTCCGGCGCCTATATCGCCGTCTTCCGCTCCACGCCCCTGCTGGTGCAGCTGTCCATCATCTACTTCGGCCTGTTCCACTACATCCAGCTGCCCCGCTACCTCCTCTTCGGCTTCATCGCCATCAACCGTTTCATCCCCGGCGTGGTGGCCCTGGCGCTGAACAGCTCCGCCTACGTGGCCGAGATTTTCCGTGCCGGCATCCTGGCGGTGGACGCGGGCCAGGCGGAGGCCGCCCGGTCCCTGGGCCTGTCCTCCTGGCAGAGCATGCGCCTGGTGGTGCTGCCCCAGGCCATCAAAAACGTGCTGCCCGCCCTGGCCAACGAGCTGGTCACCATGGTGAAGGAGTCCTCCATCTGCTCCTCCCTGGGCATGGCGGAGCTGATGTACGCCGCCCAGACCGTGTCCGGCAACAGCTACATCACCCTGGCCCCCTTCGTGTTGGCGGCCCTCATCTATTTCGTCATCAATTACCCCGCTTCCAAGGGCATCGAGGCCATCGAAAGGAGGATGCGTCGTGGCGACAAACGATAACGTGCTCATCTCCGTGCAGCATCTGGTAAAGACCTACGGCACCGATATCCACGCCCTCAACGACTGTTCCGTGGACATCCACAGGGGCGAGGTGGTGGCCATCATCGGCCCCTCCGGCTCCGGTAAATCCACCCTCCTCCGCTCTCTGAACCTGTTGGAGACCCCCACCTCCGGCACCATCTGGTTCGACGGCGTCAACCTCACCGACAGTAAGGTGAATATCGACCTCCACCGCCAGAAAATGGGCATGGTGTTCCAGCATTTCAACCTCTTCCCCCATAAAACCGTCCTGCAAAATATCACCCTGGCCCCCGTCACGCTGAAAAAGAAGACCCAGCCCGAGGCCGACGCCATGGCTATGGAGCTGCTGCAGCGGGTGGGCCTGGCGGATAAGGCAAACGACTATCCCGCCCAGCTCTCCGGCGGCCAGAAGCAGCGTGTGGCCATCGTCCGCGCCCTGGCCATGGAGCCGGAGGTCATGCTCTTCGATGAGCCCACCTCCGCCCTGGACCCGGAGATGGTAGGCGAGGTGCTGTCGGTCATGCGTGAGCTGGCCCGGGAGGGCATGACCATGGCCGTGGTCACCCACGAAATGGGCTTCGCCAAAGAGGTAGCCACCCGTGTCCTCTTCATCGCCGGCGGCCGGATTTTAGAGCAAGGCACCCCGGAGGCCATCTTCCAGCACCCCCATAACCCCCGCCTCCAGGACTTTTTAAGCAAAGTGCTGATCTGATCAGACCACAAAACAAAACCGCTCCCCCAAGGGAGCGGTTTTTCGGCGTTTTAATGCATACTGAGGTGGTAAAACGGAAGGATAAAGGTATCCGCTGCGCGGATGATTTACATAATGGGGGGAGGGCAATGCGGAACGGTCCCGGCGGTGGAGAGAGTTGCCGTTTCTCCGTAGGGGCGATTCACGAATCGCCCGCCGTGACGGATGAGGGGGCGACACCCACCACCGCCGGATGAATGGTAAACGGTAACAATAAACCGCTCGTAGGGGCGGGGCTCTGCTCCGCCCGAACCCCGCCGGGCAATGCCTACCAATTCGTAGGGGCGGACGACTCTGTCCGCCCCCGTTCCCCCGAAAACCTGCCATCCCTCCGTAGGGCGGGACCTACGTGTCCCGCCAACCCCGGCGGCGGATTGATAACAGGCCGGTTGGCCGCAGGCGAGTATCAATTCTCTCCGTAGGGGCCGCCGCCCCGGCGGCCCGCAACGCGGTAACAATACCCGCCAAGGCTGGATGAATGGCAAACGGTAACAATAAACCGCTCGTAGGGGCGGGGCTTACCCCAAGGGCACTGGTTCCACAGGCCGCTCATGCTTCGCGGTGTGTCGATGGCGCTGCTCCGCCCGAACCCCGCCGGGCAATGCCCACCAATTCGTAGGGGCGGACGACTCTGTCCGCCCCCGCTCCTCCCAAAACCTGCCATCCCTCCGTAGGGCGGGACCTACGTGTCCCGCCAACCCCGGCGGCGGATTGATCATAGGCCGGTTAGCCGCAGGCGGGTGTCAATTCTCTCCGTAGGGGCCGCCGCCTACCCCAAGGGCACTGGTTCCGGCATCCGCTCGTACCTCGCGGGCCGTCACTGGCGCCGGCGGCCCGCAACGCGGTAACAATACCCGCCAAGGCTGGATGAATGG
>JAFSMA010000117.1 GCA_017448145.1 Oscillospiraceae bacterium | reverse complement strand
GGATAGCTGACGCAAAGGCCCTCCGTGGGCTGCACCAGACAGGCGTAAATGTTCTGCAATTCGTTGTCCAGCTGGTCAAAATCGTGGTCCGACAGCCGGATTTCCCGCTGCTGCAACACACGGCGATCCTCCCGGTCCAGAATGCCGGTGCGGTGCTCCGTCAGGGGCAGCACGCTGTCGTTGGCCCCCACCAGGAACATATAGCGCACGTTATGGCGGTCGTTGCGGGTGATCTCGCTGACCTTCACCTGATCCAGCGTGGCAGGGATGGTACCCACGCTGTACTGGGTCAGCACCAGGCGCAGCAGCCGGGCGAACTCCTCCCCGTCCACCGCCGTGTCCCCCAATATCTCCACGAACTGGTCCAGCACGCCGCAGAAGATCTCCCAGATCTGGCGGTACTCCGCCGCCGTCTGGGCGTCGCCCGCCGCCGCCAGCTGTTCCGCCGCCGAGCGCAGCGTCTCCGGCACATGGGTCTGCTGGGCAAAGCGGTACAGCGCCGCCGCCTTCTCCCGGGCGGTGGCCTCCTCCGTCATGGCGCGGTGCAGCGCCGCAAAGGGCGCGCGCACCTTGCAGCGAATGGCGTTGATAGCGGCCAGCTGTGCCCGGTAACGGTCGTCTATAGGCAGGCCGTAGCCTCCGGGATGGGCCACCCAGTCCTCGTCCCGGATCCAGGTGGTGCCCCGGATGTTCCAGGCGATGACGTAGTTTTCCAGCACGTCACACTCCTCCGCCGTAATGCCGGCCATGCCGGTTTTCAGGCAGCGGAACATATCCTGGTAGCCAAAGCCGCCGGTGACGGCGTCCAGGGCCGAGGTCAGCATGGTGATGGCGGGCTTTTCCAAAATATCGCTGCGGACGCTGACGTAGGCGGGAATCCCGCAGCGGCGGAAAATCTCCCGGATCAGTGGCCCGTAGTCCTCCAATCGGCGGCAGGCCACGCCCATGTCCCGGTAGCGCACGCCCTGCATGGCCAGGCGGCGGATGGCAGCCGCCACCCACTCCACCTCGCTGTACGCCGTGTCGGCGCGGTAGATAGTGACAGCCTCCGTCTCCTCCGGCCACGCCGTCTCCTCTCCAAACAGATGCTGTTCCAGATGGCCCAGCGCCCCCGGCATCCGGGCGGTAAGGTACTGGATTTCGCAGGCAACGCCCGCCTCCCTGGCCAGGCGCACCAGCCGTTCCCGTTCCCGCACGGCGTTGCCGAACAGGGTAGCGTCATACTTGTCCCCCAGCAGCGTCACGGTGACGCTGTGGCAGCGAAGCAGGGCGTGGCGCAGCACCCGCTCCTCCTGGGCGTTGAAAAGGGAGAAGCCGTCCACGTACAGGTCGGCCCCGTCCAGATAGTCGCTGCCGGGCAGGGCGTCCGCCAGCTTCTGCATCCGGGAGCGGTGGTCAAAGCCCTCGGTGTGGAGCCGGGCGTCGTAGGCGGCATACAGCAGCGCCACGTCCCGCAGCTTGTCCCCTGCCGTCCCCTCCAGATCCGCCACCTGGGCCATCAGCGTATCGGGGGCGATGGCGTAGGCGCCGAACTCGTCAAAGAGCTTCATGAGCTGCTCCAAAAAAGCGGAGCGCCGGGAGGGCCGGGCGAACACCGTCAGCGAGGCGGAAAGCTCCTGCAAGCACCGCCGCAGGGTGAGGATCTTGCCGCCGTTATCCAGCGTAAAGTCGGAAAGCCCCCCGGTCTGGGACAGCACCCGGGTGGCAAGGGAGCGGAAGGTCAGCACCTCCGCGTCCCGCCCGGCGGTGTCCCCCAGGGCGCGGCACAGGTCCACCTCCGCCTCGTGGGAGGTATGCTCCGGCACCAGCAGCATCTGGCGGCGGTGGCGGCGGTTTTGGGCGATGGCGTCCACGCAGCGGCGGGACTTGCCCGCCCCGGCCCGACCGATCCACAGCTGCAGCATACGAATCCCCTCCTTTTTCCCGTTTTTCTCTATTTAAACACAGGATGTGTCCCAAAATTCTCCCACTATTATACTTTTTTCTGTCTGAAATGTAAATAGCGGCGGCCCATGGGCCGCCGCTTTCAATTTAGTAACTATTTTATTTATTTTCCCATGTATACACGGAGTTTTTGCCATAATTCCACCACTTTGAAGCGGATTTCATAACCTGTGCTCTCCCGCTTCATCAGGGCGATTTCCTCCCCGGAGAGGCCCGCCTGTTCCGCCGTTTCCTCCCACTCCACCGCTGAGGCGGTGCACAGGGGCGGATAGACCACACACCACCAGTTTTTGCCCTCGGCCTCCCCCAGGAGGACGCGGAGAGCCAGGTACTTTCCGCCCGGCAAAGCAAAGGAATCGTAGGTCTTTTCCGGGAATTCCGTCACTTTTACCTCCGCTTTTGCGGTATAGTCGCAGCCGCTCTCGGCCAGGGTGGCGTTGGCGATACGCTGGATGTCGCCAAGGTGGTCTTCGATGATCCTCTCCGCTGCGTCTACGCCGGAAACGCCTTTCATCAAGCCCTGTGTAAAGGATAATACATTGTCGCGTACCAGCAGCTTTACCGCCTGGTCCGCGTCGCTGTCGGATTGGGCGATGACGTGGAGACGCACCATCTTTTCCGCCAGTTCTTCCTGCTTTTGGGCGCTGGCGGCACCCCAGAGGGCCGTAAAGGCGAAGGCCAGCAGCAGCGCTAATTCTATACGATTTATCGTTAATCTTGACATAAAAGCACCGTCCATCATGGAGAATTACAGTTCCATGATGGACGGAATTTGCTATTTTTAAACGTTTGGCTATCAAAAAATCACATAACCCTGCCAAAAAATGATATGGTTTGTTCCGTTTGCATGGCTGCAGCCCCCTGGGCCGCTCCCTCACGGGAGGCGAACAGGCCGAACACGGCGCTGCCGCTGCCGGACAGCATGGCACCCATGGCCCCCTGCTCTTTCAGCCGACGGCACAGGGCGGCGGTGGCGGCATCCGGGGGCAACACCTTCTCGAAGGTGTTGGTCATGGCGGCGCAGACGCCGGGCAGATCCCCCGCTGTCAGGGCGGACACCATGGGGGCGGCGTCCAGGGGGTCATAGCAGGCGGTGTCGTCGATGCGGCGGTACATGGCAGCGGTGGAGTAAGCCTCATGGGGCTTCACCAGCACCGCCCAGCACTGCGGCAGAGGCGGCAGGGGCGACAGCTTCTCCCCCCGCCCGGCAGCCAGGGCGGTGCCGCCCCGGACGCAGAAGGGCACGTCGCTGCCCAAAGCCGCCGCCATGGTCTCCAATTCGCTATCCGGCAGGGCCGGGGCGTAGAGACGGCGGAGGGCACGAAGGGCCGCGGCGGCGTCGGCGCTGCCGCCGCCCAAGCCCGCCGGCATGGGGATGACTTTATGAAGATGGATGGTCACGCCGTCCATGGGGACGCCGGTGCACTGAAAGAACAGCACAGCGGCCCGGCAGACCAGGTTGTCCTCCCCGGGGGAGAGATCGGGATGATTACAGGTAAGGGACATCCCGCCGCCGGTGTGGGCGGTGACGGTAAGGGTGTCGCACACGTCCACCGTCTGCATGACGGAGGCCAGCTCATGGTACCCATCCGCCCGCCGGGGGCCTACGGACAGCTGCAAGTTGATTTTGGCGGGGGCTTTTTCCACAAGGGTCGTCATTTCACAATCTTCCGGGCTTCAATATAGTACCGCTTATCCTGGGCGTGGCCCATGGAGAAGGTCTTGCGGGGCAGCACGCCGTCGGCCATGACGGTTTTGAACAGCTGCTCCTTGCCCATGGCGGGCAGCTTGATGCCGAAGTTGCCGGGCTTGGCGCTGAGTTCATCCACCACTTCGTCGCCGTGGATGTAGTCCACCTCGCCGCCAAATTCCTTGAGATAGTCGTCCAGGAAGGTCTGGACAGAGGCCACGCAAAGCTGCTTGGCGGGATGGGGGATGGTGAGATAACCGGAGTGGCCGGCGTAGCAGTAGGCGAAGCAGTGGCCCTCGCCCCGGCCCTCGTAGGTGCCGGGATAGTACTCCTTCAGCTTTTCCACCAGATGGGCGGGATCTACGCCGAAGAGAACACGGTGGATGGGCTCAAATTGCAGGGCGTCGTCGTGGTTATTCACCACCTCCACCAGGGCGAACCGGGCGGGCAGCTTGAGGTATTCCTCAGGGGTCTTGCCCTTCTTCTGCTCCTCATAGCAGGCCTTGGCGGTGGCCAGAGAGTGGTTGCCGTCGCCTACGGCGAACAGCAGGGGCGCCGCGCCGGAGAGGTGATATTTGGCCATCTGGGCCTGGGGGGCGCACAGGCCGGTAAGGGCGTCGGCCACGGCGTCAATTTGCTTTTCAGACAGGCGGTAGCCCTTGATATGGCCGCCGTTTTGCATCAGGTCGAAATCATAGACCACGTCCATGGTGTCCGCTGCGGCGGTGAGAGGCTCGATGACGGTCTTCTCCGGGTCGTCGATGAGCAGCATGACGTGGGGCAGCTCGATGGGGGCGTTGCGGCGGACCCGGGCACGGGGCGGGATGCGCTCCTGGACGGTGGCCTCGGTGGCACGGATGAGGGCGCCGCTGCCGGGAGTGAAGTCGTAGGCGTCCAGGTCCACCATGCCCACCAGGCCGTGGCGGATGCGGCCGTCGGACTGCTGGCGCTCCACGTAGATGAGGGAGGCGGGCAGTGTCTCAAAGATGCCCTTGTCCAGATAGTCGGCCATGGCGGCGTTGATGTCCGCAATAAACTCATCCACATTGGGGGCCTTCAGATTGGCCTCCGGCAGAATAAGGCGCAGCGTGGAGGGCGCGTCCCCTACCTGCTGCGCCACCGCCTGCCAGTACTCCGGCTCGGAGGTGAACTGGTCGCAGGCCACCACGGCCCACTTGGTCATATCCTGCCCCTTGGGCAGCAGAATGTCGGCGGGATAAAAACCCAGCTTATCAAATTTCGTTTCCATTTGCCGTTCCTCCTTGTTCCCACGGGATGGCCCGGTGCCATCGCCTTTTTCACAATATACCAAATTATTGTACTATTTGCAACGCCATTTTGTGAAAATGGCCCATGGTGGGCAGTGAAATTGGCGCGTATAAGGCGGCGAAACCCAGGGCAGAATAGGGACAGCATCCATGCGAGGAGGTATCACAATGAAAATACTGGACAAGGTGGCGCTGATCCTGGTCATCGTAGGCGCACTGAACTGGGGCAGCGTGGGGCTTTTCGGCTTCGACTGCGTGGCCTTTCTCTTCGGCGGACAGATGGGCGCCATCAGCCGCATCGTGTATTCCCTGGTGGGTATCGCGGGGCTGTGGTGCATCACGCTGCTGTTCCGGGACACGGAAGGCCGGTAAGGCAACGAATAAAAGGGACTGTCTCACGGCGAGATGGTCCCTTTTATATATGTAAGGTGTGTTTACTTTACAGCCAGCCGGGCGGGCAGGTCGCCGTCGGGGGTGACATAGAGGGTGCGATAGGTGGTGTAAATCACCATGCCGGGGCGGGCCTG
>JAFSMA010000015.1 GCA_017448145.1 Oscillospiraceae bacterium | reverse complement strand
GTTGAAGGGTAAATGTTATCGTCAAGCGGGTGTAGGGGCGGGGCTCTGCACCGCCCTTTTTCCGAATACGGCGGGGGCACGGGCGGAGCAGAGCCCCGCCCCTACACACGATTGACGATACCGTTTACCATTCAACCGTCCCCTGCGGTGAACGATACCCGGCTCCGGGCCGCCGGGGGCGTCGGCCCCTACGGAAGGCAGGCCACCCCCCTGGGCCACCAACGGTGCCTTTTCACCCATCCGCCACCCGGGGTGCGGGCGCTTCATGAAGCGCCCCTGCGGTGCAAGTCGGCAGCCCGGACGTTTCACCGCTTGCGGCGCGATGAAAATAAAAAATCCGGGGCTTGACAAGCCTCGGAAATAATGGTAGAATGAACCGATTATCGTGGGATGATGGGCCGATGGCCCCTTATACATTCCACTATCGGTAGTATACCACGGCCACCGGGGAAACACAAGAGGGAAGATGGATTTCTTTCAACAAATCCGTGTGTGCCGCAGCGATTTTCCGGGTAATTAGAAAAATTGAGAATACATGTGAGAAAGGCAGTGATTTTCGACCATGGCCCACGACAAGATGTACGGCAAGACCCTGCGCAAGAACTTTGCCCGCCATGAGGAAGTGCTGGCGATGCCCAATCTGCTGGAGATCCAGAAGAAGAGCTACCGCTGGTTCCTGGAGCAAGGCTTGCAGGAGGTATTCACGGATGTGGCCTCCATCTCCGACTACGCCGGCAACCTGGAGCTGAGCTTCATCAGCTACAGCATGGATGAGCAGCCCAAGTACGACGTGGAGGAGTGCAAGGCCCGTGACGCCACCTATGCCGCCCCCATGAAGGTGCGTGTGCGCCTGCACAACAAGGAGACCGGTGAGATCAAGGAGCAGGAAATTTTTATGGGCGATTTCCCTCTGATGACCCACAGCGGCACCTTCGTCATTAACGGCGCCGAGCGCGTGGTGGTCAGCCAGATCGTCCGCTCCCCCGGCATCTATTACGACAAGACCATCGACCTGAAAACCGACCTGCCCCTGATGACCAACACGGTCATCCCCTACCGGGGCGCCTGGCTGGAGTATGAGACCGACGCCTCCGAGGTGTTCTGGGTCCGCATCGACAAGAACCGCAAGCTGCCCATCACGTGCCTTATCCGGGCCATCGGCGTCAAGACCGACGAGGAGATCCTGGCCCTGTTCGGCGACGACCGCCGTGTGGTGGTCACCATGGAGAAGGACGCCTGCAAGACCTACGAGGACGCCCTGCTGGAGATCTACCGCAAGCTGCGCCCCGGCGAGCCCCCCACGGTGGACAGCGCCGAAACCCTGGTGAACAACCTGTTCTTCGACCCCCGCCGCTACGATCTGAGCACCGTGGGCCGCTATAAGTTCAACAAGAAGCTGGCCCTGTGGACCCGCTGCCGGGGCCAGAAGCTGGCCCTGCCCGTGGCGAACCCCGCTACCGGCGAGATCCTCTTCGACGCCGGCCACGTGCTTACCGGCCAGGAGTGCCGGGAGCTGGACGCCATCGGCGTCAGCGAGGTCACCGTGGAGCTGGACAGCGGCGCCACCGTCAAGGTGTTCACCAACAAGATGTGCGACATGTCCCGCTACGTGGACTTCGACCCCCTGGCGGAGTGCGGCATCAAGGAGCGGGTGCGCTACGACGTGCTGCAGGAGCTTATCTCCCAGTACAGCGGCGAGGAGCTCATCGAGCAGTGCCGCTTCCACGCCGACGCCCTGGTGCCCAAGCACATCATCGTGGACGACATCCTGGCCTCCATCAACTACATGAACGCCCTGGCCCACAACATGGTGACCCGTGACGATATCGACCACCTGGGCAACCGCCGCCTGCGCTGCGTGGGCGAGCTGCTGCAGAACCAGTTCCGCATCGGCTTTTCCCGTATGGAGCGGGTCATCCGCGAGCGTATGACCATCCAGGATCTGGACATCGTCACCCCCCAGAGCCTCATCAACATCCGGCCCGTCACCGCCGCCATTAAGGAGTTCTTCGGCTCCAGCCCCCTGAGCCAGTTCATGGACCAGACCAACCCTCTGGCCGAGCTGACCCACAAGCGCCGCCTGTCCGCTCTGGGCCCCGGCGGTCTGAGCCGCGAGCGGGCCAACATGGAAGTCCGCGACGTGCACTATTCCCACTACGGCCGCATGTGCCCCATTGAGACCCCCGAAGGCCCCAACATCGGCCTGATCTCCTATCTGGCCACCTATGCCCGCATCAACGACTACGGCTTTATCGAGGCCCCCTTCCGCAAGGTGGACCACACCAACGGCTTCGTCAGCGACGAGATTGTCTACATGACCGCCGACGTGGAGGACGAGTACGTGGTGGGCCAGGCCGCCGAGCCTGTGGATGAAAACGGCTGCCTCTGCGCCCGCCGTGTCACCTGCCGCCACCGCGACGAGATCGTGCAGGTGGAGCCCACCGCGGTGGACTTCATCGACGTCAGCCCCCGTATGATGGTGTCCATCGCCACGGCCATGATCCCCTTCCTGCCCAACGATGACGCCAACCGCGCCCTGATGGGCGCCAACATGCAGCGCCAGGCCGTGCCCCTGCTGAAGCCGGAGGCCCCCATCGTGGGCACCGGTATGGAGCACAAGATCTGCGTGGACTCCGAGGTGGCCGTGCTGGCCGAGGGTGACGGCGTTGTCACCAAGGTGGACGCCACCAACATCACCGTCAAGTACGACGACGGCGAGACCCGCGACTACAAGCTCATCAAGTTCCTCCGCTCCAACCACGGCACCTGCATCAACCAGAAGCCCATCGTGTCTGTGGGCGAGCGTGTCCACGGCGGCGAGGATCCCACCGTGCTGGCCGATGGCCCTGCCACCGACCAGGGCGAGATCGCCCTGGGCCGCAACATCCTGGTGGGCTTTATGACCTGGGAAGGTTATAACTACGAGGACGCCGTGCTGCTCAACGAGCGCCTGGTGAAGGAGGACGTGTATACCTCCATCCACATCGAGGAGTATGAGATCGATGCCCGCGACACCAAGCTGGGGCCCGAGGAGATCACCCGGGACATCAGCAACGTGGGCGAGGACGCCTTGAAGGATCTGGACGAGCGGGGCATCATCCGCGTGGGCGCCGAGGTCCATGCCGGCGACATCCTGGTGGGCAAGGTTACCCCCAAGGGTGAGACCGATCTGACCGCCGAGGAGCGGCTGCTGCGGGCCATCTTCGGCGAGAAGGCCCGGGAGGTCCGCGACACCTCCTTGAAGGTGCCCCACGGCGAGAGCGGCATTGTGATCGATACCAAGGTATTTACCCGCGAAAACGGCGACGAGCTGGGGCCCGGCGTGAACCAGGTGGTTCGCGTCTACATCGCCCAGCGCCGCAAGATTCAGCCCGGCGACAAGATGGCCGGCCGCCACGGCAACAAGGGCGTGGTGTCCCGGGTGCTGCCCCAGGAGGATATGCCCTTCCTGCCCGACGGCACCCCTCTGGACATCGTGCTGAACCCCCTGGGCGTGCCCTCCCGTATGAACATCGGCCAGGTGCTGGAGGTTCATCTGGGCTACGCCGCCCATAAGCTGGGCTGGAAGGTGGCCACCCCCATCTTCGACGGCGCCACCGACAAGGACATTACCGAGGCCCTGGAGCTGGCCGGCCTGGACAAGGAAGGCAAGAGCTGGCTGTACGACGGCCGTACCGGCGAGCGGTTTGACAACAAGGTCACCGTGGGCTACGTCTACTTCCTGAAGCTGCACCATCTGGTGGATGATAAGATCCACGCCCGTTCCACCGGCCCCTACTCCCTGGTCACCCAGCAGCCTCTGGGCGGCAAGGCCCAGTTCGGCGGCCAGCGCTTCGGCGAGATGGAAGTGTGGGCCCTGGAGGCCTACGGCGCCGCCTACACCCTGCAGGAGATTCTGACCGTCAAGTCCGACGACGTCACCGGCCGTGTCCGCACGTATGAGTCTATCGTCAAGGGCCACAACGTGCCCACCCCCGGCGTGCCCGAGTCCTTCAAGGTGCTGGTCAAGGAGCTGCAGTCCCTGTGCCTGGACGTCCAGGTGCTGGACGAGGCGGGCAACCAGATCGAGCTGAAGGAGGACGAGGACGCCCTGGATACCTTCAACCTGGCCCGCATGGACGCCGAGGACGAGAGGCAGCGCCGCTACGCCGACGAGGACGAGCTGGCCGACGCCGGCTTCGACCTGGTGGACGAGGAGGAAGTGGAAGCTTCCTTTGCCGACGACATGGATGATGAATTTTAAGGAAAGGGAGGAGATACACACATGAGTTACGCCACTTTTGACGCCATTAAAATCGGTATCGCTTCTCCTGATATGATCCGCGAG
>JAFSMA010000116.1 GCA_017448145.1 Oscillospiraceae bacterium | reverse complement strand
GGCTTGCGCTTCAACACCTCCGCCAGGTCGCCGCCGGTGACGATATACTGGATGTGGCAGCGGTAGAGCCTGTTCAGCACCGTCACCACCGGGGCGAAAATCTCGATGTTCTGCCCGGGCATAAAGAGGACGTTGGTGCTGTTTTGCAGCGCCTTGCGGATGTTGTTCAGCACCCGGAGGGGGTGGCGCTTGGCGCTGTCGATGTTGGCGATGGCCACTTCGCCCTCGCCGTATTTCTCCGCAAACCACTTCCGCAGGGTGCGGATCTTCACCGCCTGGCCGGTGGCGAACCGTGCGCCCTCCCCGGCCACGCCGATAATGCTCAATTTGATTTTGCTCATCATATCACCTCATGCCATCTGCGCCGCCAGGCCCGACAGCACCACGTCGGAGCTGTAGGTGTGGGCGCTCTCGCCGCAGCCGTTCTGGATGGCGGCGTACAGTGTGGGGTCGCGGTACAGCGCCGCCAGGTATTCTGCGGCGGCGGCGGTGTCCCGGTAGGGATAGAGGAAGCCGTCCACGCCGTGGCGGATCACCTCGGCGTTATACTTCCAGTCGTTGGCGATCAGCGGCGTGGCGGACAAAAAGGCGTCCAGCGCCGTGCCGGCGAAGCACTCCCCCTCATAATAGGTGGGGAAGAGCAGGGCAAACTGGCCTTGCAGGGTGGCCAGCGTTTCGGAGGCCTTGCGGGTGCCGGCGTAGGCCATCACCGCTTTTTCCCTTTCGCACAGGGCGGCGAAATCGTCCTTGTAGGCCGGGTCGATGACGCCGAACACGTCTAAAAAGAACACGTTGTCCCCCAGGAGGGCGTTTGCCCTTTTCACTATGTCCACCGCGTCGGCGATGCCCTTGGTCTCGGTGACACGGGAGTAGGTGCAGACGTGGCGGGGCAGGGTCGCCCCCACCGTCTTGGGGGCGGGGGGAACATAGTCCCGGCAGTTGGGCAGCCAGGAGGCCTTTTCCACCCCCACGGAGCGCAGGGCGGCGGCAAGGGTCTCCGTCTCGGCCAGGACGCCGTCGAAGGTTTTCACGGCCCGGGCCACGGCGGGATGATCCTGCAAGTAGTCCGCCAGCCAGCCGCCGATGACCACGAAAAACGTCCTGCGGCGGAACAGCTTATTCAGCGCCGCCACCAGCCGGGGGAACACCTTGACGCCGTGCTGGGCGGGGAAAATCATCACGTTGGCGCAGCGGCTCATGGCGCCGATGACACCGGTCAGCAGCCGGAGGGGGTGCTTCTTCCAGCTGTAGGTGTTGACGATCTCCACCTGATCGGCGCCGAAGCGGCCCATCATCCAATTTGCGGTAAACACGGTCTTGACGGCCTGGCCCGTCAGGTAGGCGGGGCCTTCGCCGTACTGCCCGATGACAGCCAGCTTTTTCATGGTCATGCCTCCCCGTGGCTCTCACGCCACACCTGGCTGTATTCCACCATTTCGCCCCGGTAAACGCGCAGCATCTGCGCCACCACCAGGTCCCAGTTATACTTATCTACTATATAGTCGGCGGCCTGGGCGCTGTACCCGGCCACGGCGGCCTCGTCCCGCAGCAGCCATTGGAGCTTTTCCGTCAGCGCGTCCACGTCCCCCTTGGGGAAGGTGACGGCCTTGTCGCCCACCACCTCGGTGTTCTCCGCGATGTCGCTGACCAGGCAGCAGCAGCCGTAGCTCATGGACTCCAGCAGCGTGTTGGCCATGCCCTCCAGGTTGGAGGGGAGGGTGAAGAGGTAGGCGTTGGAATAGAGCTCGGCGATGGTGTTGCCCTTGACGGCGCCGATGAAGAGGATGCGCTCATCCCCCTGCGCCATCTGCCGCAGGCGGGCGTAATAGTCGTGGTTGCTGTCGCCGCCGGCGATGACCAGCTTTTTATCGGCGTCGCAGCGGCGGAAGGCCTCAATTAAATAATGGAGGCCCTTTTCCGGCTCCACCCGGCCCAGGGACAGGATATAGCTACCCGCCGTGAGGCCCCATTTCTCCGTGATTTCCTTGGCCTCCCGGCGCTCCGGGCGGGAGATGCCGTTGGCAAAGCAGAGGGCCTGGCGGTGGTAGGTGTCGCGGATATACTGCTGCATCCGCCGGGACAGCACCAGGCACACGTCGGCCCGGCGGGCGGCGATCTTCTCCCCCAGGGCCAGGTACCATTTGGCGAAGCGGCCCCATTTATCCCGCTGGCTGTCGAAGCCATGGAGGGAGGCCACGCACCGAAGGCCGAACAGCTTGGCCAGGGCGATCATCACGCAGGGGCCGGAGGCGCGGTAGCTGACCACATCGTAGCCCTGAAACAGGGCGTGAACCGTGGCCAGGAAGGAGTACACCGGCACGGAGGCGCCGCCGTTGGGGGTGGGCACGGTGATGATGCGCACGCCCTTATACTCTTTCAGGCGTTCTTCGTTGTACGCCTTGCCGTGGATATTGTCGTCGCCCCGGTTATACACGGTGACATCGTGGCCCAGGGCCGCCATGCGCACGGCGTGCTCCTCCACGCCCTTCTCGATGCCGCCCTCGTTGGAGGGGATGCGCTTGTGGCCGATGATGGCGATTTTCAAATGGGGCTTATGCTGCAAATCTCTGGCCATGGGAAAACGTTCCTTTCCTCGGATTAATCAGGCGGCTCCCTGGTGCCTCAGCACGGCGAGCACGGTTTTGAGCAGAATCTGGACATCCAGGCCCAGGGACCAGTGCTCGATGTAGTACTTGTCCAGGGCCACCACCTCCTCAAAGTCGGTGATGTCGCTGCGTCCGCTGACCTGCCACATGCCGGTGATGCCCGGCCGGGCCGACATGCGGACACGGTGGCGCAGGTCGTATTTCTCCCACTCGTCGCGGGTGGGGGGCCGGGTGCCCACCAGGCTCATGTCGCCCTTTAAGACGTTGAAGAACTGGGGGAACTCGTCCAGGCTGGTGTTGCGGATAAAGTTGCCGATGCCGCGGGGCTTGCCGTTTTTATCCTTCTTCTCGCTGCCGATGATGCGGGGGTCGTCGTCCATCTTGAACATCATGCCGTCGGCGATCTTGTTCCGGGCCATCAGCTCCGCTTTCCGCTCCTCGGCGTCCATGTACATGGAGCGGAATTTATACATCTTGAAAATCTTGCCGTTCTGGCCCACCCGGGGCTGGGCGAAGAAGATGGGGCCGGGGGACTTGCGGTAGATGGCAGGGGCCACGAACAGGAAGATGAGGCCCGTGAACAGGCAGCCCACCGCGCCGCCCAGAATGTCCAGCAGCCGCTTCACCGCCAGCTGGGCCGCCGGGGCGAAGTTGATGGCGGTGGTGAGCACGTCGAACAGCCCCAGGCGGTGAATCTCCGCGAACTCCGCCAGGAAGGAATTGGTGTAGTTGACGGTGATGCCCATCTCCATCAGCTGGTGGATGAAGGCGGCGGGATAGAGGATATCGTCGCTCTGGAGGACGAACACCTCGTCCACGTGCATGTGGCAGATGTTCTGCACGGCGTGGTCATCCAGGGGATAGATGGGCAGGCCCAGGTCGGCGAACTCCGCAACCTCGCCGCCGTCCATCAGCACGATTTCCGACAGCTTGAAATACTGCACGGTGTTCTTGTTGGTCAGCTTCTCGATGGCGCTGCGCACCTGGGCGGCGGAGGTGACCAGCACCAGCGTCTTCTTGTTGTCCGCCTTATGGGAGGCGAAGATGCGCCGCTTGTTGCCCTGGCGCAGCGCCACATCCAGCACCACGAACAGCGCGGCGGTCAGCCCCACGTGGAGCCGGGACACCTGCACCGTGGCCTGCACGGCAAACAGATACACCAGCACCAGGGCCATGGTGGTGACGATGAACTTCACCACCGTCCACACCTCCTCCCATACGCTGCGGCGCACGATGGCGAAGTACCCGGCGGCAAAGGGCATCACCGCCAGCTGGCACACCGCCAGCACCGCCGCCTGATAGCGCCCACCGGGGGTGCCGTAGGGCGACACGAAGCCCCGCAGCATCACGCCTGCCAGCACAAAGGCCAGGTGCAGGCACAGGATGTCCAGCAGGATAAAGTCCCAGTGCTTCATCCACTCCTGGTCGACACGTTTACGCATGGGTCACACTCTCCCTCGTTTTTCTCTCTCTCAAAAAACCGCCGTCAGCGGGCGTAGTAGTCCTTATACCACCGGGCGAAGCGGCGCAGGCCCTCCCGGATGGGGATGCGGGGCGTGAAGCCGTAGTCCTCCTCCAGGCCGCGGCTGTCGGCGTAGGTGACGGGCACGTCGCCGGGCTGCATGCCCACCAGGGCCCGGTGGCCGGCGAAGTCGTAGTCCTGCGGCAGGACGCCGGCAGCCACCAGCTCCTCTTGCAGCACGGAGATGAAGTCCAGCAGGTTCTCCGGGGTGCCGCCGCCGATGTTATACACGGCGTAGGGGGGCAGGGGCAGGCCGTCGGGGCCGTCGGCCTTCTCCGGCGCGCCGCCCATGACACGGAGGATGCCCTCCACGATGTCGTCCACATAGGTGAAGTCACGGCGCATATCGCCGTAGTTGAAAATCTGAATGGTGTCGCCGCGAGACAGCTTGTCGGTGGCGGAGAAGTAGAACATATCCGGCCGGCCGGCAGGGCCATAGACGGTGAAGAACCGCAATCCCGTGGAGGGGATGTTATAGAGCTTCGAGTAGCTGTGGGCCAGCAGCTCGTTGCTCTTCTTGGTGGCGGCGTACAGGGACACGGGGTGATCCACCATGTCCTCCACGCTGAAGGGCACCTTCTTGTTGCCGCCGTAGACGGAGGAGGACGAGGCGTACACCAGATGCTCCACCGGATTGTGGCGGCAGGCCTCTAAAATATTGTAGAAGCCGATGAGGTTGGACTCGATGTAGGTGTCGGGGTGGTCGATGCTGTACCGCACACCGGCCTGGGCCGCCAGGTTCACCACGATTTGGGGGTGATAGTCGGCAAAGACCCTGTCGATGAGGGCCTTGTCGGCGATGGAGCCCCGGATGAAGACGTGCTTCGCCTTGGCGGATTTGGCCGCCTCCTCGATGCGCCGGAGGCGGTACTCCTTCAGGGCGGGGTCATAGTAGTCGTTCATATTGTCCAGACTGATCACGGTGCCGCCGGTGAGATCCCGCAGCAGCCGCAGCACCAGAAACGCCCCGATGAAGCCGGGGGAGCCGGTGACCAGAATGGTTTTGCCGTTTAGGTCGATGGCGTGTTTTTTCATGCTCAATCCCTCCGGAACAGGTCGCGGGTGTAGACCCGGTCGGCCACGTCGTCCAGCAGCGGGTCGTAGCGGTTGGCCACGATGCAGCCGGACAGCTTCTTGAACTTCTCCAGGTCATTCACCACCTTGCTGCCGAAGAAGGTGGAGCCGTCTTCCAGCGTGGGCTCATAGATGATGACGGTGGCGCCCTTGGCCTTGATGCGCTTCATGACGCCCTGGATGGAGGACTGGCGGAAGTTGTCGGAGTTGGACTTCATGGTCAGGCGGTACACGCCCACCACGATCTCCCGCTGGCTGTTCTCCCGGCTCTCGGAATACTCCTCGCTGCTGCCGTAGGTACCGGCGATCTCCAGGATCCGGTCGGCGATGAAGTCCTTGCGGGTGCGGTTGGACTCCACGATGGCGTGGATCAGGTTCTGGGGCACGTCCTGGTAGTTGGCCAGCAGCTGCTTGGTGTCCTTGGGCAGGCAGTAGCCGCCGTAGCCGAAGGAGGGGTTGTTGTAATAGTCGCCCACCCGGGGGTCCAGGCACACGCCCTTGATGATTTGGGCGGTGTTGAGGCCCTTGATCTCGGCGTAGGTGTCCAGCTCATTGAAATAGCTGACCCGAAGGGCCAGATAGGTGTTGACGAACAGCTTGGTGGCCTCGGCCTCGGTGGTGCCCATCACCAGCACGGGCACGGCGGGCTTGATGGCGGCCTGGCGCAGCAGGGCGGCGAAGATGCGGGCCTTCTGGTTGGTGGCCTCGTCGCAGCCTACGATGATACGGCTGGGGTACAGGTTGTCGTACAGCGCCTTGGACTCCCGCAAAAACTCCGGGGAGAAGAACAGGTTATCCATGCCCAGCTCGCGGCGGATATGCTGGGTGTAGCCCACGGGGACGGTGGACTTGATGACCACGGCGGGCTTTTGGGCGCGGTGGGCGGTGGACTCCTGCACCAGACGCAGGGCGGACTCCACGATGGAGCAGTCGAAATAGTTGGTGCGAGGGTCGTAGTTGGTGGGCACGGCGATGACGATGAAATCCGCCTCGGCGTAGGCTTTCGCGCCGTCCAGCGTGGCCCGGAGGGACAGCTCCCGACGGCCCGCCCTGGCCTCGTCCAAAAACCGCTCGATGTAGTCGTCCCGCAGGGGGGAGCGGTAGTCGTTGATGAGCGCCACCTTCTCCGGCACCGTCTCCACGGTGGTGACATCGTGGCGCTGGGCCAGCAGCACGGACAGAGACAGGCCCACGTAACCCGCACCGGCCACGGCGATGCGGTAGCGGCCCTCCACCGGCATGGGAGCGGCGTCGTCCTCCTCCACGAACAGGGCGGGGATGTCCAGCGCCAGCACCCGGCCCAGGGCCTCCAGCTGCGCCACGGTGGGCTTGCGCTCCCCCCGCTCAAAGGCGGCAATGGCGCCGCCGCTGACGCCGCTTTCCCGGGCCAGGGCGGCGCGGCTCAGCTTTTTGGCTTGACGACCGGCCGCCAGGGCCTCCGCCAGCAGGGTAAGAGAAAGAATACGCACGATGTCATCCTCCCGAATCATCAGTGATAAAGTCAAAAAGGGCACAATTTTATAGCATGATACATATAGGAATATAGCAGTTTCCGCCGCCAAGGTCAACACCCAAAGGGGCGGGGTACAGCAAAATGTGGGATTTTTTGCGCAGCGCGGGAGGGTGAACGGGGGGCGGACAGCGCCAGCGACCCTGCCCTCGTTGCGGCAGCCGCGTTTCAGACCCTTCAGGCCATGAAACGCGGGCCGCTGCCTTGCCACAGCCTCGCTTCTTCCGCCGCTGGCGGCGCTTCGGCTGTAGGCCCCGCGAAGAATGAGCGGTTGGTGGAGCCAGTGCC
>JAFSMA010000115.1 GCA_017448145.1 Oscillospiraceae bacterium | reverse complement strand
TGTGGCTCTCCAATATGGACATTTCGAGATTGCCAGGATAGATCTCAGTCAAGGACTGTTCATCTCAAAACGCCGCTCAAAAGTTAGGTGAAGTGTTACCCATGTCCTTGGACAAAGTGTTACCTATGTTGGTCTTGACAGCGGTCGTCGCGCCCTACGGTTGGTATCGATACCGGGCGCCATTCATCCGGCCTCGGAGGTTTGTACTGCCACGTTCGGGCGCGACCTGAAGCGCCCCTGCGGTATCCTTTCCCGGCTGGCTTTTTCTCCGCTGTGGAGGATGACTCTGTCCTACCCTTCCCCCGGAAAACGCTGCGTCGTTTCGCTCCATTCTACCAACCGTGGATTGCCTTTTTTACGACTGGCGCGTATGATTATCACAGATCACGCAGGAAGGAGCGACATTTCGCAATGGAGCAGGACAAGATTGGAAATTTCATCAAAGAGCTGCGTAAAGAGAAAGGCTTGACCCAGCAGGAACTGGCGGATTGCCTGGGCGTCACCAACAAGGCAGTGTCCAAATGGGAGTTGGGCAAAAGTATGCCTGACGTGGCCTTGTTCTCCCCTCTCTGTCAGGCGCTGGGTGTCAGCCTGACAGAGCTGCTGGCGGGGCGGCGCATTGACGAGCAGGAGCGGGGCACCGTGTCGGAACAGATGCTGGCGGAGACCATCAGCAGCCGCAATCTGGTGGGGCTGCAAGTGATGATTGTGCTCAACAGTCTCATCGGCGTTACATTGGCCCTCAGTCCCATTCTCTTTCACCCGCCCCAGCCCTTCGGCGCGATTTTACTGTGCTTCGGGCTGGTGGAGTGCGCGATGGCCGTCTATTTCGACTTCTCCCTCCCCGGCAAAGAAATGCGCCGTCGCTCTCTGGCCGCCAGTATCACCTTTGCCGTGTCAGAGTTTTCCCTGCTGGCTGCCATCAACTATCCCAGTGCCATGCAGGCGGGAATCCCTCCTCTGACCTTTGCCCTTGTGTTCTCCGTTCCGCTGGCGGCTGTTATTGTGTGGAACATTTTTCTCAAGCGCCGCCGCGATAAAAAACGGTAACATTTTTCTCCGTGGGTATGGAAATACGGCGGCGGTAACGGTATAATAGTCCCATACTATATACGGACTGATCCTGTGCGTCCGACGATACGGAGGGTTGCATCATGCCGCAATACGTTTCCAGCGCGGCCATCACCTGTATGGCCATCAGTTGCTTCGCCGGGGCGGCCATCCCGGTGGGGCTGTTCCTCTTCTTCCGCCGCAAAATGAAGGCGGAGACGCTGCCGTTTTTCGTAGGCTGCGCCATCTTCATCATCTTCGTGGGGCTGGAATCCATTTTGGTGAATCTGCTGCTGTCCTCCCCGGTGGGCAGCGTCATCACCGCCAGCACGGCGCTGATGGCCCTACTGGGCGGGCTGCTGCCGGGACTCTTTGAAGAGACGGGCCGCCTGGTGGCCTATCGGACGGTGTTGAAAAACAAGCTGGACAACGACGCCAACGCCCTCATGTACGGCGCCGGCCACGGCGGTGTGGAGGCGCTGGCCATCCTGATGGTGTCCATGCTGTACAACCTGGCCTTTGCCATCACCATCAACCGGGGCGGCATCGACACCCTCACTGCCGGGCTCACCGGCACGGAGCTGGCCCAGCTGGAGGCGCAGCTCTCCGTCCTGACCACCACCCCCGCCTGGCACTTCCTGCTGGGCATCGTGGAGCGGATTTTCGCTGTGGCGGCCCATCTGGGCTTCAGCGTAATGGTATGGTTTGGGGTGAAGCAGCGCAAAGCCTCCCTTTACCTGCTGGCGGTGGCTCTCCACGCGGTGATGGACGCCGTCACGGTGGTGATGACCCAGGCGGGGCTGTCCCCCATCGCGGAGGAGATCATTGTGGGCGTGATGGCCGCCGGAGTCGTAGTGCTGGGCCACAGGGTGTGGCAGCAGTACGCCGCAAAGGCATAACGCACGGAACAAACCGACAACGCCGCCAGGAACGATTTCGCGTCCCGGGCGGCGTTATGGTCTGCGTTTATGACAGGCTCCGCAGGAAGGCGGCAATCTCCGCATCGCCGCACTTGGGATAGAACAGCTCCGCGAAGTGGGCGCCGCTGACGGCGTTCTTCACAAAGGCGGGATCCATGTCCTTCAAAATGTCGATGAGAGGGCGGTAAGTGATGGCCTTGACGCCGTCCAGGATCTTCTTGTTGCGCTGCTCGGGCACCACCCGCTCCTTGGGGTAGCCGTTGCCGTGGCCGTAGGCAAAGAGCTGGTGGAAAATCATCTCCAGCTTCCGCTCGCCGCCCCAGCCGAAATCCTTGGCATAGGGCAGGGCCACGCAGTTGCCATCGTTGATCTGGGCGAACATATAGCCGTCCGCCGGGTCCTCCAGGTGGCCGCAGAGCACGCCGGGGAAACTGTTGCAGGCCAGCATGGCGCCCTCGCCGGTGCCGCAGCCAGTGACCACGTAGTCGGCGGCGCCGGTGGTCAGCAGCAGCGAGGCCAGCAGACCGGCGTGAACGTAAGTGAGCTGGCAGTCATCCTCCGCGGTGTACATGCCGTAGTTGTCCACCGTATGGCCCAGGGGCTCCACCACCTGACGCAGTACCTGCTCCACCAGGGCATTCTTGGCCGCCTGGCTGTTCTCCATCACCAATGCAATACGCATAATCCATACATCCTTTCTCGTTTTGGGGCGCAGGCCCCGGTTTTCCATCGTACTATATCATAATTGAGGGTAAAAAGCCACCGGAAATGCAAAAGAAATCCGGCGGCTTTTTTGTCTTTATCCCGCTTCAACTGCCCCGGGCGCGGCACACGGTCAAAGGGCGGCGGGGCCTTTCCGGCACCCCTCAGGGCTTCAGTTCCAGATACAGGTCGCGGTACTGCTTGGCGGAGTTCTCCCAGGACACGTCCTTGGCCATGTCTCGCACCACCATCTGGTCCCAGCGGTCACGGGCGGTGAAATACACCGTCTTGGCCCGGTTGCAGGCGTCCAGCAGCAAGCCGGCCTCGTAGCGGTCAAAGGTGAAGCCGTTGCCCTCGTTGGTGAACTCGTTGTAGGGCTGCACGGTGTCCTTCAATCCGCCGGTCTCCCGGACGATGGGCACGGTGCCGCAACGCATGGCAATGAGCTGGGTCAGGCCGCAGGGCTCGAACAGGCTGGGCACCAGCAGAGCGTCGGCAGCGGCGTAGATCTGGTGGGCGCGGCCCTCGTCGTACATGATGTTGGAGCAGACGCTGCCCTTGTAGGCGTTTTCATAGTACCGGAAGGCGTCCTCATATTCCTTGTCGCCGGTGCCCAGCACCACCACCTGGGTGTTGCCGTCCATGAGGGCGGGCATAATGGCGTTGATGAGATCCAGGCCCTTCTGGTTGGTGAGGCGGGAGATGAGGCCGATGACGAACTTGTTCTCGTCCTGCTCCAGGCCCAGGGCCGCCTGCAAAGCCAGCTTGTCGGCCTTTTTCTTCTCCACCACGTCGGTGATGCCATAGTTCACCGGCAGCAGCGGGTCGGTCATGGTGTCCCACTGCTCACAGTCAATGCCGTTGACGATGCCCCGCAGCTTGCCGGAGTGGTAGCGCAGATGGGCGTCCAGGCCCTCGCCGTAGAAGGGGGTCTGGATCTCGGCGGCATAGGTGTGGCTGACGGTGGTGATCATGCTGGCGTAGCTCAGGCCCGCCTTGAGCATGTTGGCGTCCACCCAGTTCTGCTTCAGCACAGCGTAGTCGAACAGTGCGTCGGGCAGATTGGTCCAGTATTTAATGGTCTGGGTGTTGTAAATGCCCTGGAAGCGCAGGTTGTGGATGGTGAGCACCGTCTTGGCGGAGGCCACCGGCGTGCCCTGGAACATGGCCTGCTGGAACACGGGCACCAGCGCCGCCTGCCAGTCGTGACAGTGGATGATGTCGGGCACCCAGTTCATGTAGTTCAGCGCCGCCAGGGCCGCCTTGGCGAAATAGCAGAACTTGGGGATGTCGTCCACCAGGTTGGTATAGGGATTGCCCCAGCTGAAAAACTCCTCATTGTCGATGAAATCGTACACCACGCCGTCCCAGACGTATTCCATGATGCCCACGTAGTAGCGCCGTCCGTCGGCGGTGAGGTCCATGGAGAAATCGCCCCGGAACACCATCTTGTCCTGGTACTTCTGGGGGATGCACTTATACCGGGGCAGGATCACCTTCACGTCGCAGTTCTGGGCGATCAGGGCCTTGGGCAGGGCGTACATCACGTCGCCCAGGCCGCCGGTCTTCACAAAGGGATAGCACTCCGAGCCGATGAAGGCCACGCTGCGGCGGGGCTCCGGCATGGTGGGCGCAGCGGGAACTTCCGCCACCGGGGCCGGAGCTTCCTCCACCCGGGCAGGCTCGGCAGGAGCTTCCGCAGGCTGCTCTGCCTGCTGGGCGGGCAGCTCCGCCGCCTGTTCCTTTTTAGGCGCAGTCTTCTTGGCGGCAGGTTTCTTCGCTGCCGGCTTTTTCTCAGCGGATTTCTTGGCCGCCGTCTTCTTCTCGGCGGGCTTCTTCTCCGCAGCCTTGGGGTCGGCCTCGTTGACCTCCGGGGTCAGCGGCGCCGTTTCTTTCGTGTCAGCGGTCTTTTTGGTAGGCATAATGGCTCTCTCCTTTTTCATCACTACGCAGATACGCTGCGCTGTCTGGGGAAACCGGATCATAAAGCTCCATGGCGCACCGCGCCTTGTATCAATGGTAATTGTACCATAATTGGTGCCCATTGGCAACCGTTTGAGAGAATCGAAAATGGGATTTCCCACAGAATAAAAAAAGCAGCCTTTCGGCTGGTGTTTTCTGGTACGCATGCTTACTGTTGTAGAGATACCTCTTTTCCTCTCCGGCGTTATCCCATCCGTTCACCGTCTTTTGAAGCAGCACCCTCCCAGTGTACTTCTCGTTTGCGAGCAGCTTGTCGATTGCCTCGCGGTTCCACTTGGGTTTTCCGGTCGGAGACTGGATATGCTGTCGGGCAAGGCTGTCCGCGATCTTGCCGAGGCTTTTGCCCGCTGCATACTGCTCAAACATCCATCTGACTACCGCTGCTTCTTCCTCGTTGACCACAAGCTCACCGTCTGCGTTGGCATCGTACCCGTAGCACTTCCGCTGCGCCAGCTTGGAAGTTCCATCCTGGAATCCACGCCGAAGCCCAGCCTTTATTGCATAGCGCCCAAGCCCGCTACGGATTTTGAAACGAAGAAAACCTAAAACTACGGATTTTCCAACATAAACACAATTTTCATGAAAATGCACAAAGAGATCCGAACGAAAACCGGCGGCATCAGCCGCATCCATATCGAGCGCGCCGCTCGGGAGGCTGGCTACAGCATGGGCTCCCACCACTGCCACCCGTACTTTGAGCTGTACTATGTGGAAAACGGCGCATGCCGCTTCACGATCGACGACAACATGTACGACCTGCAGCACGCCGCCGCGGAGCTGATCTCCACCGACGACACCATCACGCAGATCGCGCTGCGCTGCGGCTTCTCGGACAGCAATTACTTCAAGGACGTCTTCAAGAAAAAATACGGCGTCACGCCGCGGGAGTACCGGAG
>JAFSMA010000114.1 GCA_017448145.1 Oscillospiraceae bacterium | reverse complement strand
CCGCAGCGGCATCCGGGCCGCCTACGCCACCGGCCGGGGCCGCATCGTCATCCGGGCCCGCCACGAGTTCGAGGAGTTCGGCCATGACCGCCTACGCATCATCATCACCGAGCTGCCCTACCAGGTCAACAAGCGGATGCTCATTAAAAACATGGCCGAGCAGGTGGAGGACAAGCGGTTGGAGGGCATCAGCGACATCCGTGACGAGTCCGACCGCAACGGCATGCGCATCGTCATCGAACTGAAAAAGGACGCCAACCCCCAGGTGGTGCTGAATCGGCTCTTCGCCCAGACCGCCCTGCAAAGCAGCTTTTCCATCAACATGCTGGCGCTGGTGGACGACCAGAAGCAGCCGAAAATCCTGTCCCTGCGCCACGTCATTGACGAATATCTGAAATTCCAGGAAGAGCTGATCATCCGGCGGACCAAGTACGACCTGCGCAAGGCGCAGGAGCGGGCCCACCTTCTGGAAGGCCTGCTGATTGCCCAGGACAACATCGACGAGGTCATCCGCATCATCCGCACCAGCTACGACAACGCCAAGGAAAACCTGATGCAGCGCTTTGGGCTGGACGACGTGCAGGCCCAGGCCATTCTGGATATGCGCCTGAAGGCGTTGCAGGGCCTTGACCGGGAAAAGCTGCAAAACGAGTACAACGAATTAGAGGAAAAAATCGCCTACTTCCGCCGTGTGCTGTCCGACGACGGCCTGGTGCGCCAGATTTTGAAGGAAGAACTCCAGGCCATTGCCGACAAGTACGGCGACGAGCGCAAGACGGAGATCCAGGACGTGGAGGACGAGATCGACATCGAGGATCTCATCGAGGAGGAGCAGTGCGTCTACACCCTGACCCGCAACGGCTACATCAAGCGCACGGCGGTGAGCGAGTACGCCGCCCAGAGCAAGGGCGGCATGGGCAAGAAGGGCATCACCACCCGGGACGAGGACAGCGTCATGGACGTGTTCACCGCCTCCACCCACGATAACCTGCTGTTCTTCACCGACACCGGCAAGGTGTACCGCAAGAAGGGCTACCAGATTCCCGAGAGCGGCAAGGCGGCCAAGGGCATCGCGCTGGTGAACTGCATTCAGATCGAGACCGACGAGCGGGTGCAGGCCATGCTCCACTTCCGGGACAGCGGCGAGGCGTTGGACGGCTTGCAGCTCACCATGGTCACCCGCCAGGGCACCTGCAAGCGTGTGGCGGTGGAGCAGCTGCGCAACATCCGGCCCAGCGGCATCCGGGCCATCAACCTCAGCGAGGGCGATGAGCTGGTGTCCGTCATCGAGACCGACGGCAGCGCCAATATTTTGATCGCCACCCACGACGGCATGGCCAGCGTGTTCGACGAAAACGACGTCCGCTCCATGGGCCGCAACGCCACCGGCGTCCGGGGCATCCGCCTCCGGGAGGGGGATTACGTCATCGGCGCCGCTCGTGCCGACGCGGGCTGCCAGGTGCTGTCCATCACGGAGAAGGGCTACGGCAAGCGCACGCCGGTGGAGGAATACCGTGTCACCGGCCGGGGCGGCCTCGGCGTAAAGAACTACGAAATCACCGAAAAAACCGGCAAGGTGGTGGGCATGAAAGTGGTGGACGGCGGCGAGGATCTGCTGCTGGTCACCGAGAGCGGCATCCTCATCCGCACGGCGGTGGACAGCATCCGCAGCTGCGGCCGCGCCTCCCAGGGCGTCATCGTCATGCGCTTCAAGGAGGAGGGCGACCGGGTCATCTCCCTGGCCCTCACCGAGAAGGACGACAAACAGGAGGACTAACCTATGGCCAGCGCACCCCGTGAAGCCTACGTGCCGCTGACACGATGGCAGTATTTTATGAAAAATCTCTACCGCAACGGCGCGGCCACGGCGGAGTTCACCTATAATAAGGTGATTTACCTGAAATCCGAGGCCCTCCAGGCGGCGGACGCCAAGAGCGCCAGCGTGAATTACGTGCTGCTCATTGCCCTCATCGCCATGTTTTTGCTGACCAGCCGCTACCAGAACGTGTGGATCGTGATTGCCTATCTGGTGCTGGCGGTGGCGGGGGAGGTCTACCGCCTGCTGCTGCTGCCCAAGGACATCCGCGCCCACCTGACCGACACCCACCGCCGTGAACGTTGAGATCATCGCCCGTGTGCGGACGCCCTACGCCGAGAAATTCGGCGCCCCCCGGCAGAGCGGCCTTGTACGCAGCAGGGGAGAGGTGGTGTTCGAGCCGGCCTATCGCAGCGCCGACGCGGTGCGGGGGCTGGCGGGGTTCAGCCATATCTGGCTCATCTGGCAGTTTGACCGCAACGGCCAGCGCCCCTGGAGCCCCACCGTCCGCCCGCCCCGGCTGGGGGGCAACGAGCGCATGGGCGTGTTCGCCACCCGCTCCCCCTACCGGCCCAATCCCATCGGCCTTTCCTGCGTGGCCCTGGAGGGGGTGGAAATGACCGACCACGGCCCGGTACTCCATATCGCCGGGGCCGACCTGGTGGACGGCACCCCCATCCTGGACATCAAGCCCTACCTGCCCTACTGCGACAGCCATCCGGAGGCCACATCGGGCTGGACGGAGGGATTGGAAAATCACCCGCTGGCGGTGGAAATCCGGCCGGAGTTGGCGGCAATGCTGGGGAACGATCTCCCCGGCCTCACCGACGTGCTCTCCGGCGACCCCCGGCCAAGGTATCAGAACGACCCCACCCGGGCCTACGGCCTGACCTACGGCAAATGGAATGTGACGTTCCACGTGGCGGAGGGCGTGGCGGTGGTGGAGAAAATCACCGCAGGGGCGATGCACGAATCGCCCGAGACACGGTAACGCCCACCGCCAAGGGGAAGGCGGGGACGAATAGATAAAACTTTGCGCAGCCTTCCCCCTGGGGGGAATGAGGGGGCGGTTTTGCGGAAAGCTTTCGGTCATCGCCCCCTCATCCGTCACGGCCTGCGGCCGTGCCACCTTCCCCCCAAGGGGAAGGCGATTTTCCGCATCCCAGGAGGCCCTTATGAAAACTGTCACCATCTACACCGACGGCGCTTGCAGCGGCAATCCCGGCCCGGGGGGCTGGGGGGCTATTCTGGCCTGGAACGGCATGGAAAAGGAGCTGTCCGGCGGCGAGGCCAATACCACCAACAACCGCATGGAGCTGCTGGGGGTCATCACCGCCCTGGAGGCGCTGCGGGAGCCCTGCGTGGTGGAGCTGTACAGCGATTCCAAATACGTGATCGACGCGCTGGAAAAGCGGTGGGTCTACGGCTGGCAGGCCCGGGGCTGGAAAAAGGCGGACAAAAAGCCCGCCCTCAACGTGGATCTGTGGCAGCGGCTGCTGCCCCTGGTGGCGCGCCACGAGCTGCACTACCACTGGGTGAAGGGCCATGCCGACAACGAGAAGAACAACCGCTGCGACGCACTGGCGGTGGCGGAGAGCAAGAAATTCCAATAATAGCCAAAATGTGACGAAAATCGCAAAATCGTTTACAATTTGTTCACCTGGTTTTCAAGATTTGGTCATTTTTCTAAGGTAGTATTACACCATCCAAAGGAACTCCATTCCTTATGTGATTTTCTCTCTCTCCTAACAAACACACAAAAAGGAAGCGCCCCACGCAAGTGGGGCGTTTTCTTTTTTATCGTTCTGTTATGATAAATGTTTCGCTGGCTGCGGATGGCTGCCAATGCCACCGTAGGGGCGCTTCATGAAGCGCCCGCAGGGTGGCGGTTTGCTGGCGCGGCGGGCGATTCGTGAATCGCCCCTACGGAGATTTGGACGCCGTTTGCCATTTATTCAACCTTGGCGATTGCCGTTACCCGGTTACTGCCCCTCTGGGGCCAACAGGACGCCGTATCATGTATCCCCGCCCAAACGGGCCCACGATTTGCCTTTGGCGCGTTCCCGGGACGGGAATATGCTGCCGCGTCATTGACACGGGAGCGGATATTTCGTATTATAATTAGTTTATGTATGTATTGTGGTCAAGCGTAAAAACCTGCCGGGAGGCATTTTCTATGGATGCTATGACAAAGCGGAATATACCCTTCAGTCCGCCGGACGTGGGGGAGGCGGAGATTGCCGCGGTGGCGGAGGCCCTGCGCTCCGGCTGGATCACCACCGGGCCACGGACGAAGCGGCTGGAGCGGCGGCTGGCGGCCTTCATCCAGACCGGCGCCGTCACCGATGACGGCACCGATGGGCCCGGCCCTTACGCCAACCGGGTGGCCTGCCTGGCCTCGGGCACGGCAGCGGAGGAGCTGAATTTGCGGCTGCTGGGGGTGGGGCCGGGGGATGAGGTCATCGTCCCGGCCTACACCTACACCGCCACCGCCGCCGCAGCCATCCACTGCGGGGCGCGGGTGGTGCTGGTGGACATCCAGAAGGACGGCCACCGGGACACCCATCTGCCGGAGATGGACTACGATAAGCTGGCGGACGCCATCACAGAGCGGACGAAAGCCATCATTCCCGTGGATCTTGGGGGGGTGGTTTGCGACTATGACGCCATCTTCGCCGTGGCGGAGGCCAAGGGGCACCTGTTCCGCCCCATGACCGGCGGCGACACGCCCCTGTCCGCCCTGGGCGCCCGGGTGCAGCAGGCCCTGGGCCGGGTGGCGGTGGTGGCGGACAGCGCCCACGGCCTGGGGGCCGCCAGACGGCACCGGGGTGCCATGACGGCCGCCGGGGCCCTGGCGGACTTCACCTCCTTCAGCTTTCACGCGGTGAAGAATTTCACCACGGCGGAGGGGGGCGCCGCCACCTGGAAGCCCCTGCCGGGCATCGAAAACAGCGAGATCTACCGGATGATGCAGCTGCTGTCCCTCCACGGGCAGGATCGGGACGCCCTGGCCAAGGCCGGGGCCGGAGGCTGGGAATACGACGTGATCGGCCCCTGGTACAAGTGCAACATGACGGACGTGGCGGCGGCGCTGGGGCTGGCGCAGCTGGACAGATACCCCGGGCTGCTGGCTCGCCGCCGGGAGATCATAGGCCGGTATGACGCGGTGTGCGACAGCCTGGGGCTGCCCCACCTGGTGCACCGGACGGCGGACATGGTCAGCAGCGGCCACCTGTATATCCTCCGCCTGCCGGGGGCGGACGAGGGGCGGCGCGCCGCCGTCATGACCCGGCTGGCGCAGCGGGGCGTCGGCACCAACGTGCACTACAAGCCCCTGCCCCTGCTGACGGCCTACCGCCGTCTGGGCTGGGCCATAGAGGACTTCCCCCACGCCTGGGACTACTACCGCGGCGCCGTCACCCTGCCCCTCCACACCCGGCTCAGCGACGACGACGTGGACTACGTCTGCGCCTGCCTGCGGGAGGCGGTGGCACCGTAAATGTGGAAAGAATGGGAAGCATTACCCCCGGAAATGCAAAATGAGGCCGTAAGGCCCTATTGGGAGAGCCTGCGGGGCAAGCGGGGCGCGCTGCGGTGGAAGCGGGGGCTGGACATAGTGGTGTCGGCGGCGGCGCTGGCGGTGCTGGCCCTGCCCATGGCCGCCATTGCGCTGGCCGTCCGGCTCACCTCCCCCGGCCCGGCCCTGTACCGCCAGGAGCGGGTCACCGCCTTTGGCAAACGATTTCTGATCCATAAATTTCGCACCATGACCCAGGGCCCCCAGGTGGGGGGCCGACAGCTCACCGCCGCCGGGGACAGCCGTGTGACGGCCCTGGGGGCGGTGCTGCGGCGGTACAAGCTGGACGAGCTGCCCCAGCTGCTGGATGTGCTGCGGGGGGACATGACCCTGGTGGGCACCCGGCCGGAGGTTCCCCGGTACGTGGCGCGGTACGCGCCGGAATATTACGCTACGCTGCTGCTGCCGGCGGGCATCACCTCCCAGGCCAGCATCCGCTTCGTGGACGAGGAGCAGCGTTTGGCGGCGGCGGAGGACCCGGAGGCGTGCTATCTCCGGGAGATTTTGCCGGAGAAAATGGCGATCAATCTTCGCTGCGTCCGGGAATTCAGCCTGGGCAGGGAGTGGCAGACGGTGCTGGACACCGTTGCCGCCATTGTGAAAAGGAGACGTTGATACCCGATGGAAACAGTGGAAACCGTCACCCTGGGGGTGATCGCCTGCCGGGAGGAAAAGGCCCTGGGGCCGCTGCTGGACAGCATCCTGGCCCAGACCTACCCCCATCGGCACATGGACGTGGTGCTGGTGGACAGCCTGTCCGACGACGGCACAAGGAAGATCATGGAACAGTTTCAGGCCCAGTGGGGCGGCGCGTTTCGCCGCGTGACGGTGCTGGATAACCCGGGCCGCACCCAGAGCGCCGGGTGGAACGTGGTGCTGGGCTGCTATGACAGCGACGTGCTCATCCGCGTGGACGCCCACGCCCTGCTGTCACCGGACTTCGTGGCATCGTCCATGGCCTGCCTCAACGGCGGGGAATGGGTGTGCGGCGGCAGGCGGGACACCGTCGCCCCCGGCACCACCCCCTGGGCCCGCACGCTGCGCAAGGCGGAGGACTCCCTTTTCGGCGCCAGCATCGCCCGGTTCAAGCGGCGGGGGGAGGGCCGGGGCTACGTCAGCTCGGTGCCCTTTCCCGCCTATCGCCGGGAGGTGACGGAGCGGGTGGGCCGGTTCAACGAAGCCCTGCGCCGCACGGAGGACAACGAGTACCATTACCGCGTCCGCCGGGCGGGGTATCCCATCTGCTTCGCGCCGGAGATCCGCTCCCGGTACGTGATGCGGGGCAGCCTGGGGGCGCTGCTGGCCCAGAAATGGCAAAACGGGGAGTGGATCGGCCGGACGCTGCTGTGCTGCCCCCGGTGCCTGAGCTGGTATCACCCGGTGCCGGGGCTGTTCGTGGCGGCCATCGCCGCCACCGCCATCGCCGCTGGGGCGGGGCTGACGGCGCCCCTGGCGCTGCTGTGGGCCGCCTATGGCTGCGCCTGCCTGACCATGACCCTTACCGCCGGGATAGAGAAGCCCACCGACCTGGGGCTGCCGGTGCTGTTCCTGCTGCTGCACACGGCCTATGGCGCCGGCACCCTCTACGGCCTGGCGGCGGGGCTGCTGACCATGCCAAAAGGAGGGGACAGGCCATGAACGACCAACAGCTGCGGCGGCTTCAGGCCCTGTCCCTGGAGATGGCGGCATACTTCGCCGCCTTTTGCCGCCGCCAGGGCCTTACCTGCTACCTCTGCGGCGGCGGGTGCATCGGCGCGGTGCGCCACGGCGGCTTCATCCCCTGGGATGACGACCTGGACTTTTTCATGCCCCGGCAGGACTACGAACGGCTGAAAACCCTTTGGGCGGACACGGCGCAATACACCCTGGCCTGGCCCTCGGAGGACTATAACGACCACAATATGTTTAT
>JAFSMA010000113.1 GCA_017448145.1 Oscillospiraceae bacterium | reverse complement strand
GGCGCGAAATCTGCGATGCTTTTTATCAAGCTGAAGACGCCCCCAGAGGGCGTCTTTTTTATTGCTTCTCTTCCTTTTTCTTCTGCTCCCGCTCCAGCTTCTCCCCCACCTTTTTCATCAGGTGGAGGCAGAGGGTGGAGGACAGGCTCAGCAGGGCCACTGCCAATGCGATTTGCCGTCTTCCCATGGTGTACCTCCTTATTTCTCCCAGCCGTAGTAACGGTCTAACGTATCGTAGATGGGCGTAAAGGGATCGTCCCCCATGGCCTGGGTGCCGTCCAGCACCATGACATGGGCGCCGCCGCTGCTCTGCTCCCACCGGGGCAGGCCGGGGCCGTTGGGGTCGCCGGTGGCGGCGAAGTTGGCGAAATAGCTGCTGAACACGTCCGCAAGGCGGCGGTCATCGTCATCGTACAGCCGGGAACCCTGGGGGATATTGCCGTAGCAATAGACCTCCTCGCCGCTGTGCCAGGGGCCCAGGCGGCCGTTGGCGCGGGTGAAATAGTACTGATACACCGGCATATCCAGCGCCGCGCCCTGCCGGGACCAGCAGTGGTGGCCGTAGGTAAAGAACACGGCGGAGTAGATGTCCGCCCAGTTCTGCCGGGCCTCCTCATTGGTGGCGGCGGGATACAGGGCCAGTATCTCGTCGGCATAGTCCCCGAAATAGGCCCGGACCTTGCTCTCGTAGTCGGAGAGCTTGGCGTTGCCGAACAGGATGAAGGGGGCGCTCTCCTGGGAATTGAAACCGTGGAGGATGGCCTCCTCGTTGTGGATGCCCTTGGCATAGGACGCGTAGGGGGACTCGGTCAGCACCGCGCCGTCGATGGTGATATGGTGGTTGGTGTCGGCGGCGGCCACCAGAGTCTTGGCGTCCACCTTGCGCAGCTCGTCCAGATTGGCGGCGCCGAACCGGGCCAGGGTGGCACGCCCGGTGTCGATGGCCTGGTCAAGGGGGCGGTAGGAATGGGTGGGCATGGGGGCGGTGACGGTGCTGCTCTCGCCGATGGCCCGGCGGAACAGGCCCTTTGCCATGGGCGAGGTGCACAGGGCCGTCACACAGGCGCTGCCCGCCGATTCACCCGCCAGCGTCACGTTGTCCGGGTCACCTCCGAAGGCGGCGATGTTCTCCTGCACCCATTGGAGGGCCTTGATCTGATCCAGCAGGCCGTAGTTGCCGGTGGTGCCGTCCTGGGCCAGGGCCTCCTCCGAGGCCAGGAAGCCGAACACCCCCAGACGGTAGCCCATGTTCACCACAATGACGCCCTTTCGGGCCAGGCCGTTGCCGCTGTAATCGCTGTACCAGGGCTGGCCGGTTTGCAACGAGCCGCCGTGGATATACACCAGCACCGGCAGCTTCTCCTGCTGTCCTGCCGGCTTCCAGATGTTGAGATAGAGGGCGTCTTCGTCCACCGGGTCGCGGAAGTTATCCTTAGTGGTGATTTGGTAGTCGTGATAGCCGATAATCTGGGCCAGGGAGCTGTAAATGGCGGAGTTTTGAGGCTGCATGGCCATGGGGGCAAAGTGATCCGCCGCCAGCACGCCCTCCCAGGGCGTCACATCCTGGGGCGGACGCCACCGCAGCTCGCCCACCGGGGGCGCGGCATAGGGGATGCCGGCATAGACCTCCACGGCGCCGTCGGGGGTGACCACGCCGGTGAGCTGACCGTCGGACACCGTTACGATGTCCGTAACAGCGGTGCTGCCCTCCACGGCGGCGTGGCGCCGCACCGGGCCCACTGTCAGCACAACGATAGCCGCCATCACCGCCGCCGCGGCGGCAAAGGCCAGCAGCCGCCAGCCGAAGCCCCGGCCCGCCAGCACGCTGACGCGCACCCAGGCGTACACCGCCAGGGTCGCCGCCGCCAGCACCCAGCCCAGCACCATGTTTTTATTCAGCTCCAGCAAGGCGAAGCTGATGACCGCCACGAGGGCCAGAAAAATGTAGAATCCCACACCGGTTCCTTTCCGCGTCATAAGGCACGCTCCTTTTCTCGTTCGCTCTTTGGCCCCATTGTACCCGCTGGGGGCGTCGTTGTCAATGCGTCCACTTTTTTCTTGCCATTGGCAGCGCATTGTGGCATAATACTCTGTAATGTAAACAGGAAAGAAGGATTATTATGGCAGAACACACTTCCCCCGACGTGGCGGAGGCCCAGGGCTCCCGGGATAACGTCATCGTCCGCACCAGCATCATCGGTATTATTGCCAACGTGTTTCTGGCGGGCTTCAAGGCGGCCATCGGTCTGCTGTCCCACTCCATCGCCGTCACGCTGGACGCGGTGAACAATTTAAGTGACGCCCTCTCCTCCGTCATCACCATCGTGGGTACCAAGCTGGCGGGCAAGCAGCCTGACCAGAAGCACCCCCTGGGCTATGGGCGCATTGAGTACCTCAGCGCCATGGTGGTGGCGGCCATCGTGCTGTATGCCGGTGTCACGTCGCTGGTGGAGTCGGTGAAAAAAATCATCCACCCCGAGACGGCGGACTACTCCACCGTGTCTCTGATCATCATCGCCTCGGCGGTGGTGGTGAAGCTGCTGCTGGGCCGCTACGTGAAAAGCGTGGGCAAGAAGGTGAACTCCGGGTCGCTGGTGGCCTCCGGCTCCGACGCCCTGTTCGACGCCATTCTCTCCGCCTCCGTGCTGCTCAGCGCCATCGTCTATCTGGTGTGGGGCCTGAGCCTGGAGGCCTGGGTGGGCGCGGTGATTGCCGTGTTCATCATCCGCTCCGGCTTTGAGATGCTCAGCGACACGTTGGACGACATCCTGGGCAAGCGGATCGAGTCCGACGTGACCAACGCCATCAAGGCCACCATCTGCCAGGAACCCCAGGTCACCGGGGCCTACGACCTGATTCTCCACAGCTACGGCCCCGAGGATCTCATCGGCTCCGTCCACGTGGAGGTGCCCGACACCCTCACCGCCGACGAGCTGGACGCCATGGAGCGGCGCATCGTGCAGCGGGTGTTCCTGGCCCACGGCGTGGTGCTCACCGGCATCAGCATCTATGCCACCAACACCAAGGACGCGGAGGTCGCCGCCATGCGCAAGCACGTGACGGAGCTGGTCACCGCCCATCCCGGCGTGCTGCAGATCCACGGCTTCTACGTGGACAAGGTGAACAAGCTGCTGCAGCTGGACGTGATTCTGGACTTCGGCTTGCAGGATCGGCAGCAGACCTTTGAAGCCATCCGCAGCGAGGTAGCCGCCGCCTATCCCGACTACCATCTCGCCATGACCATGGATATTGACATCTGATTGTATTTAGAATGTGGTAAAAAGGAATCCCCCGGCATCGCCGGGGGATTCCTTCAGATTGTCAAAAAAGCATCGCAGATTTCGCGCCCGCAGGCGCGAACCCATGAAATCCGAAAAAAGTGACGACATGCGCGTCACTTTTTTCACTTCTCAGGCTACGAAGTGTGCGAATAGTGCGCCGGAGGCGTACTAT
>JAFSMA010000112.1 GCA_017448145.1 Oscillospiraceae bacterium | reverse complement strand
TTCCGTAGATCCCCGCTTCAATCCTCACTCTCTCCGTTAATGTCATTCGGCTCATATTTCCCCGCTTTCCGCAGGTCGTGACCAAAACTATTATATACCTTATTGCAGAAGTGAACATCAGGTCTTACCCATATTTTTACCATAAAAATGTGATGTTCACTTTTGCAATCAACCTGCCCCTTTGGAACATCATATCTCGCCATCTGTCCCAAAAAACGCTCAGTAAAGCATCCGTGGCCTATCTTGGCACATTGTCTCTGCGCCTCATTTTGATAACGATTTTGGTAATATACATATTTCGGATGTGTATATGGGTGGAAACGATTTCTTTGATTTACGTTTCCGCTTGGTTGCTGGGATTAGCGGTTGTTTTGGAGTTGTTTGGGGGATGTTTCGGGCGGCGGGGATATGGACTTTTTGGCTTGGTTGTGAAGATTTTTGCTTTTCTTATTGTGAGATAGCACAAAAGCTGCGGGTCTTTTTTGTGAGGTTTGGCAATGATTGCCCTTGTTTTTGGCCTCGGGTGGGGATAGAATAACGCCAGCTTCAGAAAAGAAAGGACGCGATAAACATGATGAACGATCGCAACATGATCGCTATTGCAGAGCTTGAGAGCGAGGCCCATTTCCCCAACCTGCTGAACGACCGGGACTTCGTGATGTACTCCTGGACTCTTCCCTTCGCTGAGATGTAATCTCGCCCTCACCGCTGCACACAGCGGAGAGAACACTCTACTATTCCGCCGCAAGGCGTGTATATGAGAACAAGCCCCTCGTTCCACCGAACGAGGGGCTTTTAATGTATCCAGCGCGGCACCATACGGAAACGACCCCCATCCGGACGGATGGGGGTCGCCTGTTTGAAGGGGTTGATTACAGCACCACGCCGTCTTTGAAGATGGAAATCTCACGGGCACCATGGCGCTCGGCCTTGGTCTCCTCGCCGCTGGCCACCCGCAGGACGTAGTCCAGCAGGCGGTCACCGGCGTCGTCCAGGCTCTCGCCCTGGGCCACGGTGCCGGCATTGAAGTCGATCCAGTTGTTCTTCTTCTCGTAGAGGGGGGTGTTGGTGGAGATTTTCACGGTGGGAGCGGGGGCGCCGAAGGGGGTGCCGCGGCCGGTGGTGAAGAGGATGATATGGGCACCGGCCGCCGTCAGGGCGGTGGAGGCCACCAGGTCGTTGCCGGGGGCGCTGAGCAGGCTCAGGCCCTTCTTCTCCACGGCCTCGCCGTAGTGCAGCACGTCCACGATCTGGGCGGAGCCGCCCTTCTGGACGCAGCCGCAGGACTTGTCCTCCAAGGTGGTGATGCCGCCGGCCTTATTGCCGGGGCTGGGATTTTCGTAGACCACCTGGCCGTGGCTGACGAAATAATCCTTGAAGCTGTTGACCATGGACACGGCCTCGTCAAACACCTGGCGGTTCTGGCAGCGGGAGAACAGGATATTCTCGGCGCCGAACATCTCGGGCACCTCGGTGAGGACGGTGGAGCCGCCCAGGGCCACCAGACGGTCGGAGAAGCGGCCCACGGTGGGGTTGGCGGTGATGCCGGAGAGGCCGTCGGAGCCGCCGCACTTCAGGCCCACCACCAATTCGGAGGCGGGCAGGGCCTCGCGCTTAAAGCCCTGGGCGTAGGCCGCCAGCTCCTGCAGCAGGGCGGAGCCGGCTTCCAGCTCGTCCTCCACCTGCTGGCAGGTGAGGAACTTGACGCGGCGGTCATCCCACTGGCCCAGCTCCTCCTTGAACTGATCCTGGGTGAGATTCTCGCAGCCCAGGGACAGCACCAGCACGCCGCCGGCGTTGGGATGGCGCACCAGGGCGGCCAGCAGCTTCCGGGTCTGGGCGTGATCGCCGCCCATCTGGCTACAGCCGAAGGGATGGGGGAAGGTGTAGAGGCCGTCGATATTGCCGGTGACCAGATGCTGGTTCTCCCGGACCAGGGCGGCGGCCACGTTGTTGACGCAGCCCACGGTGGGGATGATCCACAGCTCATTGCGGACGGCGGCACGGCCGTCATCACGGCGGTAGCCCATGAAAGTGCGCTCGGACACAGTGGGCAGGTCGTAGGTCTTATGGTCGTAGACGTAGTCCGCCGTCTCGGAAAGGCCGGTGCGGACGTTATGGACGTGTACCCAGGCACCGGCGGCGATGGGGCATTTTGCCAGGCCGATGGGGTTGCCGTACTTCATGATGGGGGCGCCTTCGGGGATGGCGGTGAGGGCGATCTTATGGCCCCGCTCCACGTCCTCGATGGCGGTGACGGAGGCGCCGTCTACGGTGAGGGTCTCCCCTTTTACCAGATTCTCCAGGGCAACGGCCACGTTGTCCGCAGGATGGATCTTGATGAGTTTCATAATCGTATCTCCTTATAGGCTGATAGGGGCGGGCTGACGCCCGTCCCTATGAAGCTATTTTTGGGCTTGGCAGTGTGCCAGCGAAGCGAGTGCATGGCGTGGACTGCCATCTCACTGTCATAAAACGGCGCAGCCGTTTTATGACAATTCTATTACAGGCAGGCCTTCATGGCCTCGTACATGCCCTTGGCCTGGATGGCCTCCAGGGCCTCCACCACCGCGGCCTCGAAGCCGGGGAGGTTGGCCAGGGTGTCGCCCCACATGCGGTCATTGTGGATGACGGCGTGGGCCAGGGTCTTCAGGTCGTCGTCCTTATGCTGCAGGTAGAAGTCCAGCGTCCAGTCGTCGTCCTTGATGTTGTAGGTGCCCTCGCCCCGGCGGCCGATGAGGCAGTTCTCACCCTTTTCCCGGGCGGTGTGATAGAAGGCGATGTAGGCCGCGAAGGAGAAGGTGATGCACTGGGGCAGCTTGCCCAGGCGCTTATAGTACTCGGTGAGGCTGGGCATGACCCGGGCCTTCCACTTGGCGGTGGAGTTCAGGGAGATATCCAGAAGCTGGTGGTCGATGTAGGGGTTATTGAACCGGTCGATGACGGAGCCGGCGAACTCGGTGAGCTCGTCTTTTGGCAGGTCCAGGGTGGGGATGACCTCGTCGAAGATGGTCTTGTTCATGAAGTCGCGGATGGTGGCATCCTCCATGCACTGGCGGACGATGTCCTTGCCGGCCAGGTAGGCGCCCAGCACCATGGAGGTATGGGCACCGTTGAGGATGCGGACCTTGCGCTGCTTGTAGGGGGTATGGTCGTCCACCACGATGATGGGCAGGCCGGCCTTCTCGAAGGGGAACTCGTCCTTGATCCACTGGGGGCCCTCGATGACCCAGAAGCCGAAGACCTCGGCGGTGTCGATGATGTTATCCTGGTAGCCCAGCTCCTGGCAGATGGCCTCGGCCTCCTTGCGGGGATAGCCGGTGACGATGCGGTCCACCAGGGTGGAGCAGAACACGTTCTCACGGTCCACCCAGGCGGCGAAGTCATCCTCCAGGCCCCAGAGCTTGATGTACTCCTGGACACAGCGCTTCAGCTCGTCGCCGTTATGGTCGATGAGCTCGCAGGACAGGATGACAAAGCCCTTCAGGCCCTGCTGCCAGCGCTGGTGCAGGAACACGGTGAGCTTGCCGGGGAAGCTGGCAGGAGGCGTATCGTCAAACTTGCAGGCGGGGTCGAAGACGATGCCGGCCTCGGTGGTGTTGGACACCAGGAAGCGGAGGTCGGGATTCTTGGCCTGATCCAGCAGGCCCTGGAAGTCCTCATAGGGATTATTGCAGCTCTTGACGCAGGAGATGACACGCTTGCGGTTCACCTTTTCGCCATTCTCGCGGCCACGGAGGAACAGGGTGTACAGTCCCTCCTGGGCGTTGATCATGGGGGCCAGGCCCGGGGCGATGGGCTGGGTCAGCACCACTTTGCCGTTGAAGCCGGCCTTCTCGTTCATCACGTCGATGAAATAATCCACGAAGGCACGGAGGAAGTTGCCCTCACCGAATTGCAGCACCTTGACAGGGGCCTCGGGCAGCAGGTAACCATCGTAGCCCTGGTCGCGCAGGGTCTTATAGCTTAACAGTTCCATAGTCATTATCTCTCCTTACAGATCAAAATAGCGGGCGGCGTTGCGGTAGCTGACGCCCTCCACGATGCGCTGCAGCGCGCTCTCGATGGCGGGATATTCGCCGTTCTCCACCCAGTTACCCACCAGGTTGCAGAAGATGCGGCGGAAATAGTCGTGACGGGCATAGCTCAGG
>JAFSMA010000111.1 GCA_017448145.1 Oscillospiraceae bacterium | reverse complement strand
GTCTCCTCCGCCAGCTGGGGCAGCACCTCCGGGGGCAGGGCGTCCAGCATATCCGTGCGGATGACGCCGGGGGCCACGCAGTTCACCCGGATGTGGGTGGGGGCCAGCTCCATGGCCAGGGAGCGGGTCAGGGCGATGAGGGCGCCTTTGGTGGCGGAGTAGGTCACCTCGCAGCTGGCACCCCGCAGCCCCCACATGGAGGACACGGTGACGATGCAGCCCTCGTGGGCGTGGAGCATGGGGGGCAGCACCGCCTGGATGGTGTGGTACGCCCCGTCCACATTGACGGCGAAATACCGACGCCACATGGCCTCCCCCACGTCCTGAAACTGGGCCTGGCCCGCCACGCCAGCGTTGCTCACCAGCAGCGACACAGGGCCCAGGGCGTCCTCCACCCGGTGCACCATGTCCTCCACGGCGGCGCGCTCCGCCACGTCGGCCTGCACCGCCATGGCCCGGCCTCCGGCGGCGGTGATCTCTGCCACGATGCTCTCGGCGCAGTCACGGCGCACACGGTAGTTCACCGCCACGGCGTAGCCCTCCCGGGCCAATCTTTCCGCCACGGCTCTGCCGATGCCACGGCTGCCGCCGGTGACCAATGCGATTTTCTCCATTCCCATTCCTCCCTTTTGGAAAAGCGGCCCGGACACCGGTTTCACCCAGCGTCCGGGCTGTTGGATGCAAAAATCTCTTTACGCGGCGTCGTCCACGGTATCGATGACCGCTTCCTCCACCCGGCCGTCGGTGACCACGTCGGTGATGTCGTCACGATTGGCACAGAACTTGCACAGGCGGGTACGGCCGGCGGCGATGGCCTGCTCCACGCTGCCGTAGGTCAGCTCCTCGGTGCGGTTCAGGGCCTGGCAGTCGTCATGGGTGTGGTACACCTTGCCGAAGCGGGACCAGTACACGGTGCCGTCAATGGCGTTGATGGCGGCGGTCTGCTCCTCCAGAGACACGGGGTTGAAGTCATAGCTGGCCACGCCGCCGATGAGCAGGGCGATGATGGCCGCCACCACGGCGATGACCTTGGTCTTCTTGTCCAGGTCCTTGTTGGTGAGCATGATGACAATGATGGGCACGAAGGCGATGCAGGCTACCACCACGCCCATGTTGTTCCACAGCCAGAAGGTAAAGGCGTTCTTCCGGGAGGCGGGGCGGATGTGGTTGGCCTTCTTCCACAGCTGGGAGCCGATGATGACGCACACCAGGTCAAGGCCCAGGAACACCAGCAGCTGGGTCATCTGGGACATGAACTTCAAGTCCACCTTGCCCAGCACCACCAGCAGCGCCAGCACCTCGAAGCCGATGGCCAGCAGCCACAATACGATGGCCCCGGCCCGGAGGCCGCCAGCGTTGCCCACGGGCTTTGCGGGCTTCATGGGGGCCGCGCCCTCGGCGGCTACCAGTTTCCTTTTCTTCGTTTCAGCCATAATCAATTCTCTCCTTTTTCCAAAACCCGGCAGGCCGGGTCGGTCTTTCCCTCCATTATAGGCGATTTTCGCCTCCGGCACAAGGCCAATTTTGCGAAAAGGAGCGCTTTTCCCGCCTTGACCTTTGGGCAAATGTTTTTTATAATGGTGTAGTTGAAAATATTTCCATCAGGAGGCTATGAAAATGGATCAGAAAGCTTTGCTGAACACTCTTATGAGCGACGACACCCTCAATAGCGTCAGTCGTATGTCCGGCGCGTCCACGCAGCAGGTGCAGCAGGTGCTGTCGGCGGCGCTGCCCTCCCTGCTACAGGGAGCCCGGCAGCAGGTGGGCAACAGCGGCTTTGCCACCGCCCTGGCCGACCACGCCAAGGACGACACCGCCGACCTGGGGGGCTTTTTCTCCCACGTGGACATGACCGACGGCGGTAAGATCGTGGGCCATCTCCTGGGCGACCAGGCCGCGGACACCGCCCAGGAGGCGGCGGAGCGGGCGGGCCTCACCACGGCCCAGACGGCGAAGATCATCGCCCTGGCCGCTCCCCTGCTGATGAGCCTGCTGGGCCAGCAGTCCTCCCAGAGCAGCAGCGGCGCCGCAGGGCTCACCTCCCTGCTGGGGGGCCTGCTGGGGGGCAGCTCCGGCAGCGGCAACAGCACCGCCGGCGCTCTGGGCGGCGTGCTGCTGAACCTGCTGGGCAGCCAGACCCAGACCACCTCCACCGGCAAGAAAAAGAAGAAAAAGACCGGCCAGTCCGGCCAGACGGCGGATCTGCTGGGCAGCTTCCTGGATCTGCTGAAATGACGGCGGCGGAAAAGCAGCTGCGGCTGCTGGATTGGCTCCGGGGCCAGGGCAAGGTAGCGGTGGCCTTCTCCGGCGGCGTGGACTCGGCCTACCTCCTGTGGGCGGCGGCGGAGAGCGGCGCGGACACGGCGGCTTACTATGTGTCCACCGCCTTCCAGCCCGCCTTTGAGGGGGAGGACGCCCGACGGCTGTGCGCAGAGCTGGGCGTGGCCCTCCGCACGGTAGCGGTGGACGTGCTGGCCTTTCCCGACGTGACGGAAAACGGCCCCCGGCGGTGCTATTTCTGCAAGAAAAGGCTGTTCACCGCCATGCAATCCGCTGCGGCGGCGGACGGCTGCACCGTGCTGTGCGACGGCACCAACGCTTCCGACGACGCGGCCGACCGCCCCGGCATGGCGGCCCTGCGGGAGCTGCAGGTGGCCTCCCCTCTCCGGGAGGCGGGGCTCACCAAGGCGGAGATCCGGGAATTATCCCGGGCCGCGGGGCTCTTTACCTGGGACAAGCCCGCCTACGCCTGTCTCGCCACCCGCATTCCCACCGGCACCGCCATTACGGCAGAGGATTTGCAGCGGACGGAGCGGGCGGAGGGCTATCTCATGTCCCTGGGTTTCCGGGATTTCCGGGTGCGGCTTTTCGGCGGCGCGGCCCGGATACAATTACGGGAAGCACAATTTCCGCTGTTTTTGCAGCACCGTGAGGCCATCGTGGCCACGCTGCGGCAGTGGTATGGGGCGGTGCTGCTGGATGGAGAGGTGAGACCATGAATCGTGATTTAATGCAGCTTTTGCAACAGGTGCGGGATGGCGCGGTGTCCGTGGAGGACGCAGCGCTGGCACTGAAAAAGGAGCCCTTCGTAGACCTGGACTACGCCAAGGTGGACCTCCACCGGAAGGTGCGCCAGGGGGCGGCGGAGGTGATCTACGGCGCCGGGAAAACGGCGGAGCAGGTCGCCGGCATCGTGGCTGCCCTGCGCCAAAACGGCCAGAAAACCGTGCTGATCACCCGGCTGGACGAAACCAAGGCCGCCGCGCTGGCCAGCGTGCCGGAGCTTGTCTACTACCCCCAGGCCCGCATCGCCATCGTGGGCCCCATCCCCGCCCCGGACGGCGCGGGCAAGGTGGTGGTGGCCACCGGCGGCACCAGCGACATCCCCGTGGCGGAGGAGGCGGCCCTCACCGCCCAGGTGATGGGCAACGAGGTGGTGCGGCTGTACGACGTGGGCGTGGCAGGGATGCACCGGCTGCTGCACCATGTGGACGAGATCATGTCCGCCAGGGCCATTGTGGCGGTGGCGGGCATGGAGGGGGCCATGGCCAGCGTCATCGGCGGTCTGGCGGACTGCCCGGTGATCGCCGTGCCCACATCGGTGGGGTACGGGGCGTCCTTCGGCGGCGTGTCCGCCCTGTTGAGTATGCTGAACTCCTGCGCCAGCGGCGTCAGCGTGGTGAACATTGACAACGGCTTCGGCGCCGGGTATCTGGCGGGGATGATCAACCATCCGGAGGGAACGAAATGAGAACGCTGTATCTGGACTGCGCCATGGGCGCGGCGGGGGATATGCTCTGCGCGGCCCTGCTGGGCCTGCTGCCCGACCCCCAAAAGGCGGTGGCGGAGCTGAACGCCATCGGCATCCCCGGCGTCACCATGGCGCTGGAGGCGGCGGAGAAGTGCGGCATCCGGGGGTGGCATTTCAGGGTTTTGGTCAACGGTGAGGAGGAGGACGAGCACCTCCACGACCATCACCATGAACACGACCACGAACATGACCACGACCATCAGCATGACCATGAACACGACCATGACCATGACCACCACCATCATCACACCACCGTGGCGGACATCGAGCACCTGGTGCGGCACCACATGACGCTGCCCCCGGCAGTGGCGGAGGACGTGCTGGCGGTGTTCGGCGCCATTGCGGCAGCCGAGAGCCGGGTACACGGCCAGACCATCGACCAGGTGCATTTCCACGAGGTGGGCACCATGGACGCCCTGGCGGACGTGACGGCGGCCTGCTGGCTGCTGCACAAGCTGTCGCCTGACAAGGTGGCGGCCTCCCCTGTCCACGTGGGCAGCGGCACGGTGCGGTGCGCCCACGGGGTGCTGCCGGTGCCCGCTCCCGCCACGGCGGAGCTGCTGCGGGGTGTGCCCATCTACGGCGGCGCCATCCAGGGGGAGCTGTGCACCCCCACCGGGGCGGCGCTGCTGGCCCACTTTGTCCACGACTTCGGCCCGCTGCCGCCCATGACCATGGACGCCGTGGGCTACGGCATGGGCCAAAAGGACTTCCCCCAGGCCAACTGCCTCCGGGCCATTTTGGGGGACAGCGAGGGCGGTGGCGACACCGTGACGGCCCTCGCCTGCAACCTGGACGACATGACCGCCGAGGACGTGGCCTTCGCCATGGAGCGGCTCTACGACGCCGGGGCGCTGGAGGCCTACACCGTGGCGGCCACCATGAAAAAAGGCCGCCCCGGCCTGGTGCTTCACGCCCTGTGCCGCCCCGACGATGAAAAGGCCGTGGTGGCCGCCATGCTGCGGCACACGGCCACCATCGGCATCCGGCGCCAGACCATGACCCGCTATACCTTGCAGCGGGAGACCGGCACCGTGGCCACCCCCTGGGGGGACGTGGGCTACAAGCACAGCCACGGCTACGGCGTAGAGAAGCGGAAATGGGAGCACGATGACCTGGCCGCCATCGCCCGCCGGGAGGGCATGACCCTAAACGAAGTCCGCGCCGCCGCGGAAAAGGCGGAGGAGACGGGCAGATAACATCATACGATACGCAAAGCAGCGCCGCCGGGAATTCCGGCGGCGTTGCTTTCAGCCTGTCAAAAAACGGCATAGCCGTTTTTTGACAGGCTCGCCTTCCCCCTCGGGGGGAAGGTACCCCAGTGCGCACACTGGGGGGAATGAGGGGGCGATTTTGCAGCGACTTTCGGTGCGTGGGCGGTCATCGCCCCCTCATCCGTCACGGCCCGTTGGGCCGCGCCACCTTCCCCCCGAGGGGAAGGCGGGGCGGTTTTTGTTTCCGTTTGCCATTCACCCGGCGTTGGCGATAATCGTCGCCTGTTCACG
>JAFSMA010000110.1 GCA_017448145.1 Oscillospiraceae bacterium | reverse complement strand
ACCGATGGTGAATTCCACGTCCTCCCGCAGGTACTGGTGGGCGCTGAGGTCCTTCTCCGTGCGCATTCTCGCGTCGGGGCAGTATTCCCGGCCGGCGTAAACGCCGCCGCGGATGGTCACCTTGCCCACATAGGGGGTGCCGTCCGGCTTGCGGAAGGTCAGCGTGCAGTCGGAGACCTTGCACAGCGTAAACGTGTTGCAGGGATATACCTCCAGCTTGGCGGCGTTCTGCTCGCCGCTGACCAGCTCGCTGCTGTCGAAGGTGCCGATGTAGGTGGCGTCGTCCGTAGTGGACATGGCCATGATCTCGCCGGTGATGCCGTCCGGCTCATAGACCGCCAGCTCACCCTGGGCGTTGGTTTTCAGCTTCCGCTCCTCGCCCTTGCCGGTGGTGTAAATCACTTCGGTTTCAGCCTTGGGGTCAAAGCGGATCATAAAGAACTGATCCTTCAGCGTGTTGACCGTCACCTGCACGCTGGCGGGCAGGCCCGTGGCGGCGTGGATGGCGGTGATGGTAACGGGTGCGTCCCCGCTCTTGTCGTCGGTGGCAGCCACCAGGAAGTCAGAGGTGGGGATATAATAGGTATAGTTGTAACTTCTGATGTTGGAATAGGCGCCGTTTTCCTGATAGTTCAGCGTAACGTCGTCGCTCAGCGTGCCGTCCGCTTCCTTGGCGGACCACTGCAGCTTATCGGAGATCACGCCCATGGTGCCGTTGCCGTAGTTGGCGGAGATGAGCTTCTGCAGGTTGACGCCGGCGCGCAGCTCATCAAAGCTGTAGCCGGTCACATTGTTCTGGAACTGCGTAATCAGCCATTCCACCCTGTCGTGATTGTCCATCGTGACCGACGTGACCGGGCTGCCTGTGGCAACGCCGCCGGTGGTGCCGCCGATCTCGCCGAAGGGAACGTCCTTCACCACCAGCTTCACGGGGTTCTCGCTGTACACCTTCAGCAGCATGGAGTCAGCGCTCCACGCCTCGTCGCCTGCGTTGCGGGCGTAGACGGTGATGGTATACGCCTTCTTGGTGGCGGTGATGTCGCCCGGGTCAAAGGGAATGGTGCCGCCGGATGCGGTCATCCTCTCGCTCACCGCCTCCCCCGCGCTCTGCACGGTGTACTCCACCTCCACGTTGTCCGCCCGGGAGGTCACCGTGTAGCGCAGGGCGGGGATGCTGCCCTTCACCACGGAATAGCTCTCCAGCGGATTCAGCGTGATCTTCGCCGGGGCGTTCTTCACCTTCAGATAGGCCGTAACGGAGAAGGGGATCGTCTTTTCGCCGTTATTCAGCTCCGCGCTGATGGTCACGGCGTAGGCGCCGGCCTTGGTCAGCGCCGTACCGGGCACGGGGATGCTGGTGACGGGCGCGCCAATGGTGCTGGGGAATTCACCCCAGCCTGCCACGGTAATGGGCGCAGCGCCCTCCGGCACACCCTGGCCAATCTGATCCTCGTCGATTCGATAGAGCTTGGTGATGAACTTCGTGTCACTCTGGTTCTGCTGGGTGATATTGGACGCGAAGAAAATGTTGGTGCCCAGGTCGGTCAGCGTCTCACGGATCTGGGAAGAGCGGGGGATCATCAGATAGGGGTCCGCGCCCTCTCTTGCCGCCACTGGCGTGGGGAAGGTCACGTCATAGGGCGCCACGCCGTCGTTGGTGACTGTGAGGCCGATGGTCTGCCGCTCCTCCGAGGCGGCGGTGGCCGTAAGCACCGCTTCTCCTTCGTCGCCCTGGTCATACTTCATGAAGCCGCCGGAGAAGGCGGAGAAATCCACCTCTTTGACGGCGAAGTTGGCCCGGTTGCTGAACTGCCAGGCAAACCGCAGGTCAAGGCCCTTTTCCATGTACACCACGCCGCCGCCGATCATGAGCTGATACAGGTCCTCCGTGGCCAGGAGCTCCAGGTCATACTGGTTCTCCGGATGGGCCGGGTCGCCCGGATACACATAGGGGAAATCGGCGTTTTCGGGATTTGTCAGCTTGATGAAGCCGCCCTCAGCCGGCTCATAAGTCGCCGTGCGGTCGGTGTACTTGGTCTTGTCCAGCAGCTCGGAAGGGGCCACATAGTAGTACAGGTCCAGATCCACCACACGCCTCGCTCTGGGGCACATTTCAAGGATACTACTCGAGTAGACATAGGGATTCAATTCACCTACATACAATTCGGGATAATAAGGACTCGAGCGGAACGGATAGTAATAGAAGTAGGAGAACCCTGACTCGTCGACTCTCCTCTCATAACCCCAGCACACGCCATACGGGCTTTCCCAATCTTTGTCGAGAACGTCATTCCATTCAGGAACATAGGGGTTGCCGACGTTGGTATACTCCCCCAATTCTGCATATTCCTGCATATTTCCGGGGCCTGCAAAGGTGTCTCCCGAGGCGTCCATGTAGAGGTTCACCTTGTCCCGGCGGATCATGGAGGAGGCGTTGGGACGGACCGCCATGCAGGTAGCCAGTCCCACGACGATGCCGTCTTTCTCAATCACGTAGGCGGGATAACGAAACCTCGCCGTGTCAGCCCACGTTGTGTAATTGTCATAACCGTAATGCCAAAAGTGCTCTGACCATATCACTTCATCCTCACTCAGTCCGAACCCGGATGCTTGAGAATGGCAAAAAGTGAAGTACATATTCGGCATATACCGCATCGCCGTTACGGTGCCGTAGGGCTGGGGCAGCGCCAGTTCCACGCCAGTGGCGTTGTTGCCCGCCGCCCGCAGGGAATTGGAAACAGCCGTGTTGGCAAACAGCGTCTGCGCCTCGTCAGTGGTGAAGAAGGGCAGCACGATGGTCAGCACCTGCCGTCCGTCCTGCTCGCCCACGCCCCACTGCATGTTGTCCCAGTCGATAAACTTGTCATAGCCGTTGTCGGTCTTGTTGGCTAAATAGGTCGACTCGCTATGAATGGTGCCCATATTCCAATACCAGTCAGTATAGTCGTCACTGTTATGATGGGCAAAGAAATGACCGTTATAGCGCTTATCCTCATAGGCATAGCTCTTGTACGCCAGATCCTGGTTTTCGAACGTGAAGACGTGCTCGGCGTCAAAGCCGGTGCTGTCGTAGTAGGGGGCCACATAGCCCGTCCCGTCCTCGTTCAGGTTCATCAGATACAGGGTTTTCTCCGCCGAAACGGGCAGCTTGTTCTCCGCAGGCAGGGTGCTGCTCTGGATGGTCTCCGGCAGATCCCCCGTCCCGGCCAGCATGGCGGGGCTGCTGGCGGACTGCACGCTCAGCGCGCCGGTCTTGAGTGCGTTCTCAAGATCGACGTTGCCGTTCTGGATGCCGGTGAGCAGGCCCTCCAGGTTCTCCACGTGCTCGTCCGTCACGTCGATGTCCTCGTTCAGCAGCTCGGCGATTTCGATGGCGGACTGCACAGACTGAATCTGCACGATCTGCTCCGCCGTGGCGGCGTTGCCGTTGACGGTGATGGCGCCCACGGCCTCGCCCTTGGCGATGCGCTCCGCCAGCGCCGAGAGCGCTATGCTCTCGCCGTTTTCGCGGATGTCCAGCGCCACCAGCTTGCCGTCGGCGCCCAGAAGCCCGGCGGCAGAAAGGGCCTCCAGGTCCTCCCGCGCCCGGGTCTCGTCGCCGGAGTAAAGCTCGGTCAGCGAGGTCACCAGCATCTCCGGCGCGGCCTCGGCATAGGCGGAGATCACCGTGACCGGCACCGTGCCCAGCACCATAAGCAGCGCCAGGAACAGGCTAAACGCTCTTGACAGTACGTTCTTTTTCATGTCCCTTCTCCTTGTCTTTTCACACGGTTTTGCGCTATACACCCAAGGTATATGTATTCCGTCATATTTTACCGTTTTTTCGTCACCCTTACAAGGCAGTGTTCCAAAATGGAACATTTTTCACAAGACGCCGAATTTATATTGTTTTATACCGAAAAACGTTGTATAATGAAATGTTAGCAAAGAAAAGGGACGCTGTGGGGGTGAAAAAATGCGCCAATTATTCTCCGAAACCCTGAAAAAGCTGCGGATGGGCAGAGGGCTTTCCCAGCAGGCCCTTGCCGACAGGCTGTTCGTCACCCGGTCTACTGTGGCCCGGTGGGAGAACGGGATTCGTCTGCCCGACGCCGTTATGATACCCCGGCTTGCCGAGGCCCTGGGGGTGGAGGTCAGTTTTTTGCTCTCCGCCGCCGGCCGGAGCAAGGCGCGCCCCAACGTCATCATGGTGGACGACAGAAAGCTGATTCTCACCGGCGGCCTGCCGGTGCTCTCCGCCGTGATGCCCTACGCCGCCGTCACCGGCTTCACCGACGCCGACGAGGCCGTCGCCTTCGCCCGGGCCAATCCCGTGGCCCTGGCCTTTCTGGACATTGAGCTGCGCAACACCAGCGGGCTGGACCTGTGCCGTGACCTGCTGAGCGTCAACCCCCGCACCAACGTGGTGTATCTCACCGCCTACGCCGACTATTCCCTGGACGCCTGGGGCACCGGCGCCAGCGGCTTTATGCTCAAGCCCATCACGGAGGAGGGCGTCCGGGCGCAGTTGGAGCAGCTGCGGTATCCCTTTTCGGCAGGGGGCGAGAGCGTATGAGCTGGGTGGATATTCTCCATTTCTCCCTCAGCGGCGCCATCCTCACGACCATGGCGCTGGGCGTTATGGTCTCCGCCCTTATCCCCTCGCTGGACAGGTGGAGCAGGCGGTATTTCATCACGCTGTTCTTGCTGCTGTTCCTGTGCGCCGTCACCTGCTTTCTGGAGCTGCTGTTCTACCGCGACCCCACCATGGCGCAGGTGCAGAGGGTCATCTATTTCATTGAATCGGCTCTCCTTTCGACGCCGTTTTTTATGCCGACGGTCTTTCTGCTCCATTGCTCCCACGAATCGCCCAAGGGCAGCCCCCTGTTTGGGGCGGTGATGGCCCTTTTGGGGGCCTACTTTATCATGCTGGTGCTGTCGCAGTTTACCGACGTATTCTACTACGTTACGGCGGATAACCGCTTTTTCTACGGCCCTCTCTACGCCCTGTCCCTGGCGCCCATGTCCCTGATTCTGCTGCTCAACATCGCGGGCACCATCCGGCGGCGAAAGGCCCTTGCCCGGCCGTATTACATCGGGCTTCTGGCGTACCTGCTGCCCATGAGCGCCGCGGTGCTGGTCCACATGTTTGTCTCCATTGAAATTGTGATGGTGTTCGGCATGGCCCTCTTTGCGCTGATTATGTTCAGCCTCATTCTCACGGACAATATGCGCCAGTACCTGCGCCAGCAGCGGGAGATCGCCAACCAGCAGGCCAGCATCGCCGTGCTGCAGATGCGGCCCCATTTTATCTACAATTCCCTGATGGGCATCTACTACCTCTGCGACCAGGACGTCGAAAAGGCCAAGCGGGTCACCCTGGACTTCACCTCCTATCTCCGCAAGAATTTTGCCGCCATCGCCAGCGAGGACACCGTTTCCTTCACCGAGGAGCTGGAGCACACCCGGGCCTATCTGGCCATCGAAGAGGCCCAGTTTGAGGACAGCCTTTTCGTCCGCTTCGACACGCCCCACACCGCGTTCCGCCTGCCGCCGCTGACGCTGCAGCCCATTGTGGAAAACGCCGTGGTACACGGCATGCGGGCCACCAAGGCGCCCATCCACATCTCCGTCGTCACAAGGAACACCGGCACGGCCAGCGAAATCGTGGTGGAGGACGACGGCCCCGGCTTCCGCCCCGCCGACAGCGACGAGCCCCACATCGCCCTGCAAAACATCCGCCGGAGGCTGGCCATGATGTGCGGCGGCACCCTCGCCATCGCCTCCCGCAAGGAGGGCGGCACGGCGGTAACGGTGTCCATCCCCCTGCCAAAGCCCGAGGAATAACGCAGCCACAGGAAAGGCCGCCCGATGTGTATCGAGCGGCCTTCTTATTCTGTTGTCACCGGCGCGCTGCTGCTCAAAAGCACAGACACGCCGATCGCCAGGATTTCCCGGGACATTGGTTATGCCACCCTCAGCAGCTTTTACCGCATTTTTTCCGCCACCTACGCCTGTGCCCCGGCGGCTTATAGGGCAAAGCACAAGACGGCATGAAGAATGGGCATAAGGGGTTTTTTGTTTGCCCATCCGGCATCAAGGTGCCTGCCAAAAGCCACGGTCACATTGACGCGGCCGGGAAGCAGCGCATCGCCCACCGCCTCTCCAGCAGCCTTGCGGAGAAGCGGTAGAAAAAAGGCATAGCCGTTTTTTGACAGGCTCAGCCCCCCGGCTCCCATGGGAGCCGGGGGGCTGCAAGCTGTGGGTATGGTCGATGGCAGGGCGGGCTGTGAACGCCTCTGCCTTTTATGCGCTTTACTTCGTCCCCGTCAGCGCCACGCCGTTTACATACAGCGTGTAGCCGTTGGCGATCACGTTGGCCGCATCACCGTTGAACTCGGTCACATAGCTGTCGCCGGTCAACGTCCAGGTGCTGGTGTCGTCCAGCGTCACGGAAACGGTGCCGACCTGGGTGGAGACGGTGGTGCCGGAGGCATTCACGATGCTGCCGTCGATACTGCCCTCAAAGGAGGAGCCATCGGTCAGCATCATGGTCAGCGCAGAATCGCTGCCTACCTTGATGGCGCCCGCCAGCTTCTGGGCAATGGCCTTGAGGGTGGCGATGTTGCTGCCGCCGCTCCAGCCGTCCGCGCAGACGGAGAGGAGAATATTGTCCCCGTCCTCGTTGACAATCTCCACGCCTTCCAGGGTGATGACGGCGCTGGTGT
>JAFSMA010000109.1 GCA_017448145.1 Oscillospiraceae bacterium | reverse complement strand
GGCGACTCCGTCAGCCCGTTTTTGTACATGGTGGTGGGCTGCGTCACCAACATCGTGCTGGACGCAGTGTTCGTCATCGTGTGCCGCTGGGGCGTGGCGGGGGTGGCCGTGGCCACGGTGCTGGCTCAGGTGGTGAATATGCTGCTCTTAACGGTGCGGCTCCTCCGCGGCGAGGAGGCCACCCGGCCCGACTTCCGCAGCTTCTCCCTTAAAAGCGGCTATCTGAAAAGCATGCTCCGCATCGGTCTCCCCGCCGGGGCCCAGAACGCCATGTACGGCGTGTCCAACATGATCGTCCAGGTGGGCGTCAATTCCCTGGGCACGGTGGTGGTGGCCTCCTGGGCCATGACCTCCAAGACCGACGGCATCTTCTGGGCCGTCAGCAATGCCCTGGGCGCGGCCATCACCAGCTTTGTAGGCCAGAACCTGGGGGCGGGCCGTGAAGACCGTGTCCGCCAGTGCGTCCGCCAGGGCATGGTGCTGTCCCTTATCATCTCCGTGGGCCTCAGCACCCTCATCATGGTGCTGGCCCATCCCCTCCTCCGCCTGCTCACCACCGACCAGGCCGTCATCGACACCACCTACGAGATGATGACCTACTTCGTGCCCTTCTACGTCACCTGGTCGGTGATCGAGGTGCTGTCCGCCGTCCTCCGGGGTGCCGGCGACGCCGTCCGCCCCGTTATCATCATCGGCCTGGGGGTGTGCCTGCTGCGGGTGGTGTGGATCTTCACCATCTTCGCCTGGTACCACACCCTGCCCGTGCTGTGCTGGTGCTACCCGGTGAGCTGGGCCGTCACCGCCGCCGCCATCTTCGTCTACTTCCGCCGTGGCCACTGGATGGAGCGCTCCCGCAACGCCCTCCGGGCCTGACGCCTCACCCCCATAAAAAAACCGCCCTGCCAAGGGCGGTTTTTTGCGCGAAATGAATACATATCATAATATCCTGTCGAAAAATAACTATTTGTAATCAGTTTTCCCCTACATTCGCCGTCACCGCCCCGGTTCACCGCTGTAAAAAAGTGCCCCGCTGCCATGGGAATAGCTTGACATTATCCCCGCTTTTTACTATGCTTGATGCAGGAAGAAACGGCGGCGCAAAGGGGGCGTTTTCCCCGGCCCGGCCCCGCCGTTTGTGAGGAGGAAGAGCAATGAAAAAGAAGATTTCCCCGGCCTGGCTGCTCCGCGGCACGTTCCTTGTGCTGACGGTGGTGCTGGGCGTTTTCCTGGCGGTGCGCGCCGCCGGCAATGCCGCTGCCAGGGCCAACCGGGAGGGCGGCTTTACCCCCGGCGTCTACACCGCCTCGGCGAATGGCTTCGGCGGCATGGTGGATGTCACCGTTACCATCGGCGACAAGGGCGGCATCACCGACGTGGCCGTCAGCGGCCCGGATGAGACCCCCGACGTGGGCGGCGCCGCCATCCCCACCCTGGTGAGCCAGATTCTCCAGCGCCAGAGCGCCGACGTGGACGTGGTCAGCGGCGCCACCTATACCAGCAACGCCGTCCGGGAGGCGGCGGCTGCCGCCCTGGCCCAGGCTTCCGGCCAGGCGGGCGCGGCCCGACCCACCCCCCAGGGGGATGACCTGTTCATCCCCGGCACCTATGTGGGCGTGTCCAAGGGCTTCGGCGGCGACGTGGAGGTCACCGTCACGCTGTCGGAGAACGCCATCGAGTCCATTGCCATCGGCGGCGAGCACGAGACGGAGAACATCGGCACCTTCGCCGTGGAGATGCTGGGAGAGCGCATCCTCTCCGCCCAGAGCCCCAAGGTGGACGTGCTCACCGGCGCCACCGTCACCAGCAACGCCATCCTTCGCGCCCTCAACGACGCTCTCACCCAGGCCGGCGCCGACCTCAAGCGCTTCCCCGACGCCACCGACAGCGGCGAGACCGTGGACCGCGTGGCGGTGAACATGGATGCCGACATCGTCATCATCGGCGCAGGCGGCGCGGGCATGACCGCCGCCATCGACGCCACCCAGGCGGGCAAGAGCGTCATCCTTCTGGAGAAGATGCCCTATCCCGGCGGCAACACCACCAAGGCCACCGGCGGCATGAACGCCGCCGAGACCCACTACCAGGCCGAGCAGGGCATCGAGGACTCGGTGGAGCAGTTCGTGGAGGACACCATGAAGGGCGGCCACGACCTCAATAACCGTGACCTGGTCACCGTCATGGCCCAGAACTCCGCCGCCGCCATTGACTGGCTGGATTCTATCGGCGCGCCCCTGCCCAAGGTGTCCTTCTCCGGCGGCGCCACCAACAAGCGCATCCACGCCCCCGAGGACGGCTCCGGTGTGGGCGCGTACCTGGTCACCGCTTTCCGCCGCAACCTGGACGAGCTGGGCGTCACCGTCCTCTACGACACCCGTGCCACCGATATCCTCACCGAGAATGGCGCCGTTTCCGGCGTCAAGGCCCAGAGCAAAACCCAGGATGTCACCATCACCACCCGTGCCGTCATTCTGGCCACCGGCGGCTTCGGCAACAATGAGGACATGATCGTGCAGTACCGCCCCGATTTGAAGGGCACCGTCACCACCTCCGCCCCCGGCATCACCGGCGACGGCATCGTCATGGCCCAGGCCATCGGCGCCGACCTGGTGGACATCGAGCAGATTCAGCTCCACCCCACCGTGGAGCAGTCCACCAGTATGCTGATCACCGAGAGCGTCCGGGGCGACGGCGCCATCCTGGTGAACCAGGAGGGCAAGCGCTTCACCAATGAACTGCTGACCCGTGACGTGGTCTCCGCCGCCGAGCTGGCGCAGAGTGGCAGCTACGCCTACATCATCTTCGACCAGCGCCTGCGGGAGGGCTTGAAGGCCACCGAGAAGTATATCTCCACCGGCATCACCGTCCAGGGCGACACCATTGAGGACCTGGCCGCCCAGCTGGATATCGACCCCGCCACCCTGGCCCGGACTCTGGCGGATTGGAACAGCTATGTGGCCGCCCAGAATGACCCTGACTTCGGCCGCACCACCGGCATGGAGGCCGATTTGTCCCAGGCCCCCTACTACGCCATCAAGATCGCCCCCGGTATCCACCACACCATGGGCGGCGTGAAGATCGACACCCAGGCCCGGGTCATCAACACCCAGGGCGACCCCATCCCCGGCCTGTTCGCCGCCGGTGAGGTCACCGGCGGCGTCCACGGCGGCAACCGCATCGGCGGCAACGCCGTGGCGGACATCGTGGTGTTCGGCAAGGTGGCGGCTCAAAGCGCCATCGCCTACCTGGCACAATAACCGCATTTCATTCAAAAATCCCCGGCTCCTTCGGCGCGGCGTGATAAGGATGTTTTTTGATATGCCTATGCCGCGCCGAAATGAATTGCGCCTGTCGGCGCGTGAATTGACCTTCGGTCATAAATTGTGCCTTCGGCACGCGAATTGCCCTGCGGGGCATAAGGCGCAATTCCATTCACGGCGAAGCCAATTCATGCCGCACAGCGGCAATTCATGACGGCAAAGCCGTCAATTCATAAAAAATACAAGCTGAGAAAAACGATCTGTTTTTGATCATTTATCTCAGCTTGTTTTTTTAACTGCGCACTTACTCACCACGCTGATATGAAGTAAGAATACTGCCTTACAACGGTCGAGCTTTTGGGAGCCGGGGTTTTTCAGATTAAGAGGGAAACGGCGTTATTCCAACCCGCTGACGGCGAACACCGCCAGATTGGGCTCGCCCTGGCCGGTGGCGGCGTCAAAGCCGCTGTCCCGCAGCCACAGCTGGCCGCTGCCCATGCAGATGCCCTCGCCGTTGACGAACATGTTGTGGCAGCTCTCGTCCATCAGCGCCTGACGGTCGCTGTCGCTCATGTGCTTGCCCTCCATGTACTGCAGGAACTCCGCCGGGTCGTGGGCCACGTAATCGGGATACAGGGTGATGGGGTATTCCACCACCTGGGACATGGCCTCCCAGTCCTCGTCCAGGTAGAACTCCTTCACCATCTTGGCGAAGCTGTCCACGTCCCGGGCGTCCATGTTGGTGAGGGAGGCGTAGTGGTCCGCGTCGCTGATCAGATCTCCGGCGTCCGCCAGCAGCTCCTCCGCGGTGCAGGCGGTAAGGCCGCTGTTGTCGGCCAGGAAGGTGTCGGGTACGGTGTCGGCCCAGGCGTTCATGGCGCTCCACTGGTCCATGGCGGCGTTCATGGCGTCGTTATCCTCCCGCACCAGACGCACGTCGGTGGGGTAGTCGGCCACGAAGTAATAGCCCGCGTCATCCTTGGCGAACACTCTCTCGCCGGGGATGTCGTACACCACGTTGTCCACGGCCTCGCCCTTGGTGATGCGGCGGATGGTCACCAGGTTGCCGGCGCCGGCGTCCTCCCAGCCCTGGGCCTTGGCGGCGTCCAGGGAGGCCGTCTCCGCCACGGCGAACACCGTGCCCCGGTCATTCTCTTCCGGCGTCTCCACCGTCAGTAGATCCTTATACTCCCCCGGCACCGTCAGGGTGTAGCCCTGGTTGGTGACGGTCTCGTTTTCATTGTCCGCGGCAGGCGTCTCGGTCTTGCTGCCGCAGCCCGCCAGCAGCACCAGCGCCAATGCCGGTGCCAGCCATTTTGTCAGTTTCATATAGGTTCCTCCTTGCTCCTGTCTCAGACAGGAATCTCATTATGCACTTGAAATTTGGCGATGTCAACGGGAATAGTGACGAAAAACGGCAAGGGAAACCGGATAAGACCCATTCATACTGCCGCCGCCCTGGGCCGTTTTTTCACAAAGCCGTCACAGCAGCGCCATAAGGGCGCGGATGCGCCGGCAGTTTTTCGGCAGCGTCGCCCGCCCTTTGGGGGACTGTGCCGTGTGGATAAAGGCACTGTCCATCCCCACCGCCGCCGCGCCGCCGCAGTCGCATACCGGGTCGTTGCCCACCATGAGGGAGTCCTCCGCCCGGCAGCCCAGGCCCGCCAGCAGCCCGAAAAAGGCGGGGGAGGGCTTCTTTACCCCCGCGTCGCTGGACAGGAGAATGTGGTCAAACCGATGATACAGCCCCAACGACCGCAGCTCCGGCTCCGTGAAGCACCGCTGGGCGTTGGATAGCAGCACCACCCGCTTGCCCCGCCGCCGCAGCCCGTCCAGCACCGCCGCTGCTCCGGGGTACAGCCCCAGGCGGCGCAGGGAAAGCGCCCGGAACGTGAGGGCCATGTGCCGGCCCTCCTCCGCCGTCAGCGCCCGCCCGAAGGCCGCTCCCAGCCGGGGCCACACCGCCGCCAGGTCGATTTCCGCATCGCCGCCCCCCATGGCCTCCTCCGCCTCCCGGCACAGCCGGAGGTAAGTATCCCGCAGCGTGTCCGCCCGGCAGTCCATGCCGAGAAACCGGCAGTAGTGGCAAAACCGCTCCCAGAACAGGGGGCTTTCCTCGTCGGTGCGGATGTCCGCCAGCGTGCCGTACAGGTCAAAAATGTAATTGTCGTATTCTTTTTTCATGGCGCTCCACCTCTGTTGCCCCCACTCTACCAAAATTTCGCCCCCTCCGCAAGATAAACCGCCCCATCTTTCCCGCCCGTCTTGCACAATGGAGGAAAAGAGGCTATACTATGGGAAAATCCCTTATCAATAAGGAGAAACGATATGTTGAAAAAACTGTTCCCCGGCAGGATTTCCTGGCCGGAAGTCATCATTTTTGCCGTGGCCACCGCCCTTATGACGGCGGCGTTCCTCATCTCCCCCATCTTTGAAAACACCTCCTTCCAGCGCATGGGCGTGTATCTGGAGGCCTGGATCTTTTTTGCCGTCCTCATTATGGCAAATTGCCAAAAGCCCCTGGAGTCGGCCCTCAAGACCTTCGTTTTCTTCCTGGTCAGCCAACCCTTGATCTATCTCTTCCAGGTGCCCTTCAGCGCCATGGGCTGGGGCCTGTTCGGCTATTATCGCACCTGGTTTATCTGGACGCTTTTTACCTTCCCCATGGCCTTTGTGGGCTGGTACATCACCAAGAAGAACTGGCTCTCCCTGCTGATCCTCTCCCGGGTGCTGGTCTTTTTGGCCTACACGGCGCTGGATGCCGCCCGCTTTACCGCCTCCCATTTCCCCCGCCTGCTGGTGACGGCCCTGTTCTGCCTGGGGCAGATGGTGCTGTACCTGTGGGCCTTCACCCCCAAGCCCCTCCAGAAGCTGCTGGGCCTGGCGGTGCCTCTGGCGTTGGCGGCGGTGGTGCTGCTGCAGCGCACGGCGGCGGTGGAGGTGGACTGCGCCGTGTTCTTCCCCGACTACCCCGTTTTCTCGGAGAGCGCCGTGGTCACCGAGGATAGCGATAGCCTGACGCTGGCGGTGGAGCCCCGTGACGACGGCGCCATGCTCCGCGTCCACGCCACTGCCTACGGCGACACCGACTTCACCGTCACCGACGGCGGCACCACCTATGATTACACCCTGCAAATCCGCCTGGACGACGGCGGCGTCACCGTCAACGTGGTGAAACGCTGACGCGAATTCCAAATAAAAATACCGCTTTTGCCGAAAAAACAGCAAAAGCGGTATTTTTGCAATCAAAATCAAATTCTGTCAAACACCATCTGGGCCTTGAACAGATCCCCGTCCACCGTCAGGTTAAATTCCCCCTTTTGCAGCTTCACCAAGCTGGCGGCGATGTTCAGCCCCAAGCCGCTGCCCTCGGTGGAGCGGGAGGCGTCCCCCCGGACGAACCGCTCCGTCAGCTCGTCGGCGGACACGTTCAGAGGCGTGCGGGAGATGTTTTTCACCGTCAGCCGCACCTTGTAGCCCTGCAAGCTGGCGGACACGTATACCCGCGTCCCCGGCAGGGCGTATTTGCACACGTTGCCCAGCAGGTTGTCCATCACCCGCCATAAAAGCCGCCCGTCCGCCATGATGCGGGGCGCCGCCTCGTCCGTTGTCAGCACCGGCTCCAGCCCGGCCTGCCGCAGCCGCTGCTCGTATTCGCCCATCACCTGGTGGAGAAACACGTTTACGTCCGTGGCCTCCCAACTGACGGCCACGTTGCCTGTGGCGGCCTTGGCCGCCTCCACCAGATCCTCCGTCAGCCGCCGCAGCCGCTGGGACTGGCGATCCAGCACGTCGATATACTCCCGGGCCGCGGCATTTTCCACGTCCTCCTTTTTCAGCAGATCCACATAGTTGACAATGGAGGTCAGGGGCGTCTTGATGTCGTGGCTTACATTGGTAATCAGCTCCGTTTTCAGCCGCTCCGACTTCATCTGTTCCGCCACCGCCTTGCGCACCCCCTGCTGCACCGCGTTGAGATTCTCCCCGTGGCGGCGGAAGTCGCCCCACAGCCGGGTGGTGTCCACCGTGTGGTCATACTGTCCCTCTGCCAGGGCCTGGCCCCCTTTTTGCAGCTTCCGCAGCCCAATAGCCAAATAGATAAGCCCCAGCCCCAACACCGCGTGTACCACCAGCAGCAATAGCAGAATTGCCTCCTCGTACCGAAAACTGACACACACCAGGTCAAACACCAGCACCGCCGCCACCCCGGCGGCGGTTTTCGCTACCAGCGGCAGATGGCGCACCACGTACCCCAGCCACCGCAGCAGCTGCCAGAGGCCCCGCAGACCGTAGCCGATGATGGCCCGCCGTGTCACTTCGCCCGCCTTGCACTGGGCGGCGAAGGCGATCAGCGTCAAGAGGCCCCAGGCCACCGCCGCCGTCAGCAGTACCACCGCCTCATCAAAGGGCGCGTCCAGCAGCATCACCACCGGCAGCAGCATCGCCGCCACCGCGCCGTCTGCGGGCAGCTTGTCAAACCACGTCAGGTGGATGCCCTCGTGGCCCTGCCAGTGCCCGGCGGAAGCCAGAGAAAACACGAGGAAAAACAGGGTCAGCCCCACCGCCGCCAGCCCCGCCGTCACTGGTGCGGCCCGGTGATCCGCCAGGTAGAGCATCACCATGGTCTCCGGGCTGTCGGGCCGGAAATTCTCCTTCAGCGAGGCGGTGATGTGCCATCCGGCAAATCCATCCATGACGTAATCCGACATGGCCGCCGTCACCGTAATCAGCACCGCCCCGTCGTATTCCGCCGTCCGCGCCGCCACCTGCCCCTGGTCGTCCGTCACCACCAGTACACAGTTGTCGATGGCGAAGCTGCGGGCAAACCGGGTCTCGACGTCCTCGCTGTCCGCCGTGTCCGCCAGATACCACGCCGCCCGTTCCAGCGAGCCGCTGCACAGCCGGGTATAGTAGCCCTGCCGCAGCCGCTCGCCGCCATCGGCCCAGGCGTTGGTATCCGCCAGCAGCGCCGCCCCCGCCGCGCAGGCCAGTGCCGCCGCCAGGCAGAGCAGAGTCAGAAAATAGGCCAGCATTTTGGCCCATACCTTGTCCAAACACCGCTTCATCGCCGCTCACCCTCCATCTTGTAGCCCTTGCCCCACACTACCTTCAGATACCGTGGCTCGGCGGGGTTGATCTCGATTTTTTCCCGGATGTGTCGGATGTGTACTGCCACCGGGTTGTCTCCCGCGGGCTCCTCGTGCCATACCCGGCGGTAGATCTCCTGGGGGGAGAACACTGTCCCGGCGTTCTGCATGAGGAAGCACAGGATGTCGTATTCCAGCGGCGTCAGCGCCACCGGCTCGCCGTCCACGGTGACGGTCTTGGCGTTGTCGTCCAGGGCCACCGCCCCCACCGTTACCGTGCTGGGCCGCACCGCACCGCCCCCCAGCAGCATGTACCGCCGCAGCTGCGACCGCACCCTGGCCAGCAGCTCCACCGGCTGAAAGGGCTTGGTCACGTAGTCGTCGGCCCCCATGTTCAGCCCCAGCACCTTGTCGCCGTCCTCGCTCTTGGCCGTCAGCAAAATCACCGGCACGTTGCACGCCTGCCGCAGCCGTGCCAGGGCGGTAATGCCGTCCATCTCCGGCATCATCACGTCCAGCAGCATCAGGTGGATGTCCTCCCGGGCCACGGTGTCCAGCGCCTCCCGGCCGTTGGCAGCGGTAAACACCCGATAGCCGTCGCCCCGGAGATAGATGGTCAGGGCGGACACAATGTCCTTTTCATCGTCGCAGACAAGAATGTGATACATTTGGGGCCTCCTGTGGGAAAAATCAATTATTTTTCATTAAAACGGCAACAAATCCTGCTCTGACCGCTGCCGCAGCGCCGCGGCGGAAACGCGGTGGGTAATGGGCTTCCACTCCCCGGCGGAGAACAGGGCGCACACCGCAATGGGGAGATAGGTGGCCATGAACAGGGGGAAGGTGAAGGCGTAGGCCACCTTTTTCCAGCCCGCTGTGCAGATGGCCCGCCATTCGGTGGCGGTGGTGATGGCGCCGATGACGAACAGCGTGGCGTACATCCCCAGGGCCATCTCCCCCACCGATTGGGCCGCTGCCCACAGGGAGCCGCCGGTGGCCGCGCCGTACACCGCCAGCGCCAGCGTGCATAGAACGCTGACGGTGGACAGCACAAAGGCGGGCATAATGGCCATCATCATGTCGTAGCAGGCGAAGCGGCCCCGGAAGACCCCCTGCACCAGCGCCCCGCCGTACCGGGCGAACACCTGGCAGTACCCTTTGGACCAGCGGCTGCGCTGCCGCCAGGACTGGCGGAAGGCGGTGGGCTGCTCGTCGTACAGCACCGCCTCGGGGCAAAAGCCGATGGTGCGGCCCTGGAGAATTTGCCAAACGGAGAACTCAATGTCCTCCGTCAGGGTGTGGAAGGGCCAGGGGCCCATCTCCTCCGCCACCGCCCGGGAGAAGAGAAAGCCTGTGCCGCCCACGCAGCAGCTGGTGCCCAGCAGCATCCGGGCGTGGTTCAGGTACCGGCTCTCCCGCAAAAACCACAGGGCGTACCCGGCGCTGATCCAGTTGTCACCGTAGTTTTTGCTGTTGCGGTAGCCGGTGACGATGGGGCAGCCCCGGGAGAAGACTTCGTTCATCCGCTCGATGTAGTCCGGGGCCAGGATGTTGTCGGCGTCGAACACGAAATAGCCGTCAAAGCCGTCGGGATAGTCCTCCGCGATGTGGCGCATCAGGGCGCTCAGGGCGTAACCCTTGCCCACGCAGTCTGCGCTGCGCCGCCGGTATACCACCGCCCCCGCCTCCCGGGCGATGACGGCGGTGCGGTCGGTGCAGTTGTCCGCCATCACGAACACCGTCACCTCTCCCCGGTGGTACGTCTGCCGCCGAAGGCTTTCCAACAGATCACCGATGACCGCCTCCTCGTTCCTGGCGCAGATCAGCACGGCGAACCGGTGGGGCAGGGGCGCGGCAGGGGGCAGCGCCCGCCGCCTCCGCCGCCACACCAGCGGGATATAGCAGAATTGATAGCTGTAACACAGCAGAAAAATGATGCCGATCAGGCGGTTGAGCAATGTCAGCGTTTCCATGTGAGTTCCTTTCTCCGCCCACGCCCGCAAAACGCCCCCCGCAAAAAAGGGCGCCCTGGGCTGTGGTGTTTCGTTGTAGCGTGAGATCTCACATGCCTGCTGGGGATAAGTATAGGCGGATTCGGGTTAAGAAACAAGTGCCGGGAAGATTAAGATTTGATAAAGCCGCCACGGCACAAAAGGGTAGAAAAAGGGCAGAAACCGTTCCGTATGAATTCCGCACAGCGCCACATATAAGTGACAAATAAACACAAAAAGTACCGAAATCCAAAGGATTTCGGTACTTTTATGGTCCGAGTGTCGAGATTCGCCCGGATGCGCTGCCGCGCACCGGCACGCACACGGGCACCGAAACAGCCCACCGGGCTGTTTCTCTCGCTGCGCGAGTGCCCTTTCGAATCTCAACAACAGAATAAAAACGGCAGCTGCACAAATGTGCATCTGCCGTTTTTGGTCCGAGTGTCGAGATTCGAACTCGAGGCCTCTTGAACCCCATTCAAGCGCGATACCAAACTTCGCCACACCCGGATATGCAGTTATGCCGCGCTCATCGCGTCAGCTTGATTACAATACCACAGTTTCAAGCGAATTGCAAGAGGTATTTTCAAAAAATAAAGAAATTTTCGTTTTCTTTTTGTTGACAAACCGTGCCTTCTCATGGTACACTATGCTCTGCGATTGAGGGAGTGGCCCCGCCGTTTTATATCCGGAGAGATGGCTGAGTGGTCGAAAGCACCGGCCTTGAAAACCGGCGATGTGAAAGCATCCGTGGGTTCGAATCCCACTCTCTCCGCCAATTTCATTCCATCCGGCTATGTGCAGAAGTACCCAAGTGGCCGAAGGGGCTCCCCTGCTAAGGGAGTAGGGTGTGTAAAAAGCGCCGCGAGGGTTCAAATCCCTCCTTCTGCGCCAACAAAATACCCCCGCCGCCAGGCGGGGGTATTTTGTTGGCATTTGGAGGGATTTGAAGACGAACGCCAATGGCCGGCCCCAAGGGGGCCGGGCTTGGGAGCAACATGCCGGTGGCATGTTGCGTTCGTGAGTGGAAAATCCCTCCTTCCGGCCTTATTATAATACCCCCGCCGTCAGGCGGGGGTATTTTGTTGGCATTTGGCGGGATTTGAAGATAGCCTCCCTCGCCCGGCCCCAAAATAGCGATTGCCATCCCAATAGAATAATGGTAGAATGATATCGATGAATCCGATTACTGCCAACCCCCCTGGTGCATCCCATCAGGGGGATTGGTGGTGATGGGCAATGGGAGGAGAGAAAATGGCGAAAGAGACCACCTTTGACAAGCGTTTGGCCCGTCACCGCGCCGAGCTGCGGCAGGTGTACGACGGGCTTTATCACGACACCGCCGCCTACGACTATTTCGAGACCATGCTCCGCCGTATGTGGCAGGGGCGCAGCGCCGCCCTGAAGCGGCTGGACGCCAGGCGGGAGAAGGACCCGGACTGGTACCGGGGCCGGGAGCTGCTGGGTATGCTGATGTATACCCGGGCCTTTGCCGGCACGCTGCGGGGCGTACGGGAAAAGCTGGACTACCTGCAGGAGGCGGGGGTCAACTACCTGCACCTGATGCCCCTGCTGGAGAGCCCGGCCGGACGCAGTGACGGCGGCTACGCCGTGGCGGACTTCCGCCGGGTGCAGCCTGAGCTGGGCACCATGGAGGATTTGGCCGCCCTGGCGGAGGACTGCCACCACCGGGGCATGGCGGTGTGCCTGGACTTTGTGATGAACCACACCAGCGAGGATCACGAATGGGCCCGCCGAGCCCGGGCAGGGGAGAGGGAGTACCAAAACCGCTACTTCTTCTATGACGACTGGTACATCCCCAACCAGTTCGAGCAGACGGTGCCCCAGGTGTTCCCCACCACCGCCCCCGGCAACTTCTCCTGGTGCGAGGAGGCGGGCAAGGTGGTGATGACCACCTTCTACCCCTACCAGTGGGATCTGAACTACCGAAACCCTGTGGTGCTCAACGATATGACGGAGAACATGCTCTACCTGTGCAACCAGGGCGTGGACGTGATCCGTCTGGACGCGGTGCCCTACATCTGGAAGGAGCTGGGCACCAGCTGCCGCAACCTGCCCCAGGTACACGACCTGGTGCGCCTGATGCGCATGGTATGCGAGATCGTCTGCCCCGGCACGCTGCTGCTGGGGGAGGTGGTGATGGAGCCCAGCAAGGTGGCCCCCTATTTCGGCACCCCGGAGCGCCCCGAGTGCCACCTGCTGTACAACGTCACCACCATGGCCACCACCTGGCACACCGTGGCCACCCACGATGTCCGCCTGCTGCGCCACCAGCTGGCCCAGGTGTTCGCCCTGCCCAGGGAATACGGCTTCCTCAATTATCTCCGCTGCCACGACGACATCGGCTGGGGCCTGGATTACGATTTCCTCCATCGGTTCGGTATGGCGGAGGTGGGCCATAAACGATTCCTAAACGATTACTTTACCGGCAAATGGCCCGGTAGTCCCGCCCGGGGCGAGCTGTATAACGACGACCCCCGCCTGGGCGACGCCCGCCTGTGCGGCACCACCGCGTCCCTCTGCGGCGTGGAGGCGGCCCGGTACGAACGGGACGGGGAAAAGCTGGCCTGGGCCCTGCGGCTGGATCTGATGCTCCATGCCTTCATGTTCACCTTAAGCGGCATCCCTGTGCTGTACAGCGGCGACGAGGTGGCCCGGGAGAACGATTACACCTACCACGACGACCCCCTGAAGGCGGCGGACAGCCGCTATCTCCACCGCGGCGATATGCTGTGGGACGCGGCGGAGCACCGCCGTGATACCGCCACCCCCGAGGGAGAGCTGTTCCAGGGCCTGCGGCAGCTGGAGACCCTAAAGGCTGCCCACCGTGTCTTTGACGGCGGCGCCGATGTGTGGCTCATCAACACCTTTGATGACGGCGTCCTGGGCATCGGCCGCTACCATAAGGGTGAAAAGCTGGTGGCCCTGTTCAATTTCACGGAGCAGGAAAAGCACATCGCCGTAGACGAGCTGGGCGACTATCACGACCTCTGTACCGGCGCCCACGCGGATAAAAACTGGCTCACCATCCCCTCCGGCGGCTTTAGGTGGCTCCTCTGCGACTTCGGCGAAACGGAATAAAATACGCGAGAATAAAAGGAAAAGCAGCCCCCAAAGGGCTGCTTTTCTGCGTGTGAAAAAATGCAAAAAGGATTGAAATGAAGCTAAATGAGTGAAATGTATCGTTTTGGCGAAAGCGGTATCATAGCCTTTTCATCATGTATCTTGGTGCATATTCCTTGTATCCATTCTTTGGATAAAAAGAATACGACTCATACCATTGTTCTTTTGGCTCCCCAAGATGCACTCGCGCAACGTTAATTCCTCTCGCCTTCATGGATGCCTCTGCCACGGTCAGAAGCCTCGTTCCTATTCCTGCGTGCTTATTGGCTGCCTTAACATAAAGCCTGTGAAGGAATGCCTCATCTGATTCCCCAATCCTTGAATAACCGATGCACCCTATGACTCTATCACTGGCATCAACCGCAATCCAAAACATGTCCCCACGGTCCAAGTAGCTGCATTTTATATCAAGAAGATCCTCATTTATTCTTGGCTTTCTTCCGAGGGCATCCTTTGCCTGTAAGACCATAAAAATCAAATCGTCCCTGTAGGATTCCTCAAATAGCTTGATATTCATGCTTTTCTCTCCCAATTTGTCAATCTGCATCGTGATTCTTCTTGGCTGTATTAACTGAGGAAACAAGCATTCTGCGGAGGGAGCCGCACATATGTATGATGGGAGATACCACGTCCGAGGATACGAGGTCTGCCCTCTGCAACAGTTCCAGCCAGTATTCTGTTTCGTAGCACTCTTTCAGAGAGATTTGCAATTTAGCGATGAAATCCGCTCTGCTGTGCGCGTAGTTGGCTTCCCGGATGTTTGCGCCGATGCTGGTCGCTGACCGCTCCAACTGATTGACCAGGGAAGAGTGCCCTTTGATTTGGCTGCACAGCTTCAAAACCTTCACAGCAAAATCTATGGAAAGATTGGAAAGCTTACTGTTCGCCATGGCAACCACCTCAAAAACGTCTTACTATATATGGAGTGATACAATAGTGAAATCGCGGCTTACGCCGCGGTGAAATTTTCGGGTTTTGCCCCGAAGGTGAAATCGTTCGCTTCGCTCACGGTGAAATGAAATCCGTCCAGCTCCCCGCGGAGCGGGACTTCACCGCGTAGCGAGTTTACCCGCCGCCAGGCGGATTTCACCCGTCCGCAAGGACGGATTTCGTTGAAAAAGCAGTGATTTGGTAGACAAATCACTGCTTTTTCTTGTGGTGCCGGTGACCGGACTCGAACCGGTACGCTGTCGCCAGCGGTGGATTTTGAGTCCACTACGTCTACCAATTCCATCACACCGGCAGATAACTCCGTTATTATACCGTGGCTTGCTCTTAATTGCAAGTGTAAAATTATCGTGAACAGCGGCAAAATCCAAAACAAACCCTACCCAAGCGGCGGAAACTGTGGTATGATATATGCGTATTAGTATGGGCCGAAAGGGGGTATTGCCGGTGAAACGGCTGCGTTTATTGGCCATCATGGCGCTTTCGCTGGTGCTGGCGATGCTGCTTTGCGGCTGCTCCATGGGCGTGTCCGTAGAGGAGCTGTTCACCCTGCCCCAGCTCCCCGAGGAATACGCCGGCCTGTCCCTGGCGCTGGAAGAGCTGCTGGAGAGCGGCTATGAATACGTCACCCCCGAGAGCGGCGAGAACATCGAGCCCATCCAGATGGTGGATTTGGACGGCGATGGGGAAAAGAGCGCCGTGGTGTTTTTGCGGCGCAGCGGCGATGAAAACCCTCTGAAAATCCTGGTGCTGGACCCTGCCGGTGACAGCTACCAGCGCATTTGCACCATCGAGAGCCGTGGCGCCGGTGTGGATTGCGTGCTCTACCGCGACATGACCGGCGACGGGGCAAAAGAGCTGATCGTAGGCTGGCGTGGCGCCGGTGAGGAGCGCACCGCCACCGTCTACCGTGTGGGCCGGGACTGCATCCCCCTGGCCGGATGCGCTTACTCCCGCTTTGTTGTCCTCTCCTATGACGACAGCGACACCCCCTGCCTGGTGTCCATTCACACCGATGAAAACCAATCCCTGTCGGCGGACGTATATCAGTGGCGCTCCGGTGTGATGAGCCGTATGCAGCAGCTGGGCCTGTCCGGCACCATCGATGACGTGCGCCGCGGCTCCCTGGTGTGCGGCACCACGGCCAACGGCAGCCCCGCCTTGTTTATCACGGGCGTCAATGAGAGCGATGCCGCCACCACGCAGCTGCTGGTGCAGCGCCCCGGCGACGATGCCGTCCCTGTGGGCCAGCGCCTTTACGTGTCCCTCCTCTATCCCGCCGGCGAGCGCTATCCTGCGTCCTACGCCTATTGCGGCCTGGCCCCCCAGGACATTGACGGCGACGGCATCACGGAGGTGCCCTGGGCCATGGCGGACGGAGAGAGCGCCGAGCGCTATTATCCCGGCGGCGCAATGGTGAACTGGTCGCGCTGCACCGGCTCAGGCGCTGCGGAAATGGTGACCATCACCTATCATTACGCCTCCGCCGGATGGTATTTCACCCTGCCCGACACCTGGTGGAACGTGGCGTCCATCGCCTCCGCGCATTCGGTTGCCGGGGAGGAGCGAACCACCATCACCATTGGCGGCGAAGTGGTGGCCCACCTCTACACCATCACCAGCGACACCCGGGAGAGCCGCGCCGTCATGGACGGCCGCTTCATCATCACCCGCCTCAGCGATGCCATCATCGCCGGTGAGCTCACCGATGTCTCCGCCGCCTACGGCGTGGATCAGGAGCTGCTGCGGGATCACTTCTCCCTGATGGTGCACACCTGGGGCGGCCGTGAAAGGAGTAACGGATGAAAAAAATCTTGGTTCTGGAAGATGAATCCGGCATCCGCAGCTTTATCGCCATCAATCTCCGCCGGGCCGGTTATGAGGTCATCGAGGCCGAGAGCGGCGAGGAGGCCCTTCAAATGCTGGATCAAAACCGCGACACCCGTCTGGCCCTGCTGGACGTGATGCTGCCCGGCATCGACGGCTTCGAGGTCTGCCGTCGCATCCGGGCCACCGGCTCCAATATCGGCATCATCATGCTCACCGCCCGCTCCCAGGAGATGGACAAGGTGACAGGCTTGATGACCGGCGCCGACGATTACGTCACCAAGCCCTTTTCCCCCGCCGAGCTCACCGCCCGGGTGGACGCGCTGATGCGCCGCAGCGGCGGCGACGCCCCCGCCGAGGACGCCTCCGAGCTGGTGCAGGGCCCCTTTACCCTGAACACCCGCTCCCATACTCTCAGCAAAAACGGCCAGCCTGTCAAGCTGACCCAGGTGGAATACGCCATTATGAAGCTGTTTATGGAAAACCCGGACAAGCCCCTGACCCGTGAGGAAATTCTGGACATGGTCTGGGGCCAGGACTACTTCGGCGAGGTGAAGATCGTGGACGTGAATATCCGCCGCCTCCGCCTGAAAATCGAGGACGACACCGCCGCCCCCACCTATATCACCACTGTCTGGGGCTTGGGCTACCGCTGGCAGGCCTGACGCCGCCCTTATTTTACCGGAAAGGAGATGACACCCCATGGCCGACCGCCCCCGCAAAATGGGCCTGCGCCGCCGCTGGCTGATCAACAGCATCGTGCCCGTGGTGGTGCTGCTGCTGCTCATCTCCGCGCTGGTGTCCATCGCCTTTGCCGACAACTATTACAGCGGTGCCCGCTCCGCCCTGGAAGCCAAGGTCAACGCCGGGGCCGAGTATTTCAACACCTACGTCATGACGGGCTACGATGAGTATTACCGCGGCGCCGTCCAGTACTGCGCCACCTTTGACAGCCGGGAGCGGGTGGAGCTCCAGTTCCTCACCGCCGACGGCACCGTGGAGCTCACCACCCGCAGCCTCACCGTGGGTCTGCGCCCCGGCACCTCCGACATTGTGGAGACCATGCGCACCGGCCAGGTGGGCAGCTTCACCGGCCGCGACCCCGTCACCGGCGAGCGCATCGTGGCCGTCAGCAGCCTTTTGAAGTTCAACGGCACCGTGGTGGGCATGATGCGCCTCGTCACCTCCCTCCGGGACATCGACAACCAGGTGATCATGACCGTCATTATGGTGCTGGCCATCACCTTCGCCGCCCTGGTGCTGATCCTTCTGTCCAGCCTGCTGTTCATCAATAGCGTGGTGGCCCCCGTCAGCGCCGTGTCCGACGCCGCCCGGCGCATCTCCCGGGGCGTCTACGGCATCCAGATCCCCAATACCTACGCCGACGAGATGCACGACCTGGTGGACGACATCAACGATATGTCCGTGAAAATCGGCCGCAACGAGCGGACCCAGCGGGAGTTTGTCTCCTCCGTGTCCCATGAGCTGCGCACCCCCCTCACCGCCATCAACGGCTGGGGCGAGACGCTGCTGGGGGACGTGGACAGCGGCAGCGTAGACAGCGAGGCCATGCGCCGGGGCCTTACCATCATCTGCAAGGAGTCCGCCCGGCTCACCAACATGGTGGAGGAGCTGCTGGACTTCTCCCGCCTGGTGGACGGCCGCTTCACCCTCCAGGTGGAGCCCACCGATTTGCAGGCCGAGCTGGAGGACGCGGTGTACACCTACCGTGAGCTGTTCCGCCAGGACGGCATCGAGCTGAATTACCACAGCGGCAAGGACATCTATGAAGACCCCATCGACGGCGACGGCGAGCGGCTCAAGCAGGTGTTCAGCAACGTGCTGGACAACGCCCGCAAGCACGGCGGCAGTGGCAAGCGCATCGACGTGGCGCTCCACCGCCGCAGCGGCTTCTACATTATCACCATCCGTGACTACGGCCACGGCATCCCCGAGGACGAGCTGCCCTACGTCAAGCAGAAGTTTTACAAGGGCTCCAGCAAGGCCCGGGGCAACGGCATCGGCCTGGCGGTCTGCGATGAGATTATCCGCCTCCATGGCGGCACCTTCGACATTGGCAACGCCCGGGGCGGCGGCGCGGTGGTCACCATCCGCCTGCCCATCCCTGATAAAAAAGAGGGCCGTAATCCGGACGGAAAACAATAGAACAACTGTTGCATTTTGTGTCAATATGTGATAGAATTTCCCATTGAAAGGATCATTGTATATGGAAGAGAAACAATCCTGCGCCTTCCGCACCACCATCGGCGGCCAGGCGCTCATTGAGGGCATCCTCATGCGCGGCCCGGATAAGCAGGCCATCGTGGTACGCTCCAAGGAGGGGCTGGTCACCAAGGTAGAGGACCGCAAGCTGATCTCCCAGCGTTATCCCATTCTGGGCTGGCCCATCATCCGGGGCAGCGCCGTGTTCCTGGGCTCTGTCATCCAGGGCGTCAAGGCGCTGATGTTCTCCGCCGACTATTTCCCCGACGAGGACGTGGGTGAGCCGGACAAGCTGGATAAGTGGCTGGAAGCCCACGTCCCCGCCGAAAAGCTGCAAAGTGCCATCGTGGCGGTGTCGGTGATCCTGTCCCTGGGCCTGACGCTGCTGCTGTTCATGATCCTGCCCACCTTCCTGGCGGGCCTCATCGACCCCTTCATCAACAGTGCCCTTGTCCACAATCTGGTGGAGGGCGTGGTGAAAATCGCCATCTTCATGGCCTATTTGATATTGGTGTCCCGGCAGAAGGATGTCCGCCGCGTGTTCCAGTACCACGGCGCCGAGCATAAGACCATCTTCTGCTACGAGGCGGGCCTGCCCCTGACGGTGGAGAACGCCCGCATCCAGCCCCGGCACCATCCCCGCTGCGGCACCAGCTTCCTGTTCGTGGTCATCGTGGTGTCCATCCTGGCCTCCTCCGCTGTGTTCACCTTTGTGGACTGGCGCAGCTTCTGGGTGCGCCTGGGGCTCCATTTGCTGCTGCTGGTGCCGGTGGTGGGCGTCACCTACGAGTTCAACCGCCTGGTGGGCGCCCATGACAACTGGCTGACCCGCCTTCTCTCCGCCCCCGGCATGTGGATGCAGAATTTCACCACCAACGAGCCGGATGACGCCATGCTGGAGGTGGCCATCGAGGCCATGAAGCTGGTCATCCCCGACCAGGCCGGGAAGGACAGGTGGTAACCTTGGCCGTTACCTATAACGACCTGAACCTGGACACCCGCCAGCGCCTGCGGCTGGCCGGTCTGCCCGCCGCCACGCTGGAGGCCCGGGAACTGCTGTGCTACGCCTCCGGCAAGACCCGGGAGGAGCTGCGCCGTGACGGCCGGTTGTACGTGCCCGCCGATGTGGCGGCGCGGATGGAGGAGCTGGTGCAGCGCCACCTGCAAGGCGAGCCGGTGGCCTATCTCATCGGCGAGTGGGAGTTTTACGGCCTGCCCCTGGACATTGACCCCCGGGTGCTGATTCCCCGGCCCGACACGGAGGTGCTGGCCGCCCAGGCCATCGAGTTCGTCTCCGCCCTGCCGGACAGCCCGCGGGTGTTGGACCTGTGCGCCGGCAGCGGCTGCGTGGGTCTGGCGGTGGCCTCCCAGTGCCCCCGTGCCCGTGTGACCCTGGGGGACGCGGAGGAGGGGGCGCTGAAGCTGTGCCGCCAGAATATCCGCCGCAACGATCTTACCGCCCGGGTTTCCGCCCTGTACATGAATGCGTTGGAAAAGCCCTCTCCCAAGCTGGGGGAGTTTGACGCCATTGTCTGCAACCCCCCCTATATCCCCACCGCCGACATCCCCGGTCTGGACGAGTCTGTCCGGGACTATGAGCCCCACGTGGCCCTGGACGGCGGCGACGACGGCCTGGATTTCTACCGCGCCGTCTGCACCCGCTGGCGGGATGCCCTGCACCTGGGCAGCCGCCTCTTCTTCGAGGTGGGCATCGGCCAGGCCGACGACGTGCTGCGGCTCATGCGTGGGGCTGGCTTTGGCGACATCACCGTGGTGCCGGACTTAAGCGGCATCCCCCGGGTGGTGTGGGGCACCTTAAAGGGCCGCCCCGACGACAGCATCTATCCGGAAGAACTGTCCTGAATTCAGGACAATCATTTCTGTAATATTACCTTACCAAATCAAGAGGAGGACCACACATGGCAGCGAAAAAAGAGACTGCGGCCCCTGTGAACAGCGATAAGAAAAAGGCGTTGGAGACCGCCATGCAGCAGATCGAGAAGATGTACGGCAAGGGCTCCATCATGCGCTACGGCGCCAACGAGACCGTCAACGTGGACGTGATTCCCACCGGCTCCCTGGCCCTGGATCTGGCCCTGGGCATCGGCGGCCTGCCCCGTGGCCGCGTGGTGGAGATCTACGGCCCTGAGTCCTCCGGTAAGACCACCCTGGCCCTCCACGTGCTGGCCGAGGCCCAGAAGCTGGGCGGCGAGGTGGCCTTTGTGGACGCCGAGCACGCTCTCGACCCCACCTATGCCCGTGCCCTGGGCGTCAACATTGAGGATATGTTGATCTCCCAGCCCGACACCGGCGAGCAGGCGTTGGAGATCACCGAGGCCCTGGTGCGCTCCGGCGCCATCGACGTGGTGGTGGTGGACTCCGTGGCCGCTCTGGTGCCCCGTGCCGAGATCGAGGGCGAGATGGGTGACAGCTTTGTGGGTCTCCACGCCCGGCTCATGTCCCAGGCCCTGCGCAAGCTCACCGGCATCATCAATAAGACCAATTCCATCGTCATCTTCATCAACCAGCTCCGCGAGAAGGTGGGCGTTATGTACGGCAATCCCGAGGTCACCACCGGCGGCCGGGCCTTGAAGTTCTACGCCTCCGTCCGCATCGACGTCCGCCGCGTCGAGACGTTGAAGGCAGGCGGCGAGATGGTGGGCAACCACGTCCGGGCCAAGGTGGTGAAGAACAAGGTGGCGCCTCCCTTCCGCGAGGCGGAGTTCGACATCATGTACGGCGAGGGCATCTCCCATCTCAGCGAGCTCATCGACCTGGCGGTGAAGCTGGATCTGGTGCAGAAGAGCGGCAGCTGGTTCAATATGGGCGAGCTGCGGCTGGGCCAGGGCAAGGACGCCGCCAAGGACTACTTCCGCCAGCATCCCGAGGAGGCCGCCAAGCTGGAGCGGGACGTGCGGGATAACTTCCATAAGCTGATGGGCGCCCAGTCCAAGATTGCCGCCCGTGCCGCCGGCCGGGCCGTGGACGTGTCCGCCGACGACTTCGACGACGAAGATTGATGCGCGTCGTCCGTATCGAAACGTCAAAACGTAAGCAGGAGCGGGTCCTGGTGTTTCTGGAGGGGGAGAAAGACCCCCTCCGTCTCACCCAGGCCGAGCTCCTGCGCTTTGGCCTGTTTACAGGTAAAGAGATAGGGGAGGATGAGCTGCCCGCCCTCCGCCAGGCGGCCCACCGCTCCCAGGTGAAGGCCGACGGTGCCCGCATTGCCTCCTCCGCCATGGTGTCCCGCCGGGAGCTGCAACGCAAGCTCACCGCCAAGGGCGCCACCGAGGACGAGGCGTCGGAGACGGTGCAGTGGCTGGAGGATCTGGGCGCCGTGGACGATGCCGCCACCGCCGCCGCTGCCGTGCAGCACTATGCCCGCATGGGCTACGGCCCCGGCCGCATCCGCCAGGAGCTGCACCGCCGGGGCATCCCCCGGCCGCTGTGGGAGGACGCCATGGCCCACATGCCCCCGTCGGAGGAGATCATAGCGGCGTATCTCAAGGCCAAAAAACGGGATCTGTCCGACCCCGCCCAGGCCAAAAAGACCGCCGCCGCCCTGGCCCGCCGGGGCTTTTCCTGGAATGACATACGCGCTGCCCTCCGCGCTGCGGGGCAGGATTGGGAGGAAACAGAATGAACGTAGCCTTTATTTCTCTGGGCTGTGATAAAAACCGGGTGAACACCGAGCAGATGATGGCCCTCTGCGTAGACGCCGGTATGACGCTGCAAACCCAGCCGGAGGACGCCGACGTGGTGGTGGTCAACACCTGCGGCTTCATCGACAGCGCCAAAAGCGAGGCCATCGACGTGATTTTGGAGATGGCGGACTTAAAGGCCCAGGGCCGCTTGGGGGCCATTCTGGTCACCGGCTGTCTCAGCCAGCGGTACCGTGACGAGATGCCCGCCGAGCTGCCCGAGGTGGACGGCATCATGGGCACCGGCAGCTACGGCGACATTGTGGCCGCCATTGATGAGGTAGTCCAGGGCGAGAAGTGCGAGCATTTTGGTGACATCCACGCCCCTGTGCCGGAGCTGCCCCGCATTCTCACCACCCCCGGCCACTATGCCTATTTGCGCATCGCCGAGGGCTGCAGCAACCGCTGTGCCTACTGCGTCATCCCCTCCCTCCGGGGCAAATACCGCAGCCGCCCCATGGAGGAGATTTTGCAGGAGGCCCGGGAGCTGGCGGAGAGCGGCGTGAAGGAATGCATCGTCATCGCCCAGGACATCACCCGCTATGGCGTGGATTTGTACGGCGAAAAGCGGCTGCCCGCCCTGCTGAACGCCCTGTGCGACCTGGATTTCCGGTGGATTCGCCTCCATTATCTCTACCCCGACGCCATCACCGACGAATTGCTGGACACCATCGCCGCCCAGCCCAAAATCTGCCACTATCTGGACATCCCCATCCAGCACTGCAACGACGCCGTGCTCCACGCCATGCGCCGCCGGGAGACCAAGGCGGGCCTTCTGGACCTGTTTGCCCGCATCCGCCGCCGCATCCCCGACATCGTGCTGCGCACCAGCATCATCACCGGCCTGCCCTTTGAGGACGAGGCCGCCTTCGACGAGCTGTGCGCCTTCCTGCGGCAGGTGCAGATCCAGCGGGCCGGGGCCTTCCCCTTCTCCCCGGAGGAGGGCACCCCCGCCGCCGAGATGCCCAACCGGGTGGACGGCGACGAGGCCGCCCGCCGCGCCGAACTGGTGATGGACGTGCAGAGCGACGTGATGGACGCCTTTAACGAATCCCGCCTGGGCACGGTGGTCACCGTGCTTTGCGACGGCTGGGATGAGGAGGCACAGTCCTATGTGGGCCGCAGCTACGCCGAGAGCCCCGGCATCGACGGCGTCATCTACTTCGATGCCCCCGACGCCCACCCCAGCGACATGCTGCCCGTCCGCATCACCGGCATCATGGACGGCGACCTCACCGGTGAGGTGGAGGGGTAAGGGCTTGCGCCAAATCGGAAACGTGGTATAATGGTAGTACTTGATTGTAATGAAAGGTGGTTTTCCCCATGCCCATGACCACAGCCAATAAGCTGACGCTGCTGCGTATCGCGCTGATCCCCGTGTTTTTGGTGTTGATGTACATGACCTTCCCCGCCCACCGCCTGGTGGCCCTGGGGGTCTACATCCTGGCCTGCCTCACCGATTCTCTGGACGGCTACATCGCCCGCCACTACGATCAGGTGTCCAACTTCGGCAAGTTCGCCGACCCCCTGGCGGACAAGTGCCTGGTGATGGCGGCGCTGTGCGTCTTCGTGGCCGAGGGCAGCCTGGCCGCCTGGATGTTGGCGGTGGTGCTGTTGCGGGAGTTCGCCGTCAGCGGCCTGCGCATGGTGGCCGTGGAGGAGGGCCGGGTCATTGCCGCCGCCTGGTCGGGCAAGATCAAAACCGCCTCCACCATGGTGTGCATCTGCCTCATCCTCTTCGGCGTCCCCGGCTGGCTGAACACCGTCTGCCAGTGGGTGATCCTGGTCACCACCGTCTACTCCGGCGTGGAGTATTTCTGGAAAAACAAGGACGTTTTCGCGGAGAAATGAGGTGTAATACCGATGCATAAGCTCATTAGGATTTTCTTCGTGATAGGCGCCTGCCTGTTTGTGACCGGCATCATTCTGGTTGGCACGGTTAATGACACACCCAGTTTGGGAGCGGGCTTTATGGGTGGAGGCGGCGCAACGCTGCTTACGTCGCTTCGGTACTATCTGGAAGAAAAGCGGGGCAAGAAAAAACGCTGAGCAAATCGCGCGCATATGCAAAACAGACAAAATGAGCCGACGCGAAAAAGCGTCGGCTCATTTTTTGATACGGTTTTTCGGCTTGACCGTCAGCGAACGGCGGTGACTTCGTAGTCCTGGTCCTCCACCGCCTTGCGCAGCACCTCATCGGCTACCGGGGCGGACAGGGTCACCACGGCGGTGCCCTTGTGGTGGTCGGCCACGGCGGCGGTGACGCCCTCCACGGCCTCCAAAGCCTTTTTCACCCGGGCTTCGCAGTGCTCGCACATCATGCCCTTTACGTCCAGTGTCTTTTCCATAGTGGTTTCCTCCTTTTGATTTTGCTGCCGGGGCGCTTCCGCCGGGGCAGGTGTGGAATGGTGTTTCCGGGGCCGGTCATGGCTGGCATCCCGCAGCGGGAACAGGTTCAGCCGCAGGGCGTTCATGCACACCGTGAAGCTGGAAAGGCTCATGGCCGCCGCGCCGATCATGGGGCTCATCTCCCACGTCCAGCCAAAGACGGCGCCGTAAAATCCGGCGGCCAGGGGGATGCAGATGACGTTGTAGAAGAAGGCCCAGAACAGATTTTCGTGAATGTTACGCACCGTGGCCCGTGACAGGCGGACGGTGGCGGATACGTCGGTGAGCCGGGAGTGCATCACCACCACGTCGGCGGCGTCAATGGCCACGTCGGTGCCCGCGCCGATGGCGATGCCCACCGTGGCCCGCTTCAATGCCGGTGCGTCGTTGATGCCGTCCCCCACCATGGCCACAGTGCCACGCTCCAGCAGGCGGCGGATCACCGCCTCCTTGCCGTCGGGCAGTACCCCGGCGATGACCTCGTCCACCCCGGCCTCCCGGCCGATGGCATTGGCCGTGCGCGCATTGTCGCCGGTGAGCATTACCACCCGGATGCCCATGTTTTGCAGTTCCTTCACCGCCTGGGCGGAGTCGGGCTTGATGGCGTCCGCCACCGCGATCAGGCCCAAAACGGTGTCATTTTCTCCAAAATACAGGGGCGTTTTGCCCTGTTCGGCCAACGTTTGCCCCTGTGCCAGCAGGGCGGGGGAGAGGGCGAACTTGCCGCCCATGAATTTCCCGGAGCCGCCCCAGAGAGTTTTACCGTTTCGACGGGCGGTGAGCCCGCTGCCGGAGAGCACGGCAAAATCGGTGACGGGGGAGAGGGCCACGGCCTTTTCGGCGGCATAGGCCATCACCGCCGCCGCCAGAGGGTGCTCGGAGTGCTGCTCCAAATCGGCGGCCAGCTGCAGCAGGGCCTCCGCCGTCACGCCGGGGGCGGGCACCACGTCGGTGACCACCGGCGCGCCGGAGGTGATGGTGCCAGTCTTGTCCAGCACCACCGTGTCCACCTTGCCGGCGTTTTCCAGGGCCACGGCGGTCTTGAAGAGGATGCCGTTTTTGGCCCCCACGCCATTGCCCACCATAATGGCCACCGGGGTGGCCAGGCCCAGGGCGCAGGGGCAGGAGATCACCAGCACGGCGATGGCCCGGGCGATGGAAAAGGCGAAGTCCCGGCCCGAGAGCAGCCAGACCGCCAGCGTCACCACCGCGATACCGATGACCGCCGGGACGAACACGGCGGACACCTTGTCGGCAATCCGGGCAATGGGGGCCTTGGTGGCGGCGGCGTCGGACACCATGCGGATGATTTGGGAAAGGGTGGTGTCCTCCCCCACCCGTGTGGCCCGGCACCGGAGATACCCGGAGGTGTTGATGGTGGCGGCGGAGACGG
>JAFSMA010000108.1 GCA_017448145.1 Oscillospiraceae bacterium | reverse complement strand
CATTGTCAGATCGAATGATTTGTCTGGGAATGCCGAGAGATCCAAAGCGTTTCCTTGTATAGCCGTGATCGATTCGGACCCATCCAGTTTGGATTTGAGAACATCCAAATTGTGCTGCACCAATTCAACTGCGGTTACAGAATAGCCTTCCTTTGCGAGTGCTACGCTGTATCTTCCTGTTCCCGCACCGATCTCCAGAATTTTCGGAGATGAAAAGAATGAAACATATTCATGAATGTATTTCATTGTAGTCAGATATTCAACCTGTCCATGCTGGGACAGAAGCCGACTATCTTCATCCCTGCTGTTGTAGTATTCCTCAAGATAACGCATGATGCACCCCCACGCTTTCCAATCTTTTGAAACTATTATACCATCGCCGTTTGGCATTGTCATCCATTTGTTTCATTTGCAAAAGCCAGAAGGAGGCACTTCCTTACGAAGTGCCTCCCTCGGGGGTGGATTCTTTTGCGTGCGATATCTTCCCGGCTCTGTTATTCTCCGTCTTGTCCGCCGGTCTGTCCATCGGTCTGTCCGTCGGTTTCCTCGTCGGTCTGCGTCTCCCCGCCCTCCGACGGGATAAATTCCCCGCCGATGAAGTTGCCGAATTCATCCCACCAGGTGGAGGGATCCTCCGGGTCAAACAGCACAACCGTGGGCTTGGTGTGCAGCACGTAGTCGTCGTCTTCCGCCACGATCTCCGGGAACTCGGCAAACTGCTGGTCGTCACGGACGTAGTTCAGAATGGCGGAGCCGTCGTGGTAGGTGCAGTACTCCAGGGGCTGGTTGTCGCTGGCGCAGATCTCCGTCACCACACGGCTGCCTCTGGGGTCGGCCTCGCAGGCGGTGGTGGCCAGCATGCCGCTGTCGGCGCACACGGTGACGGTGGTCAGGCCGGAGGAGGTGAAGAAGTCCTTATCCGGCAGCTCCGCGTGGATTTGAGACATCACCTTCTGCCACAGCACGGCAGCGGGGTTGACGCCGCCGGAGCTGACCACGGAGTTGGACTTGTAGCCCACCCACACGGCAGCGCTGTAATAGGGCGAGTAGCCCACAAAATAGCGGTCCTTCAGGTTGTTGGTGGTACCGGTCTTACCGGCGATGTGCATACCGCTGAACCGGGCGCTGTAACCGGTGCCGCCGGAGATGACCTGCTGCAAAATGCTGTTCATAATGGCGGCGGTGGTGGGCTTCATGGCCACGTTGGAGCGGGCCTCATTCTCCAGCACCACCCGGCCATTGGCATCCTCCACCCGCACGAAGGTGCGGGGCGCGGTATAGATGCCCTCGTTGACGAAAGCGCCGTAGGCCGCCGCCATCTCCTCGGTGGTGACGCCGTACTGGAAGCCGCCCAGGGCCATATTGCCCACCTGCTGGCTGTCCTCCGCCGTCAGGGTGGTGAAGCCCAGCTTGTTGGTCATAAAGTCGTAGGCGTTCCACACGCCGTACTTCAGGCACACACGCACCGCGCAGGTGTTCAGGGAGCTGACCAGCGCCGTGCGGATGGGGGTCAGGCCCCGGAAGCGGCCGTTGTCGTTCTTGGGATAGGGCTCCTCGTCGTTCAGCAGCAGCACGGGGTAGTCGTCCACGGTGCTGGCGGTGTTGATTACGCCGCTGTCCAGCGCCGGGGCGTAGGTGCTGATGGGCTTCACGGCAGAGCCGCAGGGCCGCTCACTGGTGGCCCAGTTCCAGCCACGGTCGGCGGTCTTGGGGCCGATGCCGCCCACCATCGCCACCACGTAGCCGGTGTAGGGGTCCACCACCGTGATGGCGCCCTGGAGCTGCTCGCCGTCAGAGCGGGTATAGGGGGCGTTGGACACGTCCTCAAACACGCTCTCGGCGATCTTCTGATACTCCATCACCTGGGTGGTGTAAATCTTATAGCCGTTGCCGTACACCATATTGATGGCCTGCTCGTAGGCAGAGGTGACGTGCTCAATGCCGTCCTTGTCGGTGTAACGGTTCTCGGTCAGCCCCAGCTCACGGACAAGGGCCCGGGCCACGTCGCTGATGAGGGCGTCGGTGAAGTAGGAGTTCCACGCGGTGGACACCGGCTTCTCCTTCTCGCCCTCCTCCTTGATCTCCTCCAGATGCTCGTTGACGTAGTTGCCCAGGTTGGTGTAGCCGTTGGTGAACACGATCTCCTCGTTCTTAGCCCTGTCATACTCCGCCTGGGAGATCATGCCGTAGTTCAGCATCCGCTCCAGCACGTCAAGCTGCCGGCCACGGTTCTGCTTGCGGCTCCAGTCGCTCTCCAGGGGGCCGTAGCGGGAGGGGTTGTTGGTAATGGAGATCAGACTGGCGCACTCGGCCAGATCCAGCTCCCGGACGTATTTGCCGAAATACCGCAGCGACGCCGCCTCCACGCCGTAGCAGGAGCGGCCCAGGTAAATCTCGTTGAGGTACGCCTCTAAAATCTCGTCCTTGTCGTACCGTGTCTCCATCTCCAGGGCCCGGTAGATCTCCGTCACCTTACGCTTGACGGTGGTCTCGCTGTCCTGGGTCAGGTTCTTGATGAGCTGCTGGGTGATGGTGGAGCCGCCCTGGAGGCTGTTGCCGGGGCCCAGGGTGAACACAATGGCGCGGATGGTGCCCTTCCAGTCCACGCCCTTGTGGTCGTAGAACCGGTGGTCCTCAATGGCCACGGCGGCATCCCGGAGATACTTAGGTATCTCGTCATAGCTGACCCAGATGCGATCCTCGCCCTCCATAAACAGCGTCTGGTACATGACCCAATCGCCGCTGGTCTGATCCTGATAGTACAGCTCCGTGGACACGCTGTTTTCAAACTCGTCGATATAGACCTCCGTGT
>JAFSMA010000107.1 GCA_017448145.1 Oscillospiraceae bacterium | reverse complement strand
TACTGGGCGATGGTACGCTATCCCGGCGGCGATCTGGAGCAGATCATGACGGACAGCTGCATATCCCTCGCCGCGGAGACGGCGTTCATGGTGCTCAGCGGCGTGCTGCTGGTCATGGGACGGGACAGGCAGGTCAAATCCGGCTATACGCTGCGGCGGCTGGGCGTGACGGCGGGCAGGGGCTTCTTTCTTCACGCCGCCTGTAACACGCTGTGCTATTTCATCCTCTGGGGCGTGCAGCTGGCGACGGCGCTGGGGCTATGCCTGCTGTGGAAGCGGGCAAATCCGGCGCTGTGGGAGAACCAAACCATGCTCCTGGCGTTCTACCGTGTGCCGTTCCTGCATGGGCTGCTGCCGCTGGGGGACTGGTATGTCTACCTGCGGAATGTGCTGTGGTTTGCGATGATGGGCTGCGTGACGGCAAACGAAACGGTGTCGCCGTTTCTGCTCTCGTTTTTCCTGCTCGCGACCGGAATCTATTTTCCACGAAAAATGGGAGACGGAGTTGGTTGGGTGATCTTTCAGATCGTTGCTGCACTGCTCATCCTGATCAGCGCCTATGTCCGGTACAGAAAAGCGGGAAAGGAGGCGGAGGACGATGGCGAACCGGCTTGACGATTTTTTCCTTCCTTGGCAGAACCGGAGAAAGGAATTAAAAATTCTGGCACTCGGCCTGGCATTGTTTTTCTTGTTCAGTCTGGGGTTCTTCCCGTGCTTTTTCAATGAGCGCGCGGCGCTGATTGAGCGCGGCATTCACGATGCCGCCACGGCGAGACTGCTGGACCCAAGTATCGCCTATCGGAGTATGCCGCCGTTCTGGACTATGGCGAGGGGCTTTCTCATGGGCTTTCTCTACTATGCAGTCGCCGCGCTTCTTGGCGGCATCCCGGCGGCTTACTGGTCATGCCGCAAGGGCGCGCGAGCGGATTATACCCTGCGCAGGCTGAGCGACCCGTGGGAATACCACCGACGCTGTCTTGTGCCGCCTCTGTTTTATGCGGTGATATTTCTGGCCGTGTTTGCCCTGCTGACGGGGATCTATTACTGCATCTATCTGAACATGACGCCGGTTGAGTGGCTGCTGCCGGCGGGACAGAGATTTTGGGGGTGAAATCATGCTGGAACTGAAAAACGTACAGAAGAAATACGGCTCCAAGGAGGCTTTGCGGGGCGTCGACCTGGCGCTGCCGCGGGGCGAGATCGTGGGGCTGTTCGGGGAAAACGGCGCGGGCAAGACCACGCTGATGAAGTGCATCCTGCGCCTCATCCGCTTTCGCGGCGAGATCACGCTGGACGGCGAACCGGTGAGCCACCGGAATATCACGAAGATATCCTTTGCCACAAGCGAACATTCCTTCTTCCCGGACCTGACGGCGAACGCCCACCGGGATTTCTATGCCGCCCACTTTGACACCTACCTCGACCGTCGGTTTCAAAGCCTGATGGATTTTTTTGCGCTCCCGCGGGACAAGGCGCTCAAGGTCTTCTCCACAGGCCAGAAGAACCAGTTCGAGGTAATTCTTGCACTGTCTCAGGGCGCGGACTATATCCTGATGGACGAGCCCTTCGCAGGGAACGACGTCTTCAACCGGGAGGACTTCTACAAGGTGCTGCTGGGGCTGCTGACCGAGCGGGAGACGGTGCTGCTCTCCACACATCTCATCGAGGAGGTGTCCGGCTTCATCGGGCGGGCGGTGCTGCTGCGGGACGGCGTTATCATCGGCGACACGCAGACGGAGGAGTTGCCCGGCAGTCTGCTGGACTATGTGAAAACGACGTATCACTACCGCGCCGACCGGGTGGCGAAGACCATCGAGGAGATGGAGGGAGAGACATGAAGCGCAGCGTGTTTTTGGCGCTTGCCCTGGCGGCGCTGTCCGTGGGCCTCGTCATCGCCGCCCATGGCTATCTGCTGGGGACGGCGGACCGGGTGGACTTCCGGGAAACGGTCTACGCGGGAGACGCGTCGGCAGTGGAGGGCGTCACCCTGACGGCACGGCAGTCGGCGGGACGGCAGCTCTATTGGGACTCTACGCTGCCCCTTGCCGCGCCGGAGCGGGCAAGTACCTCGTTCACGGCGCGGAGCCTCAAAAAGCCGGAGGAGAATTGGTACGTCCCCTCGGGACTGCGGATGTATTTCACGCTTGGCGGCGTTGGCTACAGCTTTGGTGAAAGCGGCGTTGACACAGACGGCTTGCAAAGGGCGTATTGGTTGCACTGGGACGGCGAGGCGGAAGCGATTCTTGCTGTGGCGGAGCGCACCGGGGCGGGGGAAACGCGCCGGGAAACGCTTCGTATCCGGGACTATACGGAAGATATGCCACTGATCGTGGATCTGGACTTGGGAGAAGCGACCATGGCGTACTGGCAGGATACCTTCTATAGCGCGGGGGATATGCAGAACGATCTGGCGCGGCGGTTCAACGGGTATTTCCGTTTCCCCGTGCCGGAGGACGCGGAGCTCACCGTGGAGGTGACGAAGAACAGCCGGGGTATGGTTACGCAGCTGCGTACCGAGTCCAACGCGGAGAACAACGACCTCGACATGGACAGCGTGGTAACGGATGGAAAGTGCTGGTTCACGGTGCAGGGCATTGGCGATAATGACCTGGATTTCAGTGCCGTACCCAGCGGACGGGGCCTCTACTGCCTGCCGTTTGCGTCAAGGGACGATGCCAGAAACGCGGTGGATGTGGATTTTGACGCCATGCACGTCGCCTTTCCGCTTCGTGAGGACGAGTACCCTGTCGCGCTGTACGATGACGG